>CANGLU010000053.1 GCA_947455025.1 Hyphomicrobiales bacterium
ACCTCTTCCATCATATAGCGGTTGGAGGTTGCAATCACACGCACATCGATCGGAACAGCCTTTGAACCGCCCAAAGGCGTCACTTCTTTTTCCTGCAAAACGCGCAAGAATTTGGCTTGAAGATGCGGTGCCATTTCGGACACTTCGTCGAGCAAGAGGGTGCCGCCATCAGCTGCTCTGAAGATGCCCTTGTTCGGCGTATGCGCGCCGGTGAAGGCACCCTTTTCATACCCGAATAGAAGCGCTTCGAGCATCGTGTCTGGCACGGCTGCGCAGTTCACCGCAATGAAGGCTTCGCGGCTGCGCTTGGATGAATTGTGAAGATATTTCGAGATCACTTCCTTGCCCGTGCCCGTCGGACCAACAAGCATCACGGTCACATCGCTCATGGCAACGCGGCGGGCGAGACGAAGGAGATTAAAGGTCTGCGGGTCGCCGGCGGCGACATTCTGATCCGCGTCGAGAAAGCGGGCGGCGACTTCGGAAGCGTAACGCCAGCCAACGGTCGATGGGGTGAGGCGCAACACGGAGCCGTTGAACTCGCCTTTCAGCGCGAATGTTTCGCCGGGCTTGTCGACAACCACGATCCGGTCGGCCTTCAGCTTGCGGCACCAACCGGCAAGACCGGCCGTATCGGACGCTAACACTTTCGCCGCTTCATGCGACAGAAGAAGTCCGGTTCTTTTCCATGCGTCGTTCTTGATCGATGCAAGGCCCTTGATATCGGAGGATACCGTCTCGTAACCCCGCATATGCAGATGGGTCATCCAGGCTTCGCCGTCGGCGAGATTGTCGTTGATGCAAAGTACCGTGTTCATTGTCCACTCCTTCGGGCTGACCCGTTCGAGAACTATGAAAGCAACGATCTTGCCAAGTTTTCGAAATTTGGTCGGCGGATCTTGAAGCCGCTCGCCACAATTTAAATTAAGTTGTTGTTAAGCTTCATAAATTTTGTCTTAATTTTTTTTAAACTTTTCAAAAAATTTATTCAAATTTGTCGAAATTGCGGCTTTGGCACCAATAATAGCAACCATTTCGAAATGATATGGGCTTAAGAAAATCGGTCGAATGGTAAGTGTATGTCAAAAAGCCGACAACTCTGGGTAGTGTAAAGGTACTGCGTGTCCGAACAAGATTTTTCGCGATTTATGGATTTGCCCAGTCCGGCGATGCGGAACGTGTCGGATATGATTGGCAAAGTGGCTCCTTTGGGCTCCACGGTCTTCATCCAAGGCCCATCGGGCAGTGGTAAGGAGATTGTTGCCCGCTCGATCCATCTTCGGTCAGCCCGGGCATCGGGGCCGTTTGTGCCGGTTAATTGCGGGGCGATCCCTCGCGAACTCATCGAGAGCGAATTATTCGGCTACGAGAAGGGCGCCTTTACGGGCGCCATGCGCGACCGCGCGGGATTAATGGAGCTTTCGAACGGCGGCACGCTGTTTCTGGATGAAATCGGCGATATGCCGCTTGATATGCAGGTCAAACTGCTCCGCATGATCGAGGAGCGCAGCTTTACGCGCGTGGGCGGCTCAAAATCGATTTCGATCGATGTCCGCTTTGTTTGCGCGACCCACCGCGATTTGCGGCAATTGATCGACGAGCAGAAATTCCGCGAGGATCTGTTCTACCGTATTAATGTGTTCCCGATCCTCCTTCCTCCCCTTCGGGAGCGGCTCGAGGATATTCCGGCATTGGTCGGCTCTATTATAAAGCGCTTTGAGGCGCAGGGCTTCCCGAAGCCTCCCGCTTTGACCGAGGGCGCGCTTGAAGTCCTTAAATCCTATGATTGGCCGGGAAATGTCCGTGAACTGAGAAATATTCTCGAGCGGGCCGGGGCTTTATATGCGGATCGGCAAATTGATGGCGATCTCATGTCGCATATGCTCTTTCCGGGCCAACCGCGTCCGGCCACCGAGGAGCAAGACGCCATTTGGGATGCGTTGGCCGAGTTCGCCAAGGATGAACCCGTGTCCGACCCGATTTCGTCGGAAGCCGCTTTGGCAGCCATGGCGCCATCGGATGCGCGGGACCAGTCGATCCGGATGCTGTTATCGTCGGATGGCGAGTTCAGCCTGAAAGACCATATAGCCGCACTCGAGACGGATTTTATCCGGATCGCGCTGGCGGATACCGATCATTCGGTCTCAGCGGCCGCGCGGATGCTCGGCATCCAGCGCACCACTTTGATTGAGAAAATGCGTAAATTTTCGATTGGCCGGCCGGATTAGGCCTTAGCCGACCTTATTGGCGATCGACGACCAAGCCTCGGCAATCTCGGAAATCGACGTGCGAACCGCCGTCAAACGCTCGGTTGCCCGGTCATTATTGGTCGCCAGAAGCTGCAGGCGCGCCCAATCATAAAGATCCGCAAGGGATTTGGCGACATCGCCGCCACGCTCGAAGTCAAGGCTGGTGCGCAGCGAATAGACAATCGTCAATGCCTTGCTGACGCCGGCAGAGCGGGCCATCTGGTCGTCAACCGAAATACCCATCAGGGCGCGGTCAATCGAGGCCACCAATTCGGTGAAGAGGATTTCGACGAGACGGTGCCGATTGGCGCTCTCAACCATAAAGTCCTGCTCGACTTGTTCGTAGGCCTTAAGCGCGTTCGAGTGCAACATGGTCTTCGTCCTTCTCTTGATCCCGAGACAGAGAACGGCTCCGGCGCCAAACCTTTTAGCCGCCCCGACCATTTATTTTATGGAAGGCCTTCCCGTGAGCACCCGGACAGGACTTGGCACGCTAATTGCTAAATTCCGTCCGACAGGATTTTCAACGGAGGACTACAATGCTCTCGGTAACCATGGCTGGCCTTAATGCCGCTCAGAAATCGATGGACGTAACATCGAACAATATGTCCAACGCCAACACCGTTGGCTTTAAGCGCTCCACGGCCGTTTTCGGCGATGTGTTCTCGAGCGATCCGGCTTCCAATCCTAAAACGGCCGTCGGAAGCGGCGTCATGACGAGTTCGGTTTCTCGCGACACCACCGCGGGTGCCGTTAAGACGACGGGCCGCGTGACAGATCTGGCCATTGATGGTCGCGGCTACTTTGTCGTGCAAGACCCATCGCCCGGCGCACCCATGACCTTTACACGCGCCGGAAACTTCGGCCTCGACGCCAACGGCTTCATCGTCGACTCGTCGGGCAATCAGTTGATGGGCTTCCAGGCCGTTCAGTCCTTTAACTCCGACGGCTCGCCAGCGCTCGACGCGAATGGCAACACGGTTATGGTTCCGAACCTCAATCAGTCGCAGTCGCTCAAAGTCTTGCCGCAATTTGCAGCCGGCAGCACGCTTCCCGACGGCTCGATCGCCAATCAGGAAATTCAACAGCTTTCGTTCAATGGCAATTCAACTGCCAATACCTCGATCGTTGTTGCAGGTATTACTATTGATTTTACAGCAGGCGAGACACCCGAAACCATGGCCAAGAAGGTAGCCAATGCTCTCGCTCCAGCAGTGACTAATGGAAAATTATCATCCGTGGCCGTTACGGGTTCTTTGAACGCTTCAGGTGTAAAAATAGCCTATCCATTTTCAGCCGGCCCTGTACCGGTAGGCGTCAATCAGCCTACGCCCGTGTCTCCGACGGCCGTTACGACTCAAGACTTTGAGCCAGCTAATGCCTTTGTTGATAATGTGGCATTAACAAGCGGAGTACTAACGTCAGGTGATAAATATAGTTTTAAGATTGCGACATCAGCAATGAGCACGGCTTCGCCTTCCGCTCCAATTGCTCTAAACGTGAATGTTACTGTTCCGAGTGATCCGACTGGCTTTGTAGATGCGCTAAATAGTGCTATCGTTGCTGCGGCTAATACCGCGGGAGTTGGTGCATCTGACCGCCCAACAGTTGCAGAAGGTAAAATAACAAGTGGAAATCTTCAATCGCTTGAGTTCGAATGGCCAACAGCTGCGCCTGGTGCTGCAAATGCCTCTGGCAAGACGGTCGATGTATCCGGTGATTCCGGAAACGTTGGGGGCGTATTCGGATCCGGGAGTACTGCGGCTGTTGCATCAAGGGCGCAGTCAAAAATTCAGACTATCGATTTCGGAACAACGAATGCAACCGCTGATATGACTATATCCGTTGCCGGTTTCGTATTTGATGTTCACAAAGGCGATACACCAGCATCTATCGCTAATACAGTAATGGCAAAGATCGCAGCGGCCTTTCCGTCGCCATCAACTGTAGCTGTTGATCCAAGTCATTCAAATAAGCTTATAATTTCGTTCGACCCCAGTTTGAAAGATGTTAGACTTGTTCGCCCGATTTATGCGAACAAGAAGAGCCCTGCGATGTTGTCCGAACTTTCTAAGTTCAGCACCGATCCGGTTCTTATGCAGGGCGTGTCGATTGACTCAAAGGGTCAGCTTGCCGCGACCTATTCGAATGGCTCGACCTACACGATGGGCTTTTTGGAACTCGCAAACTTCGCCAATGATTCCGGCTTGAAAGACATCGGCGGTAATCGCTTCGTTCAGACGGGCACCAGCGGACAGCCTGTTATTACGGCGGCTGGCGC
Source organism: Hyphomicrobiales bacterium (assembly GCA_947455025.1). Classification (GTDB taxonomy): domain Bacteria; phylum Pseudomonadota; class Alphaproteobacteria; order Rhizobiales; family Beijerinckiaceae; genus CAIUPE01. Next base: position 4,531 of record CANGLU010000053.1, read on the forward strand.
TCCGAAAGCCGGTAACATCATGTCGGGTGCTTTGGAGCAGGCTAACGTCGATATTACCTCCGAGCTTATGGATATGATCCGTGCGCAGCAGGTTTATAACGGTAATGCCCGCGTCCTTCAGACAACGGTTGATACGGTTACGAAGATCACGGATCTCCGCTAATCGATGATTGATAGCGGGCTTGTGGCCTAGCCTATCCCTTCTTGATCCCATTAACGCGGCCGGAATTCCGGCCGCGTTTTTTGTTTTGCGATGTGCCTGCCCAAGCTCAGCGCCCATGACGAGGTGCGGCGTCCAAATTGCGACGTTCTTTGCCGCCTTTGGCAAAGAAGCGGCCATCTTGGCCTGCCACGGTCTGGACAGACGGATTAGGGCCGCCAACACCGAGCGACACGATCGATGCCTCACAAGGATTCATAAATGCCACAGCCAAAACCCAATATTTTGATCCTTATGGTCGATCAGCTGAACGGAACATGGTTTCCCGATGGGCCTGCGCCTTTTCTTAAAGCGCCACATTTGAAGAAGCTTTCGGAAGAAAGCGTTCGGTTCAGTAATACCTATTGCCCGAGCCCGCTGTGCGCGCCATCCCGTGCGAGCTTTATGTCGGGCCAATTGCCGTCGCGTACGGGCGTGTATGATAATGCCGCCGAATTTCAATCATCGATCCCGACCTTCGCCCATCTCTTGCGTCGTTCCGGCTATCGGACAGCCCTGTCCGGCAAGATGCATTTCGTCGGCCCCGATCAATTGCATGGATTTGAAGAGCGACTAACGACCGATATTTATCCGGCCGATTTTGGCTGGACACCCGATTGGACCAAACCGAATGAGCGGATTGACTGGTGGTATCATAATCTGGGGTCCGTCACGAATGCGGGCACTGCTGAAATCACCAATCAGTTGGAATATGATGACGAGGTCGCCTATCACGCCAAGCTGCGGCTTTATCAATACGCAAGGCGCGAAGCCGATCGTCCGTTTTGTTTAACGGTTAGTTTTACCCATCCTCACGACCCCTACGTCGCCAGGAAAAAATATTGGGACCTTTATCCAGAAGGGTCTCTTCCGGAAATTGCGGTCGCCGATATTCCCTATGAACAGCAGGATATTCACTCCAAGCGGCTTTTTGATATGTCGGATTGGCGCAACTATACGCTGACGCCTGAAATGGCTGCCGACAGCCGTCGCGCCTATGCGGCCAATATTTCTTATCTTGATGATAAAATCGGCGAGATCCTTCAAACCCTCAAAGATTGTCGGTTGGACGATAATACAATCATCGTCTTCACCTCCGATCACGGCGACATGCTCGGCGAGCGTGGTCTGTGGTTCAAGATGAGTTTCTTCGAAGGCTCGTCCCGCGTGCCTTTGATGTTTCACGCGCCTGATCGCTTCAAGCCGCGGCAAGTTACCTCTGTCGCTTCTACGCTTGATCTCTTTCCAAGCTTGATGGACTTGGCTTCCGTGGAGTGTGGTGCCCTTGTTGATGATTTGGATGGGGCAAGTCTATTGCCCGCATTGGAGGGCGGACATCGCGCTGACGCCGTTGTCAGGGTCGAATATGCGGCCGAGGGTTCGATTGCACCAATGGTGATGGTGCGTGAAGGTGCTTTCAAATTGAACCTTGCTGGCAAGGATCCCGTTCAATTATTCAACATTGAAAGCGATCCGCATGAAGTGAACAATCTTGCGACAGATCCGGCCTATGCGACTGTTTTAGAAAGTCTCATGGCCCGCGTCGCTGAGCGATGGAACCTTGACGCGTATGATCTTGATGTCAGGCGTTCACAGACGCGGCGATTGGCGGTCTATGAGGCGTTGAGAAATGGCAATTATTATCCGTGGGATTTTCAACCGCTGCAAAAAGCATCCGAGCGTTATATGCGAAATCATATGGATTTGAATGTGGTTGAATCCGACGCGCGTTTTCCGAAAAAGGGAGAGTAGGAACTAGGCTTTCTCTTGCAGCCTTTTCCGGATTTTTTGTTGCCGCATTTCGGCTTTTTCTACAATGCTTGAATCAATGTGGAAATGCTTCTGCAATCGGCCTTGTCTCGAAAATGAGACAAGGCGGTCGAGGTCATTGATCTCGCCGAGGCGCAACCTTAATTTTCCGATCTTTTCGATGTAGTCTGGTTTTGGTTTTCCGGTTGCGCCATTCAAAAATCGAATGTGGCACGAGTGCACGATGAGTGCCGATCGATAGGCGTGGATCTTGGCGATTGTCGCCTTGTTCCAATCTCGCGGTTCCCTTGTTTGCATCTTGTTCTTAAACCGTTTGATGCTCCGTATCAGAACATCGGAATTTTCGTTTGGATGCAGGATGTCGCTGAATTGGCTTTTAGCCTCTTCCAAACGAAGTGTGGCGCGGTCGAGGGCGCGGCGTTCCTCAAAGGTTAATTCGTCGGGAAGTTGGATTTGACTATTTTTCGACAGGCTTATTAACGTCTGTCGTAAGACGCAGCGGTCACGCAGGCGCGACAGGCGGCGGGCGATTTTTTGTAAATTTTTTCGATGCATTTTTGCCGGCCCGCGGATCGATGGCGGCGCCAGCCTCAGCAATGCGCAGGCATATTTGAGCGACGACCGGACGAGATGGATCGCTTCCCCTTGCGTGTGCTCGGCCGTGCTGCCCGCCGAGCTGGCGATGTTGATTTGCTCGAAGATAACGTCGAGCCAGTCGGCCCAGTTTGGCGCGTGTGGGGAGTTCGACGGCATCTTCAGTCCTGGCCAGCAAGAGAGGGTAGTCAAGGGGCATAACGCCGGAGGTACCCGACAGGCTCCCCATTTTTTGATTAAAACCGCGCATTTTTGTCAAAACAGCATAAAATATCTGTTTTTATGTATCGCAAATGCCCTCGGGATTACTGCAAATGGCCTCCTGATCACTCAAAGCACTGTATTTATCTATCGCAAATGCGTTCAATTTTGCGCGTTCAAAGTAGATTGTGGCGTTCTCGGACATGACGTCTGGACAATCGTGTGCGATCATCTATCCGATAGTTTTAAGATTACGTCCGATAAACTGACTATTCAGTTTTACGTTTTAGCATGAATTACCATAGATCGGACGTCGGAGGGCGCTTAAATGCATATTTCTAAGCGGCTCAAAGCAGTAATTTGGCTGTTACTCGGGATTCTTACTTTTTCTCTTCAAGACATCGCCATTAAAACAGTCAGCGGAAACTATCCTGTCCACGAGGTTATCTTTACCCGCTGCGTTGTAGCCATTCCCTTTATTTTGTTTTTAGTCGCGAGATCTGGCGGATTGCAAACACTAAACTCGCCGCGCCGCGGAGCCCTGATTTTCCGTGGATTATTGCTGCTTTGTGCCTATACAAGCTATTTTTTGGCGTTTCCGGTCATGAAATTGGCCGATATCATCGCATTATATGCCACTGTGCCGCTTTTTGTGACGGCTTTGGCTGGGCAGATTTTGGGAGAAAAAATTTCGCTCCTGCGCTGGGGCGCCGTTTGCCTCGGGTTTGTTGGTGCGATTATTATGGTCCAGCCGGGAAGTAGTGTGTTCGAGGCCGCGTCTTTACTTCCAATATTTTCGGCGCTGGCCTATGCGAGCGCGCAAATACTGGCGCGACGCATTGGTTTGCAGGATTCTTCTGCCGTCATGTCGTTTTATCAGAACCTGCTTTATCTTCTGGCGGCGGGACTGTTAGCGATTGGGATCACGGCGTGGGGCGGCGAGTATACCGGCCATAAGAGCTTGATATTCCTGCTGCGGCAGTGGGAGACGCCCGGCCTTCGCGACTTCCTTTTGATCGCAGCCTGCGGGCCGATTGCGGCCCTTGGTATGACGATGTTGGGCGAGGCCTATCGGTTGGAGGAGGCGAATATTGTCACGCCCTTCGAATATACGAATCTGATTTGGGGAACCATTTGGGGTTATTTGATTTGGGCCGAAATGCCTGGGCTGAATTCTATCGTTGGTGCCGGATTAATTGTCGGCGCTGGCCTGCTTTTACTGGCATTTGCCCGCGGCAAAAATAGCCTGACGGCCGACCTCAGCGAGCCCGTTTGAGGTGAATAAGGCCAGTGCTCGAGGTAATCGTAAAGACATTTCCGATAATGGCAGAGGTACTTTCGATCAATGGAAATGCGATCTGATAAATTAATACGAAATATCTGGAAACAAAGCACTCTATTGGGGCATTAATTGCCACAATCAGGATTTGAATCGGGCGCAACATAAATCACCTCCGCATCCCACCCCGTTTTAGCGAGCCCGATGACTGAGTTGATATGCATATGAACCGCATCGTTTAAACAAGCGTGCGGGAATTTTTCCTCAACCGGAAAACGGCCATCAAGAACAAATTTTACGGCAATGCCACCGGTCGCCGCGCAATTGGCTTGACGTTCCTTCGTCATCCATTCGGTGCTCAGTGGCAGGATTTGCGGGCGCGATGCAATCCACAACACAGGCGAAATGCTCACTTTGCCCTCGTCAGAAATGATGCAGGTGAGTTTTTCGCTGGAATGCTTCGACCATAAAGCTTCTGCAGCCTCACTGACGGGCTTTGTGTCGGCAAGGTAGGATTCAACCGGCTGGTCAATCGCGTCGCTGATCAGCAGATAAGCGTGAAATAAGATAAAAATGGCGGCGGACAGTTTTACCGTCAGCGCCACCGCCGATGGATGAGCAGGGCTGTCCTCGGTCGGCGCTTTACGGGTCAAAAGAGCGAGCCCAATAATAGCCGAAGGTGTCAAAGGCAATAGCCATAAGGCCTTTATAAATTGGTCGGTCATCAGGCTCGCCAAGCCGACCGCAATCAAGGGCGCAAAGAGAAAAACATAACCGAGTTTTCGTGTTTCGTCGGACTTATCATGCGGAATGGCTTGAAAAGCTTTACGGCCCCGCAAGAGCAAGATGAAGATGATCGGAAAGGCGATCACCGCCACAAAGCCGATAAACAAACCCCAAATACTGAAGAGTGCGGCCGAAATGCCATCCATCGGTGACGAGCCTACGGCGCGCGAAAGGCTGCTCCAGCCATGGCTTGATAGCCATTGGAGATGGGGCAGAAACATAGCAATCGAAATAAAGATGGCCAGCCAGGTTTTTATTGAAAGGAAGACGTCACGGAAGCGGGGCGTGATGATGCTGAGTGCAAGAAGCGGAACAAGGGCGAAGATGATCTCGTATTTTGTGATCATGCCCAATCCGGTGGCAATTCCCAAGCCCATGGCGTCGATCAATCGCCGTCTATCCATAAAGCGATAGCCGTAATTCATTACCGCAGCACAAAAGGGTACGAGTACCGTGTTGTGATTGACCTGCGGCGCGTAAAACGTCGCGACCGATGTTATCATCATCATGCAGGCAGCTAAAACCGCGGCTGGTTGTCCTGCAATAATGCGTACCAGATCATACACATACCAAGCGGAAAGAAGGGCTAAGGCCTGCCCCAAAACAAGCAGGGTCAGGATAGGGGCGGAACCCGGCCTTAAAACATAGGTCAGGAGCCACGATACGAGGGGGGGATGTTTTGAATAGCCCCAAGCAAGATCGCGCCCCCAATAGGCAGCCTCAAGCGTATCGGTGTGCAAATTGCCGAAATAAAGACTTGGAATAAGCGCCCATAAAACAAGGCTCGCCAAAAGCACCAGCCAGAGCCCGTCTAAAAATGCCGACTTTGAATTTGTTTGATCACGCACGATTAAGCTAGCTTTTCCGCAGATGAAAGGAAGTTACGTGACCCCTAATCGTTTTGGCCCGGATGACAAGTTATTTTGCCATTTTGGTTCTCGATGAAGCGTGATCTTGGGGCGATGAATTTTTCTCTTACGGAGAGCGCCAACGGGCCTCTTCACGGATCGCGACAAATTGGATGCCCAGCCGCTCGGCCTCGGCGCGGATAGATGCCTCACTAGCGTGTCTGGTTTTGATCCGTTGGTTCATGGCAAAATCGTCAAACACAAACTCTTTTCCGGCCAAGTAGCACACCGAGCGGATTGTGCAATTTACGGGGCCAGATATGGCCCTTACCCGCTCAATCTCGCTTTGCATGATGGCGGCCTTTTCCGTGATATCCGCTCTATAGCTTGATGAGACCACCAAGAGATAAGGATCCAACGCAGGCCACAAAAGGAAACGCGCGGCCATAACCCAAAGGAGCGCTAGGCCTACATCAAACCTTATTCGGCCGATGGAAGCAAAACGTCCCTGAAGGTCGCCGACGATCACTGAAAGGCAAAGGCCGGTGGCAAAGACCAGCTCGAATTGGGCATTATTAGCTACCCCCGCTCCGGTTAGTGCCAGCTCATTGACCGCGAAGGAGGCCATAACGAGAACGGACGTGACACGCTTGGATTTGCTCGGAGGCGCCGATTTCAGCCAGATAAACCAGAAAATCAGTACGGGTAGGATAAATTGCAGGCGGCCGATCCGCTGAAGGGGCCGGAAGAACGAGACTTCCCTGGCCATCAGGAGCTGCTGGAAAAAGGCGAGGCCGTAATATTCAAAGAGGGCGAGGCTTAAAAGGCCAATTATCACCGCGCAATAAAGCGCGATTTCGATGGCTCTGCCGCGATTGGCAAGCCAAAGAAGGAGAAGCGCACTAAACGGCATCGCCACAATATTGTGCTTGATAATGCCCGCGAGCATCATAAGCGTGAACGCTATATATAGAGTGGACCGCGATGTTGAGCGGAGAAACACGACAAATCCGGCAGCCATAACGGCCAAAGCGAGCAAATTGGGGTCGTTCATGCCTGCATATTCGCCAAAAAACCGCGTCATGGTGGCGATAAACCAGAATGCGCCCATACTGGCGGCCCATTTTCCTGCCTCCAAATGACGGGCCGAAAGATAGATTGTCAGGGCGATTAGGATGACCGAAGCAAGCGATATCCAGCGACCTGCCACGATGGCATTTTCAAAAAGCGGCCGGACAAGGCCAATAATATAGAAGGAGAGGGGCGGGTAATTATTAATAATGAGGGCATTGGCTTCGGGATAAAGCGGCTGCCCTGAAAGCAAACGATCCACCTGCCAGCCATTCCAAGCCTCGTTGACGTCGATCTGGAGCGGCACACCGATTCGCCAAAGGATAAAGCCGGAAAACAGCGCGGCAAAGGCTGTGAGAAGCCCGAGCGTAAAAATAAGGCGCCGTCTGACCATGGATATTCATCTCCGAAGAAGGACGCTTTTCATGCACGAAATCCGCTTGCCCGCCAACCCGGCCTGCGATTTGCGGTCAGAAATGATACGCCGATGTCAGCCGATTTCGATGCTGGACCTACGGCCTTTCTATCTGGAAAGATTGTACTGAACGCCCAAACAGCACTGGGTAAGGGTAGGATGATTTCAATAGAAATATGGCATCCCAGACCAATTTTAAGCCAATAATGTCTAATTTATAAATTTTTAATATTTAATATTATCTATATATTTCATATGCTTATAAAATCCATGAATAGTCTCTGTGTTGATTTTGCCACACATACACCGAAACCCGCCCCCGAACTACAACTTGGGGTTGTATTCGTGATGGGGATGGTAGAGAAAAGGTAGGTCGAAACGGTGTTGGATGTGTCTCGCGTTCCACACCCATTAGAAATGGATGTTTAAAATGAAACTCTCAACTGTACTTCTCTCCTCAGCAGCACTTCTCGTTGCTGGCGCTGCATACGCAGCAGACCTCCCAGCCAAGAAGGCGGCTCCAGCAGCAGCCCCAACCGGTTGCGCAGCATTCGGCGCTGGCTACATTGCCATCCCAGGCGGCGACACATGCCTCAAGATCTCGGGTTATGTTCGTTCGAACAATACCTATGCTGCGAACCAGTCGCGCGGTACGGCTCCTTACAGCCTCGCTGGCGCATATGGTTTGCAGTTTGATGCACAGAACCAGACAGAAGCTGGCGCCGTAAAGAGCACGATCTTTATCGAAAACAGCGCAACGACTGATGCATATGTTTCGCTCGGTGGTTTGACGGCAGGTGTTGCTGATGATCAGTTCGACATCGGCGGCGGCTACAACCACTCCGGCGATGCATACGGCCCGCACATTGGTCAGATTGCTTATTCGATGGCAGCTGGCGCTTCAACCATCACGGTGGCAGCTGTTTCAGCTCGCAATTCGAACCTCACAACGACATACGCTGCTTCGCGTCCTGACCTCGAACTCGGTCTTGTAACGACAGTTGGTGCCTTGAAGGTCAATGCCGGCGTAGTGTCGCACGAAGTTGTTGGATCGTCTTCTGGCTCAGCTCAGGGCTATGCTTTCATCGGCAAGGCTTCGTTTGATGCAGGCGTAGCATCCTTCATGGGTTATGCAGCTTACGCAAACGGCGCATCGAAGTACCTCGGCGGCGGCGCATTGGTTGATTCCGCTACTGACGCATCTGACCTCTCAAGCGGAACCGTTTATCAGGGCGAGATCGACGTTCCTGTCGGTAAGAACGACAGCATTGGCCTCTTTGCTGAATCGATCAGCTCGAAGACCTCTGATACCAATACAACGACCAGCTACTCGAAGACGCAGTATGCAGCAGCTCTCAAGCACACGATTGCTAAGGGCCTGTTCATCCGTCCAGAAATCTACACGGAAACTGTTAGCGGTACGGTTGCTAACGGCGCATATATCCGTATCGAACGCGATTTCTAATCTTAACGGATTAGTTTTCCATGAAACCTCGGCAGGCAACTGCCGAGGTTTTTTTATTGAATAATTACTACGCAATATGGAAGTTAGACTAGTATAACGTAACTCATCAATCGACGTTGCTCATAGTCCGATCCTAACAATAGTTTAATACAATGTTGCAGATTGGACACGGGAGCGCTGTCATAAAGTGTCACAATCGTGATTTAGGACTGACCTTACTTGTTATTCAAAGTGTTTAGATCAACACTACGATCGTAAATGGAAGCAGCGTATTCCGCTGTATTGTAACAATGGATGTGTCCTATGAAGACTTCTTCACTCCTCCTTTCTTCGGCAGCCATTTTGGCGGTTGGATCAGCATTCGCTGCTGACTTGCCAGCCAAGAAAGCCGCTCCTACAGCGACGGCAGCCGCAACCGGTTGCCCAGCCTTCGGGCCCGGCTATTTCGCCATTCCTGGCGAAACCTGCATCAAGATCGGTGGCTATGTACGTTCCGACAACAAATACACGGCAAACGTTGCCCGCGGCACAGCACCGTATTCGCTTGGATATAAATACATTCTCGGATTTGATACAAAGTCGAACTCCGAACTCGGTACAGTCAATGGCCGTATCGGCATGTACGACTCAGGCTCGGGTGTAACGACCGAATCGGCTTATGTCGATTTGGGCGGTTTCCGTGCTGGTTATGCTCCGTCCTATGTCGACTTCTCGAACGGTTACAATAACTCTGGTCTTCAGTATCAGCCGACGGGAAACGGCGTGATTGGTTACACGATGCCAGTTGGCACTACGAGCATTTCGGTTGCAGCTGAATCTGCTTCGCAGACCTCGAGTAATAAAACGACCACCTATTCGGCATCCCGTCCTGACTTGATCTTGGCAGCGACCAGCAAGATCGGCGATGTCACCTTAAAGGGTGGCTTGGTTTCGCATGAAGTTGTCGCAACAACGGGTAGCGCACAGGGCTTCGCCGCCCTCGGTCGCGCTGACCTCGCCTTCGGCGATGCTACTGTCAAGTTGGGCGCAGCCTACGCAAACGGTGCGGTTTCCTACCTCGACAACCCATCGTCTTATGTGAATAACAAGGCCATGAACGCCATGGCTGATTCAAACTCTGACGGCACTGGTCTTTCGATCGCATCGATGGCAACGGGTGCTTTGGAATATAATATCAACAAGAACAAGGATCAGGTTTACGCCTATGCGGGCTCGGAATCGGGTTCAAACAGCACCGCGAGCTATGCCAAGAACACCTACGGCATTGGTTTTAAATACAATATTGCCAAAGGCATGTATGTCCGTCCTGAAACCTACCAGACAGTTGAAACCAAGGGCGCAACCCGTACAACGACGAATTACTTCTACCTCCGCATTCGTCGCGATTTCTAATCATCTGGTCTAATGGATGCTTTGAGGCCTCGGCTTAGTGCCGGGGCCTTTTTTGTTTTAAAGATCGCTGCTGATCGGCTAAAGGATAGTGTGATTAATCGGGACGCTCGTGTGAAGCCGCATAAGAAACACAATCAGATTGTTGCCTTGCTGACGGAAGGACAAGCTGCGCTCGAAAAAGGTCAATTGGACGGGGCGGAAACCCACTTCAAGGCGGGCCTGAAAATTGATGCTCGCAATCCGGACGTTCTTCTTGGATTGGCCAAGGTGCAGCAGGCAAAGGGTAACCGAGAAGAAGCGCGTGTATTTTATAAACGTGCGGTGATCTTTTCCAGTCAAGAGCCGGTGATTTTAAATGCCTATGGGTTGTTTTTGAACGCGATCGGCGACTTTGATGGAGCGATTGAGCAATTCCAGCTAATGTTGAGATCAAAGGGCAATCTGGCTCCAGGTATTCATAAAGCCGCCATGAATAATTTGGCGATTGCACACCGAGCTGCAGGGCGCCCAGGTGCTGCGGTAGAGTTTTATGTCGAATTTGAGCGGCTATATGGGGCGAGTTTTCTCTCGCTTTATAATAAGGGCAACGCCTATGAGGATATGGGTGACTTTGGGAGCGCGATTGCGACCTATCAACAGGCGCTTAAGCTAGAACCGAACGATGTCTGGACACGGCTTAATCTGGCCGAATCCTACTCTAACTCGGGGCTGCTCTCGGAAGCCGACCGCGCTTTTGATCGAGCTGAAAAAATTTCGCCAAACAATGAGATTATTCGATTTGCGCGGGCGCTCTTAAAGATCCGCAGCGGCGAGTATCGAGAAGGTTTTAGGGATTATGACGCGCGCTGGAATACGCCGGGCTTTATCAAAAGCGAGAGCGAGCAGGCTTACCCATTTAAACCCTATCTTTCGACAATCGATCATGCCGATGACCTTGGTGGAAAGCGTGTTTTGCTGGTCAACGAGCAGGGTGTTGGCGACACGATCATGTTTTTGAGTATTCTGAATGATGTGAGCCGGATCGCTTCTTCCGTCACTGTCTTATTAACGAAACGTCTTTTGCGTCTCTTTCGCCATTCCTTTCCGGCGGTTAAATTCAGAGACATTGCGGAATTTAAGGTAGGCGAAGCCAAGGATTTTGAAGTGGTGATGCCAACCGGCTCCCTGCCGCGGCTTTTTCGCCCGGATGCCGCGTCTTTTTCCGGCGCGCCCTATTTAAAGCCGAGCTCGGCGGCCAGTGAGCTTTTCCGTGAGACATTGGTGGGCAGGCGGCCACATCGGCTCGTCGGCATCTCCTGGCGCGGCGGAACCACAACCAGCCGCATGCACCATAGATCGCTTGCGCTCACCCAATTGCTGCCGCTGTTCAGATTAGAGAACGCAACCTTTGTCAGCCTGCAATATGGTGACGTTGCCGACGAAATCGATCAATTCAACCGCGAGCATGGTCTAGATATTCTGCACTTTCCTAAATCAACCTTAGATGATTTTGATGATTTTGCCGGATTGGTCGAGCAACTTAACTGCGTCGTATCCGTTCAGAATACGACGGTTCATATTTGCGGCGCGATCGGCAAGAAATGCTTTGCTATGATCCCCGTGACTGCCGAGTGGAGTTTCGGATCTGATTTGCATAAAATGGTCTGGTATCAATCGGTGCAGTTATTAAGACAGGCGAGCGTCGGGCAGTGGGATGATGTGATTGACGCTGCACGACAAAGTATGACGGGACTTCGTAATTAAATTAACCTCTTTTGATAGTATTCAGATCTTAACTTTAGAATGATACATAACTAAAAAATAACTACGCCGCCATTAGGAGCTTATTTAATGTACGAACTGAGAATTAATATTCCTAATGGGAGAGAGTTTTTTATTGAGCAAATTTGTAAAAGCCAAAATCTTAAAGTTGGTGTCGAGCTTGGTGTTTGGAAAGGACGAACGTTTAAACATTTGATTACAAGCTGTGAAAATTTAACCCTTTTTGGAGTTGATGCTTACGTGGCTCAACCCTTGAATTCAGGCCCCGAAACATGGCAGCCCGGTGAAAATGGCCATGAATGGGATCACCAACATTATTATGAAGATATGCTTCAGTTTAGCCGAAATTATCGAAATCGTGCCTTTATTATTAAAGATTTTTCTTCAAATGCAGCGAAGTTTTTCGCTAATGAATCGCTGGATAGAGGTGGCTCGGGAAAACTGGACAGGTTGGTTAAGTGGACTTTCCGCGCAACCGCAGCATGATGCTGCCAGCGAGGAGAAGACCATGGGAAGACGACCGCGCCGGAACCATAGCCCGGCATTCAAGGCGAAAGCGGCGGTGTCCGCGA
>CANGLU010000054.1 GCA_947455025.1 Hyphomicrobiales bacterium
CTCTTTTTCTTGCCCGTACCGTTACGGGTGGGCGGAGCGCCGGATTTGCCGCCATGTTCGGCGCCTCAACGGGTCTCATTGTTCATGCTTTATTGGCCGGGCTAGGCCTTTCGGCGCTCTTGGCAGCCTCCGCGACGGCGTTTTTCATTTTAAAAATCATTGGCGGATTTTATTTGTTATGGCTCGCTTATGGTGCCATTCGGCACGGATCCGCGTTTTCGGTTGATAGCAACGCCGTCCCGAAACAAACTTGGCTTGCGACCTTTCTAACAGGTTTGGGCATCAATCTCACGAACCCAAAGGTAATCGTTTTTTTCGTTACGTTTCTTCCGCAATTTATTGATGCGGGTGATCCGTCAGCATCTGGTCAATTGTTGTTCTTGGGTTTGTTTTTCTTGCTGATCGGCATTCCAACCAATGCGGTTGTTATTTTGATTGCCGAGCGATTTACAAATTTCATGCAATCGTCTCCGCGAGCGATGCGCGCATTCGACTATGGATTTGCAGGCATTGTTACGGCCTTCGCGTTGAAGCTTGTTCTAACGCAAGGCCGGTAAATTGACGATGGTGGTTAGACAACGGCCAATGAAATAGCGCCAAGCCCTTCGACATAGGCGCGCATGGTTTGTCCGCGTTCGACTTTGCCAACCCCCTCAGGCGTTCCCGTGAAAATAATATCGCCGGCTTTCAGCTCAAAATAGCGCGAAAGGATCGATATTTGTTCCGGCACGGACCAAATCATATCCGATAAATCGGATGATTGCCGTGGCTCGCCATCAACGGAAACACTGATTTTACCGCGTGAAGGATGGCCAACCGAAGATACGGGATGAAGCGGTCCAACGGGAGCGGAATGATCAGCACTCTTACCAACCTCCCAAGGACGCTTGGCGGCTTTGGCTTCATCCTGCAAATCCCGACGCGTCATATCGAGTCCGACGGCATAGCCGAAGACATGCGTTAATGCGTCTTTCTCTTCGATGTTACGTCCACCCGATTTGAGGGCTACAACCATTTCGACTTCATGATGATAATTGGACGTCATCGTGGGATAGGGGTGTTGAACCGTCTCATTTTCCGGACAAAACTGAACGGCATCGGCGGCCTTTTGAAAGAAAAAGGGTGCTTCCCGTGTCGGGTCTCCGCCCATTTCTCGTGCATGGGCGGCATAATTTCTTCCGATGCAGTAAATGCGGCGTACCGGAAAAACGGTGCTTCCGCCTGCAACGGGAATGGTCGCACGCGGTTCAATATCAATGGCGTAGGGAATGGTCATAAAATGAACTCTTCAATGATCTTCTCAATTGACCCATCTTTGGGCTAAGTGTCATGCAAGACTGGCTGAGTAAAAGCGGGATAGCAAGTCCGGACGTGGAATAAGGGGAGAAAAATGTGACCGAGATGACTTCAAATAAAAAGAAAAAGCTCAATCCGCTTGTTCGATTGGCGTTTGATCTCGGACCTCTTGCCGTCTTTTTCATTGGCTACAGTTTTGGCGATTTTTTTGTGGCGACCGCCATTTTTATGGTCTCGCTTTTTGCATCCATGGCGCTGTCTTATTTTTTGACACGGCATTTGCCCGTCATGTCGATTGTTTCAGGAATCATTGTCGCGGTGTTTGGCGGGCTAACTTTGTTTCTTCACGACGAAACCTTTTTCCGGATGAAGCCAACCATCATCTATGCGCTTTTCGGAATCCTCTTATTGGGTGGGTTAATGCTTGGTAAGCCATTGATCGCTGCTGTCTTAGGAGAAGCTGTCGATCTTACCGAAGAAGGTTGGAAAATATTGAGCCTGCGTTGGGGCCTATTCTTTTTCGTCTTAGCCGCGATGAATGAAGCCGTACGGTTGGGCATTCCTGATTATTGGGTTCAATTCAAAGTGTTTGGCACAACCGCATTGACGATCGGATTTGCCATGCTTCAGGCACCCGTCATGATGAAGTATGAACGAAAGAAAGAAGAAAGCGAAAACGAAGAGAGCTAACTGCTCTTGAGCGCCTTTTCGATCGCCGCATTAATAGGGCCTTTGATCGCTTCTTCGGTAAGTGGTCCTACATGCTTATAGATGATTTCGCCGTTCCGGTTGATAACGAAGCTTTCAGGGACGCCATAAACGCCCCAATCAATGGCGGCCCGTCCTTCGGTATCCATTCCAATGCCCTCATAGGGGTTACCAAGGGCGCCAAGGAAGCGTCTGGCATTGTCGGGCTGGTCTTTGTAGTTGATCCCCATCAATCGGATGCGGGCATCCTTTGAAAGCTTTAAGAGCAAAGGATGTTCGTCCCGGCAGGGAACGCACCAGGACGCAAAAATATTGACGATTGTAACACCACCCTTGAGATCATCATTGGAGAACCCTGGAACCGCCGTTCCGCCGAGTGTTGCGCCGGGCAAGGCTGGTAAGGAAAATTGCGGCGCGGGATGTCCGATCAATGTCGAAGGCAGTACCGATACCGGACCTCGCCAAAGACTATAGAGAAACAGGATCGCCAGAACGCCAAAAATACCGGCTGGCAAAAGAAACATACTCTTCCGGCTCGTTCCTGCAGCACTCATCGCTTATCGCCTTCTGAGCGGCGACGCGTTCCGGACGCTTCAAGGGCAGCGAGCAATTGCTTTTGCGCTTTGTAATCAAAAATGATCCAAAGCAGCAGGCCGACGAAAACGATAAAGGCGGCTAAATAGGCCGCAACGATAAAACCAAAATGCGGATCATCCATCATTCGACGATCCCCTTCATTTCATGCGTGGCGGCGAGCATACCGAGCGTTCTAACACGACGCCTAAGAATTTCATTTCGCATAGCCGCAAAATGAAGCGCCACCATCAATAGCGTAATGCCTATGGCAACCAAGAGAAGCGGCCATAACATAGATGGGTCGATGGTTGGGCCACCCATGCGAAACACACTCGCTGGCTGATGCAACGTATTCCACCAATCGACCGAGAATTTGACAATCGGAAGATTGATGGCGCCGACCAAGGTCATCACCGCGGCGGCGCGTCCCGCGCGGGCTGGATCTTCATACGCATTCCAGAGCGCAAGAATGCCGCAATAAATCAGAAACAAAACCAACACGGATGTCAGTCGCGCATCCCATACCCACCAGGTGCCCCACATCGGCTTGCCCCATAAGGACCCCGTGAGCAGGCATAGAAAAGTAAACGCAGCACCAATGGGTGCAATCGCTTTTGCCGATACATCCGCAAGCGGGTGCCGCCAAACGAGCGTTCCAATCGAGGATAGCGCCATGATCCCGTAACAGGCCGTCGAAAGCCAGGCGGATGGAACATGAATATACATGATCCGGACGGTCTCGCCTTGCTGATAATCGGCGGGCGCATAAGCGAAGGCCGCGTAAAAGCCCAGCGCGGCTATAAGGGCGCCGCAGGCGGCAAGCCATGGAATGGCATACCGTATAAAGGCCAGAAAACGTCCGGGATTCGCAAAAGCTAAATTCATCCCGTACTAATGCCTGAAATGCCGGGTATCCGTAAAGACCATTGCGAGGCCATGGGCATCTGCCGCTGCAATAACTTCATCATCCCGCATCGAACCACCCGGCTGAATGATCGCGGTTGCGCCCGCTTCGGCTGCTGCTAACAATCCGTCCGCAAAGGGGAAGAAGGCGTCGGACGCCACAACGGATCCTTTCGCGAGACTTTCAGGTTCATGCGCAAGCTTAGCTGCATCGGCTGCTTTCCAAGCCGCGATGCGCGATGAATCAATCCGGCTCATTTGTCCGGCACCAATGCCAACGGTCGCGCCATCTTTGGCATACACAATGGCATTCGATTTGACGTGCTTGGCGATACGGAAGGCGAACCGCAAATCCGAAAACTCAGCGGCCGTTGGCGCACGCTTGGTAACCACCCTCAAATTCATATCATCGACCACGGCATTGTCGCGCGATTGGGCCAAGAAGCCGCCCGCGACGGAGCGAAGCAGAAGCCCCGGGCTGCGCGGATCAGGCAGACCGCCGGTCAGCAACAATCGAAGATTTTTCTTCGCTGCAATAATGGCAATGGCTGCATCATCGGCATCGGGTGCCACGATCACTTCGGTAAAAATTTCAACAATGGCCCGAGCAGCCTCAACATCAAGCCGACGATTGAGCGCAACAATGCCGCCAAAGGCCGACACCGGATCGCACCGCAATGCATTTCGATAGGCTTCGGCGAGCGTTGCCCCAATGGCCGCGCCTGCAGGATTTGCATGCTTAACGATCACGGCAGCCGCGTGTGCTTGCGGGTCAAATTCCGCCACGCATTCGAAGGCAGCATCCGTGTCATTGATGTTGTTGAACGATAATTGTTTGCCCTGCACTTGCCGCGCCGTGGCTACACCGGCGCGCTTTTCGGGCAACTGATAGAACGCGGCTGTTTGATGCGGATTTTCACCATAGCGCATCACTTCAATCCGATGCCCGCCAAGCGTTCGCCAATCGGGTGTTGGTTCTTGTTCTTGGAGAGCAAACCAATTCGCAATTGCCGCATCATAGGCTGCTGTGCGGGAGAAGGCTTTTGCCGCCAACAAGCGGCGCGTCTTCGACGTTGTCGATCCATTGTTGGATTTCAACTCATCGAGAATGAGCCTGTAATCACTTGTATCGACAATAACCGCGACATCCGCATGGTTCTTGGCTGCACCACGGATCATAGCGGGGCCGCCAACGTCGATATTTTCAATGCAAGTATCGAAGTCGTTGGTCTTGGCGATCGTCTCTTCGAACGGGTACAGATTGACCACGAGAAGATCGATCGGACCAATACCATGCGCAAGCATGGCCGCCTCATGCTCGGGGTTGCCACGAATGGCTAAAAGCCCACCGTGCACTTTGGGATGCAGCGTCTTGACGCGGCCATCCATCATTTCGGGAAAGCCCGTCAAATCGGAAACGTCACGAACCGGCAAACCGGCATCGGCGAGAGCCTTTGCGGTCCCGCCCGTCGAAACCAATTCAATCTTGTGAGCATGCAAGGCTTTTGCAAAATCCAGCAATCCGGTTTTGTCCGAAACGGAGAGAAGGGCGCGCATCACGGGGCGCAAATTACTGGGCATTGGGTACGACCTTGTTCTGAGAATACTAAACAGCGCGATTCAATATCATGACTCGATATGGCCTGTAAGATTGGCCATTAGGAGGATGCACACCCGATTTTAGCGCGGAAAGCGCGTGACGTCCCCGCGGATGAAAGACCACTTTACCGTTGGCCGCTCGAGAGCCTTTGCGTCAATAACGATTTGCACCGTGCGTCGCATACCATCCATCGTGGCAAAAAGAACGCTTTCCTCGATTTTAACGGGCGCGTCGGCGGTAAACGTCCAGAATTGACCGGACGGCATGGTCAGGCTCACGACATCGTCTTCTCGCGCCAAAGCCTCGACCCCGGGGTGCAAATGAAACCGGATGGCGTAGGGCAAATCCGTATCGCGCCGCTTTAAAGCGATGGATTGGAGATCGTCTTCACCAATGAGCCATTCTCCGCCATGATGCAGCGATAGGCTCCGTTTATGAAGCAGACCAAACCGTCCGGCATAGCCATCATGCAGCGCGGTTATCCGCTCGCTGTCATCATCGCTGTCACGAAGGACATCAACCTGACGCGGCCCGTGAATAATGGGCTCACCAGAGGGATAACGCCGTTCATGATAGTCTGCGAAGCGACAAGAAGAGCGGTCATCGACAATCACAGTGGAGTGGGCTGCGGTGGCCCGAGCCAAGGGCCTGCGTATTTCTTGCCCGGCTACAGGCGCGCCACAATTGATAATCAGCTTTTCGCCATTGTCTGAAAGTTCAAACGAAAGACAGCCTGCGTGGGCCGAACCTGAAAAAGCCTCGGGTGGTGGTTTACCTACATCCATGATGAGGATGGTCGTGTCACCCTGTATGCGACGATAACCCGATGGGCCTGCGGTCTCGCTCGGTCCTGAGCGTGTATCTTGATACGCCAAAATGGTGGCAATGAGATCGGGTGCCGTGGCGCTCATGCCGTTAAAGAGCGCCGATGTTCCATCGCCATGCCGAAACAGTCGGATCATCGGCATCATACGGTCAATCGCATTCAACAATTCAGCCGGCGGGTTTTCAGATTGCGATAAAAAGCAGTGTCGCAAGGGGAGCAGTTCGGCCAAGATATCAACGGTTATCTGAGGGTTGCGGCTGATATGCCCGCCATCGCTTAAAATTTCTCGGTCTAATTGGCGAATGAAAAAATCGATCACGCGTTTTGTACGCCGTGGTCCGATATCAGTGCATAACGCCACAAAGGTAAGCGCTATCGCGGCCTGTAGCCGATGCGCCGAATGATCGATCCGCCGCGAGCGCCGCCAGAGATAGGCCGATTGACGACGAATAGAATTCATAAACCGCCGATAAAATGCCCTGTCTGATCCATCCAAGATGAGCGGCGAATGGCTGAGCCATGCAACAAGCCGACGGGAGACGACCAATGTGTCCCAGGCGGGCGCAAGGCTGGGTGAACTGCAGTTTGATATCCAGTCCCCCACCATGGTGCGCGCATTGGCGCGGGCGAGCGCCGTGTCAGCCGCGCGGATATCGCGCAACCAACCAAAACCCATCAGGGCTTCTGACCACGCACGGGAGGGCGATGGCGCCGAAAAAGGGGAATGCCCGCCGGTTGAAACAATTTTACCTGCAAACGCAAAATAACCGGAATAGATATCACCGGCGGCCGTGGGATCGCTTGTTCTGAGGTCTTGGGGCGCGATTAAAATGCGTTCAATTCGGCCATTGAACGGTGTTGGCCGCAACCATCGCACGGACGCTATGAGGCTCGCACCTATCCGCAAGGCTGTGCGTTTAGCCGCAAAGCGCAGGGATAAGGTCAAATCTGATATTCCGTAACGCGCCAATCGTGGCTCCACCTTACTTTTACCGCAACCCAAGTGTCATACCCTGATTGGCAATCGACCACCAATCTTTTGCCATTCTAAATGTGGGAAACTTATGACCGAATAAGTTTGGCAGCAAAAAACCCGTCGATTCCTTGAAGGCGCGGATCAACATTTGCCAGCATGAACGGCAAGGTCCTTAATTCACCCTGACCATTGATGGCCCATGCCAATTCGGGGCCCAAATGGGCCATATCAGCGCGGTTAAACGGTGCCCGTTTGACACGCCCATCGGCCTTTAACAGTTCCGCAATTTGCAGTTCACCCTCTTCGGGCTCAAGCGAGCAGGTGCAATAGATCAAGCGCCCGCCAGGCTTGAGCAGATCAATGGCCTTTTTGAGAAGGCGGGCTTGCAGTGCGGCCAATTTTTGCAAATCGAGTAACTCTTTGGTCCAGGCTACATCCGGATGACGCCGTATCGTTCCCGTTGCCGTGCAAGGCGCATCCAGCAAAATGGCGTCAAACGGCTCGGATTGGTAAACAAGTGCGTCCATAGCGACGCTTTCGACCGAAAGCCCCAGCCGTCGCATGTTTTCCGACAACCGCTCGAGGCGCTTTCCCGATCGATCAATGGCAATGACATGGGCGCCGGCATGGGCCAATTGAGCGGTTTTTCCACCCGGTGCAGCACAAAGATCGGCAATTCTTTCGCCCGGTTTGGCATCAAGAAGCATAGCGGGGAGTGCCGCTGCCGCATCCTGCACCCACCATGCGCCTTCGGTATATCCGGGGAGCGCCGTAATATTCGTGCGCCCCTTCAGCCGCACAGAGCCCGTTGGAAGAACAATGCCGTCGAGGCTTTCGGCCCACACAGCCGCGTTTTCCTTCACCGTGATGTCAACACTCGCTTCTTGCATATTGGCTGAGGCAATTTTCTTGGCCGTATCTTCTCCATAGGCTTTTACCCATTTCTGGGCGAGCCATTCGGGCGTGTCGCGATGCAGCGGATTGTCATTGGCCAGAATGGTCTCACGCTCGCGAGCAATCGTTCGCAAAAGCCCATTGGCCAATTTGATAAATCGCCTCGCCTCGGGATCGGCCTGCACAAGGCGAACCGAAAGATCGACGGCGGCATGGTCCGGCACGTCAAGATAAAGAAGTTGCGCGACGCCTGCGACAAGGATCGATTCCAGTCGCCCCGAATGGTTTGGAAGTCCTTTTTCCAACCGTGACATTAAGGCATCGCCTATGGTGCCCAAGCGGCGGGTCGCTGCCATCGCAATGGCGCGCGCAAGCCCCCGATCACGTTCGCTTAACGATTTTCCGTCCGGTTCGGAGAGAATTCGGTCGAGCGTTTCATCCAGCGGAAGACTTCGAACGAGGAGATCGTCAATCGCCAACATGGCACAGCGGCGGGCCGTTAAACCGGGAATTTCTTCAGCGTGAGGAGAGGCGTCGCCGCTAATATCGCTCATTAAGGTGCTTTCTCATGGGTCAAAGATGGCTTGGCCCAGCTCACAACGATCTTGACCAATGTCCCTCTATGCCGCCAGAAGGTGGGGTGCTGCAAGTTTTTACTGATGCGGGGTTGGGTGTCATGGACCATGAAAATCCTCAGGATAAGGCTGTTTCCGCGCCAGAATTGCGCAAGCCTTTGAGCGACATCGCCAAACGCGCTCTGGCTGAGGCCGAGGCACGTCGCCTCGCCGCCAGCGGCAAAGACGGCTTACCGCGTGAGATCAATGGCCGCGACGGTCCTGAACCAGTCCGGTTTGGCGATTGGGAAGTAAAAGGCCTCGCGAGCGATTTTTAGACCGATTGGCACAGTTCTGGCTAGGTTTGCTGATCAAAGAGGGTTTTTAGCTATTGAGTGGAGTAGATTGTGGCGCTTGATCGACGAGGATTTATAGCCGGATTAATCACGATACCTATGGTATCGACCCCATCGGTGTCTCAGGAAGGCAAACAATGGAGCTATGAGGGCGCCGACGGACCGGAAAAATGGGCAGAAATAGATCCGGCCAATCAGGCCTGCACCGCGGGTCTTGAGCAATCGCCTATTGATCTCAGCAAATATTACGTCGCCGCCGTTGAACCCATCAAGTTTGAGTGGCAAGCCCAGCCATTTTCAATGGTTAACAGTGGTCGTTCCGTTTACGCCAATGTTGCCAAAGGAAGCTCAACGAAGCTAGGCAGCGAAGATTACGCTTTGAAGCAGATCGTTTTCCATTTGCCCAGCGAACATACGGTGGATGGCAAACGGCACGCCATGGAAATTCAATTTGTTCATACGCAAGGGCCTAAAAAACTCTTGATGGTGTCCATTCTGGTCCGCCCCGGCGAGCGAAACGACGTATTTTTTTCGCTGATGGCCAAAGCCCCCGGCAAGCTCGGGACCCAAGCCTTGCAGGCGCCTGCCGATCCTAACGCGCTACTGCCGAAAACGCGCAGTCTGTTTCGCTATCGTGGATCATTGACCATGCCGCCTTGCACGGAAAACGTGGATTGGCTTGTTTTTGCCGAACCTCTCGAGGTCGCGCAGGCGGATATTGACGTGTTCAAACTTATTTTTCCGATGAATGCGCGTCCAGTTCAGCCGATTAACCGTAGATTTCTTTTGAAGGGCGTTATCTAGCCGTTCCATCGCTCTCGATTGTCAGAATTCGGCAATGAAATGGGATATTAGCCCGTCTTTTTATTGCCGAATTCTTCCAAGAGGCGTAGGGACAGCTACCCTTTACTTCGCCCGCCCGCGCTGGATTTAGCTTGAATGACGTCTTTTCATGAGTCCGAGATGATAGCTTTGAAAGACGTTTGTTTTTCATACGCGGATCGTCCCATTCTAAACGGAATTGATCTCACGATTAAGCGCGGAGAAATCATCGCCATTATGGGCGGATCCGGTGGCGGAAAAACGACGCTTCTCGGTTTGATAGCCGGACGCCTCAAGCCTCAATCAGGCTCCGTTCTCGTGAACGGATTCGAGGTTCCAAAACTGCGTCAAACAGAGCTCTACGGGCTCCGTCGTAAAATCGGAATGCTGTTTCAATTCGGTGCATTGTTCACGGATTTAAACGTCTTCGACAATGTTGCTTTTCCTTATCGGGAACAAACGAATTTGCCCGAGGAGATGATACGCACTCTGGTTTTGCTCAAGCTTGAGGCCGTTGGTTTGCGGGGTGCTAAAGACCTCATGCCTGCCGAGCTTTCAGGTGGAATGGCACGCCGAGTTGCACTGGCGAGAGCCGTTGCTCTTGATCCTTCGGTCATGTTGTATGATGAGCCTTTCACCGGCCTTGATCCGATATCCGTTGGCATTATCGGTCGTTTGATTAAAAGGCTCAATCGTGCGCTCGGCATGACATCCGTGATTGTGACGCATGATTTGAACGAAACTCTTCGCTTGGTTGATCGCGTGGTTGTTCTTTCACAAGGTAAAATTCATCGCGACATGGCGCCCGAAGAAATTCGATCCACCGATGATCCCTTTATTCGTCAATTTGCCGATGGATTGCCCGACGGTCCGGTGCCGTTTCATTATCCCGGACGCGATTATTGGTCGGAGTTGATGGGCCAATGAGTGCATATTTTATCCGGCTTATTTCTACTTTAGGCCATCTCGTCACAAGTCGGATTGACCGCTTGGGCTTGGTAGCCCGTTTTGCCGGATTATTGCTGGTTTCCTTACGGATTGCGCTCGGCCGCCTATCGTTGATCTTCCGCGAAGTTTATTTTTCCGGCGTGCGGTCTTTATCGATCGTTGCTGTCTCCGGACTGTTTGTCGGCATGGTGTTGGCCGTTCAAGGATATGAGGTCTTGCAGCGCTATGGCTCGGCCGAGTCACTCGGCGTTATCGTTGCTCTGTCATTGGTGCGCGAGTTAGGCCCGGTTGTAACGGCGCTTTTATTCGCTGGCCGTGCCAGCTCGGCCGTTACAGCGGAAATCGGCTTGATGCGCGCTACTGAGCAATTGGCCGCTATGGACATGATGGCGGTTGATCCGATCTCCCGTGTCGTGGCGCCGCGCTTTCTGGCAGCTGTATTTTCAATGCCGTTTTTGGCAGCCATATTTTCGACAGCCGGTGTCATCGGTGCGTGGATCATCGGTGTAAAGCTGATTGGTATTGATGATGGTGCTTTCTGGTCGCAAATGCAGGCCAATGTTGATGTGCGCATCGATGTTTTAAACGGTCTTGTGAAAAGCATCGTGTTTGGAACGTCGGTAGGGCTGATTTCGGTCTTTGAAGGCTATTTCGCCGCGCCAACGGCGGAAGGGATTGCAACGGCAACGACGCGAACGGTTGTCATTTCATCCCTTTCAGTGCTTTTGCTTGATCTTCTTTTAACGGTGATGATGTTCCGAGGACTTAGCTGATGAATCGCTCCAGATTTGATTTTGCCGTTGGGCTTTTTGTGGCGATTGGGCTTTTGGCCATGGCTTTTATGGCCCTTAAGGTCGGAAATCTCGCCGGATTCGATAGCGGCAGCGGCTATGCCATCGAAGCCCGCTTTGACAATATTGGCGGCCTTAAAGTGCGCGCGCCGGTGAAAAGCGCGGGCGTTGTCGTTGGAAGGGTCGAATCGATCGGTTTGGACGCCGAGACCTATGAGGCGCGCGTCCTGTTGCGGATTTATCCGAATTACCGCTTTTCCAAAGATACAATCGCCTCCATTTTGACGTCTGGCTTGCTCGGTGAGCAATATGTGGGCTTGGAGTCTGGCGGAGATCCTGTATATCTCGGCGCAGGTGACCGATTGGGTAAAA
Organism: Hyphomicrobiales bacterium; assembly: GCA_947455025.1. Lineage (GTDB taxonomy): Bacteria > Pseudomonadota > Alphaproteobacteria > Rhizobiales > Beijerinckiaceae > CAIUPE01. Next base: position 11,623 of record CANGLU010000054.1, read on the forward strand.
CCCAGTCTGCTATGATCTTAGAAAAATTAATTAGTCAGTTTTTGTTCAGTAAGGCGGCGGAAACGCCGGCAAAGGCCCCATGAAGCGGATTGCACCCTTTATTTTGACGATTGCGTTGCTTGCGCCAAGTCTGGCTGCTGCCGCGCCATCCAAAAAGGTCAAGCCAGCGCTTGCGCCAATCCCGCTTGAGGAGCCGGCAGAAATTGCTCCGCCCAATGATCTTTTTGAGCCGATCAATCGTGTGACCTTTGCCGTTAACGACGGTATTGATGCCATTCTTGTCAATCCGCTGGTCGCCATCTGGAACGGCCTGATGCCAACTTTCGTTCGCACCGGCGTGGGCAATTTCTTTAACAATCTCGATGACGTCTATGTGGGGGTCAATCACCTTCTGCAAGGCAATGGATCGCGGGCTGGCGTGGATTTCGAGCGTGTCGCCGTCAATTCGACCGTCGGAATTGGTGGTTTGATCGATGTCGGCGCCAAAATGGGCCTCCAGAAAGTTGACGGCGATTTCGGACAAACCCTGGGCGTTTGGGGAATTCCAACCGGCCCCTATGTGATCCTCCCCTTGATCGGACCGTCCACTCTGCGTGAAACGGCAGGGCGTTCTGTGCGCGTCATGACCGATCCGCGGACTTATCTGGATACGGTGCCGTCCTACTCCTTGATGGGTCTTGAGTATCTCCAGACCCGCGCGGACGCGAAGGCGAATGAGGGATTAATCGCGGCTTCAAGCCTCGACCGTTATGTTTTCATCAGAAATCTTTATCTTCAAAAGCGATCGCTGATGGTTAAATCGGGCCAAACGCCGCATTGAGCAAGGAAGTCGGTAATCGAATGGTGAGGCTGGTAGAACAGGCTGTGCGGCTCGTGGCGGTGTTGAGCCTTTTGCTTGGCGCGATGATCTCATCAAGTGCCTATGCGGACGCTCCTGCTCCAGATGAATTGGTGCGCAAATTGGCCGCCGAAATGACAACGGCCGTGCGCTCCGATCCCGAGCTTCAAAATCCCGGTTCGCTGAAAATATCCGATTTTGTCCAGAAGAATATTGTGCCGCGCTTTGATTTTGAGCGGATCACGCAAATCGCCATGGGCCGCAATTGGGCGAAGGCGAACCCGGCTGAACAGAAGCAGATCGTCACCGAATTTGGCAAATTGCTCACGCGCACCTATTCCAATGCGATTGCCACGCTCAAAGATTTGGACATCGAGGTCAAGTCTACCCGCGTCTTGACGCCCAATGCGGATGTGACGGTCAAGACGCAAATGATCGGGCGGCCGCAGCCTGTTTCGATCGATTACAGCCTGATTAATGGGCCCGCCGGCTGGAAAGTATACGACGTCACCGTCGAGGGGATTAGCCTCGTCGCCACCTATCGTGACGAGTTCGCCGGTCTCGTTTCGCAAAGTGGCGTTTCCGGCCTTATCGATGCGCTTAAAAAGAAAAACGGCGACTAAAATGGCCGAGCAGGTGCTGTCGATAAAGGGGCCGATCACCATGGCCACTGCGGGCAAAATCTACCGCGATATTGCAACGCTTTCGGCCCAATCGCCGCTTTATATTGATTTCTCCGGCATGGAGCAGGTCGATTCCAGTGCCATCGCCCTCCTAATTTCAATTCTCCGGCGCGCCCGCAAAGCGCCCGATCGGATTAAATTGGGCGTTATTCCCAACGTCATCGCTCAATTTTCCGAGATTTATGGTCTTGATGACCAGTTCCGCGACAATTTGGAAGCGGTATCGTAATCAGCCGGCATCGTTGAGGGCGGGCATGGAAGACAGCAGATATTTATCGAACAAGGGCAGACAGGCACCGCCGATGGCACGCGCCTGATTACCGACCGTGCCCTCGATCAGCTCCGGCGGATTAAGGCCGTGCAAATTGAGTTGCGCCAGCGCCATGCGCGTTGCCGCCACAAGCCTCGATCGCACATTGGCGGGAAAGCCGCCATCGATAAAGACCGCTGAAAAATCGATCACGGAACAGGAGCCAACAATGGCATTGGCAAGATGCGGCGCAATATCGACAATCCATTCATCAACAAAGGTGTCAAAACCCGCCCAGCCATCGGGCTGTTTCCATATCGGGGAGGGGTCAACACCGGCTGCTCTGATGCGGGCTTCAAGGTTGGCCGCTGACGCAACATCGATCAGTTGAACGGCTTTGCCGTCCTGTCCAATGACCGGAAAGGAGCCAATAGCCCCCGCATTTCCCGTCGGGCCGGTATAGACGCCACCGTTCAACACAACTCCGCCACCGATAAAGAAGCCGATAAAAAGATAGAGATAATTGGAAAATTCATGCCCCCGGCCAAACACAAATTCGGCGCCGCAGGCCGCTGTGGCATCATTTTGTAGATAGACCGGAAACGGAAAATCGCTATCAAGGCTTTGAACCAAATCGGCAGACCGCCAGACATCCATGGCGCCCGAGGGCGAACCTATCCCGCCTTCCCATTGCCAAAGCTCAAAGGGAGAGGCAATGCCAAGTCCTGCTATGCGTTCGCGCTGGGCGGGGGCCATTTCCGACATCATTTGTTCGGCGCCACGGCGGGTGAAATTGATAATCGCATCCGGCATCGGCCATGCATAGGCTTCACGCAGCGAGCTTCGAACATTCCCGACAAAATCAATCAGAACCAATTCGGCGCTTCGGCGGCCAATCTTCAGGCCCAGTGAAAACGCACCATTTTCCGCTAACGCCATTGGCGTCGATGGTTGTCCAATTTTTCCGCGCAAGACATTGCCGCGATGGAGCAAACCGTCATCCTCCAAACGGCGCATGATCACGGATATCGCTTGCGCCGAAAGGCCGGTAATTCTTGAAATCTCTGCTTTTGTCAGCCTGCCATGCCGTCGAATAAGGGACAGGAGAAGCCGCTCATTATGGGCGCGCACGTCTCCCTGCTTCGATCCGCGTCCAGAGGCGCTTAATCGAAGCATTTGACCGCTAGAACCCTCCATAAATATGGACACCGCGTCGTCTCTCCCGTGCTGCCGGTTGGATGGCAGGCTTACGAGTAGCGAAACAAATCTTAATAAATAAATCAAGTTGATTTATTTATTGACAAGGGTCGAATTTCCATGTTCGTTACGGCTTGAGAACGGGTCACGGTTTTTACCGGTGCTCGGAATTCTCGTTCCGTCGAGACCGGTGATTAGCCGGCTCATATGGCTTTTAGGGAGGTTCTCTTGAACAAGACTCTAGTTACTTCTTTGCTCGGCGCCATTGCTATGGGCGCTGTATTCGCTGCTCCTGCTTATGCCGAAACCGGCGCATGCTTGATCACCAAGAACAACACCAATCCTTTCTTCGTGAAGATGAAGGAAGGCGCTACGAAGGCTGCGACCGATGCGGGCATTAAGCTCACCGCTGCAGCTGGCGTAAAAGACGGCGACGCTGCTCCGCAGATCACCGCAATTGAAAACTGCATTGCTTCGGGCGCCAAGGGTATCTTGATCACCGCCTCGAACGACTCGGTTATCCCAGCTCTTAAGAAGGCCCGCGCTGCTGGCGTTCTCGTTATCGCACTCGACACGCCAATCGGCGACAAGGATGCAGCGGACATGACGTTCGCAACGGATAACTTCGAAGCTGGTATCCTCATCGGCAAGTGGGCTAAGGCTACGCTCGGCGACAAGGCAAAAGACGCCAAGATCGGCATGCTCGACATCAACAAAGACAACATCTCGGTTGACGTTGCACGTGACACGGGCTTCCTCGTCGGCTTCGGCATCGACGTTCCTAACAAGAAGGTCATGGGTTCTGAAAAGGATGCACGCGTTATCGGCCATCAGTCGTCGGATGCAAA
>CANGLU010000055.1 GCA_947455025.1 Hyphomicrobiales bacterium
GCGTCTTTCGCCGTTTTGCCCGGTGTTTTCGGGAAATGCAGCAAGAGGAAATTACCCACGCTTGGGGTTACGCCAATGCCGAGCTTTTCGATTTCATTTGTAAGCCAAGGAAGCCATTGATCATTGTGCGCCAGCGCTTTTGCGAGATGATCTTCGTCGTTTAACGCGGCAATTCCGGCCTCCAATGCAGGACCATTGACGTTGAACGGACCGCGGATGCGGTTCAACGCGTCGATAATGCCAACGGGTCCATAGCACCAACCAAGGCGCAACATGGCGAGGCCGTAAATTTTCGAAAATGTGCGCGTCATCACGACATTTTCGCTGGTCGCAACAAGCTCGATGCCAGAGGCATAATCATTGCGCCGCACATATTCGGCGTAAGCGGCGTCGAGCACCAAGACGACATGTTTGGGAAGCGCCGCGTGTAACCGCTTCACTTCGTCGAACGGAATATAGGTGCCCGTCGGATTGTTCGGATTGGCGAGATAAACGATTTTCGTGCGCGGCGTCACTTTGGCGAGAATGGCATCCACATCGGTGGTGAGGTTTTTCTCGTCCGCCACAACGGGCGTGCCGCCTGCAGCCATGATGGCGATTTTGTAAACCAAAAAGCCATGCGTCGTAAAAATACCCTCGTCGCCGGGGCCGATATAGGCACTTGTAATGAGCGAGAGCAGCTCGTCCGAGCCTGAACCGCACACGATACGGGCAGGATCCAGCCCATAACGCGTGCCGATGGCTTCGCGTAAGCGGGTCGATGACCCATCGGGATAGAGCTCTAGCCTGTCGCTCAATGAGCCGAACGCGGCAATGGCAGCGGGTGACGCGCCAAGCGGGGTCTCGTTGGAGGAGAGCTTATAGACTTTTACGCCCGGTACTGCGGCGCTTTTACCGGGCACATAGGCTTCAATATCAAGCACGCCGGGGCGGGGAACAGGGCGGTCAAGGGTCGTTGTCATCGGCGTTAATCCGGTTGGGAAAGATGAAAGCGTTGCGCGTGGCTGCCTATTTCGTACAGGTCAGAAACGGATAGGCCAAGGGTAGAAAAAATCGTTTTTAAACGGGCCGGATCCAATGTTCCCGGTGCCGATATCAGCAAAGAGGAAAGATCATACCGCTCGGCATGGGCTTCAATCGAAACATCCTCTTTTGCAAGGGAGGCGGTGATATCGCCGCGCCATCGCTCGACTTGCGCCGCGTAAAGCACCCGATCTCTAACGGCGGCATCTGCTAAAGGCTTCGAAACGACAAAAACTGGCGTCCCTGCTGGGTGATCCGGACGCTCCACAAAAGGTAGGCGAGCAATAATTTTCGGCGTGCCTTCCCCAACAAGACCCAGCCACCAAGGCCCATCGGTTTGGACAGAGAAAATTCCAAGATCGCCTGCGGCTTGGCCGACCGCATGAATGACATGATCCGCCGTGGCATGCGTGTGGTAGGGCACCGTGAAGCCGAAATGAAACCGCGCGGTATCCCGCATGGGTGCATCGCCGACGGAAATATCGGCGTGAACGGCATAGGGCGCCTGTACATAGGTGAAGGTTGAAATAATCACCCGCCAAATGCTTTCCACCGTGTCAAACGGCAGCAAACCGTGGTGGCGCTCGGCCAAGGCCCGCATCATCGAGGCTTCGCGACCGGGACGAAAGGCAGAGCCTGAATCAACCGTCTTTTTCACCTCGATCAGCGTATCGATGATCGTGCCGCGCTCCATCAATAGATCGTGCATGGAGGCATCGATCCGGTCGATTTCTTGCCGCAAATCGGAAAGCGAGGGCAGGGCCATGGCGAAGGTCCACATCGGGAACGAGATAAAATCGAAAGTGTCATAGAACGCGCTTTCAGGAAAGGCAAAGCCCACCCTTGCGGCGCGGCCATGAAAATACCGAAAGGTTCTTGATTAAGGTCTAAAAATTCGACATATAGAACGTCATGTGTTGAGAGTGGACGAGAATGACCCGTCATCATGCGGCTGATCCGGATAAGCGCAATGAAGCGATTGAGCCTTCGAGCTTGGTCGCCCATTTTGGCGCGGATGAGCCTTTAGGGCTCGAAAGCGGTGAAAGCCTCGGACCATGGTCCATCGCCTATCAGGCCTATGGCACGCTGAACGCGGAAAAATCTAACGCCATTTTGCTCTGTCACGCGCTAACGGGCGATCAGCATGTGGCGAATATCAATCCGGTGACGGGTAAATCGGGCTGGTGGGAGACGATGGTTGGCCCCGGCAAGCCGTATGATACCGATCGGTTTTTTGTCATCTGCGCCAATGTTTTGGGCTCGTGCCTCGGGACAACGGGTCCGGCTTCGCTGGATCCCAAGACCGGCAAGCCCTACGCGCTCCATTTTCCAGTGGTGACCATCCGCGATATGGTGAACGCGCAAGCAAAACTCGTGGATCGCCTTGGCATTGAGACCTTGTTTTGCGTCGCCGGCGGGTCAATGGGCGGGATGCAGGTTTTGGAATGGGCGGCAAGCCATCCTGATCGCGTCTTTTCCGCCATGCCAATTGCAACAGCGGCCAAACATACCGCGCAAAACATTGCGTTTCACGAAGTGGGTCGGCAAGCGGTAATGGCCGATCCTGATTGGCATTCGGGTCGCTATCTTGAAGAAGGCACGCGGCCCGAAAAAGGGTTGGCGGTTGCACGCATGGCCGCTCACATCACCTATCTTTCCGAGCAGGCTTTGCACCGTAAATTCGGGCGTAATTTGCAAGAGCGTGCCGCACCGACCTTTTCGTTTGATGCGGATTTCGAAGTTGAATCCTATCTGCGCTATCAGGGCCGCTCGTTCGTTGAGCGGTTTGATGCGAATTCCTATTTGTTTTTGACGCGTGCGATGGATTATTTTGATCTCGCGAAAGAACATGATGGTGTTTTGGCCCGTGCGTTTAAGGGTTCCAAAACACGCTTTTGCATTGTGTCTTTCACCTCGGATTGGTTGTTTCCGACGAGCGATTCCCGCGCCATTGTGCATGCCTTGAATGCCGCCGGTGCATCGGTTTCCTTCGTCGAAATCGAGACCGATAAAGGCCATGATGCGTTTTTGTTGGATGTGCCGGAATTGTTTGAAACAACGCGCGGATTTATTGATTCCGCCGCTCGCGCCCGCGGCTTAGCGGTGCCTGCGCGGAGGGCTGACGCATGAGCCCGTTGGAAATGACTGCCGATGCCGCCTTTGCCCGTGTCGATCTGCTTAATCTCGCCTCAATGGTGGAACCCGGATCGCGCGTGTTGGATGTGGGTTGCGGCGATGGCTCGCTCCTGCGACTTTTAGCTGAGAAGCGCAGCGTGGATGCGCGCGGCATCGAATTATCGCAATCGGGCGTCAATCTCTGCGTGGCCAAAGGACTTTCGGTAATTCAAGGCGATGCGGATACGGACCTTGTCTATTATCCCGATGGTTCGTTTGATTATGTGATCTTATCGCAAACGCTGCAGGCGATGCGGCAACCGCGTGTGGTCATCGAACATATGCTGCGCATTGGGCGACGGGCGATTGTCTCTTTCCCGAATTTTGGCCATTGGAAAATCCGCCTGCAATTATTGGCGACGGGCCGTATGCCGGTGACTAAAAATCTCGCTTACACATGGTATGAGACGCCCAATATCCATTTTTGCACGATTAAGGATTTTGTCGATCTGGTCGACGATATGGGGGCTGTGATCGAGCAGGCTTCGGCGCTTGATCGGTTCGGACGGCCTGTAGAAATGACCTTGCCGCGCAGCCTGTGGAACTTGTTTGGCGAGCAGGCGGTGTTTGTTTTATCCGGCAAATAAAGCGGGCTATTCGCTTGTTTTATCTCCCAAGGGATGCAAATCCCGCACAAGGCCTTTTAGCCGCTCATCGGGCAAATGCGTGTAAATTTGCGTTGTCGAGATATCCGCATGGCCTAAAAGCTGCTGCACGACGCGTAAATCGGCACCGTTTTGCAAGAGATGACTGGCAAAAGCGTGGCGCAGCACGTGTGGGCTGATCAGCCGGGTTGGAAGGCCAGCGGCCGCGGCCAGCACCTTTAAATCCCGAGCAAAGGCCTGCCTCGTCATATGGCCGCTTTCGCTGTCGGATGGAAAAAGCCAGGGCGAGGCTTTTAAGCGACCCTCGCCAAGCGCTAGGTAGCGCAGCATCGCCTCTTTGGATTTCTCTGTTAATGGTACCAACCGCTCGCGACCGCCTTTGCCTTTAACGGCCAATAGCCGATCTTTCGTTCGTGCGGCACGGATGGGGAGCGATACAAGCTCGGAAACGCGTAAGCCCGTGGCGTAGAGAAGTTCCAGCAATGCGGCCATGCGGGCTGAGCGGAAACGCTCGCTTTCGGGCCTATCGGCATTTTCAATGCCCTCTTGCACCACCGATAGCAGCCGGTCGACATCGGCGATGGAGAGCGTTTTGGGCAAAGGCCGCCCCTGTTTCGGGCCCGAAAGGGCCTGCGCCGGGTCATCTCCCCTTTGCCCTTCGGCGTAGAGAAACCGATAAAACTGGCGTAACGCGGCAAGTTTTCGGGCAGCGGTCGAGGCTTTGAGCCCCGATTGATCAAGAACCGTGAGATAGTCGCGCAAATCCTCGGTCGTGGCGTCTAAAAGACGGACGCCGCCGCGATCCAGCACGGATTGCGCCCCCTCAAGGTCGCGGCGATAGGCCTCAATCGTGTTTTTTGCCGCTCCGCGCTCAGCGGCAAGCATGGCTAAAAAGCCATCAATAGCGTCCGGCATCTTGGGTACCCGCAAACTCTTTATGCGAACCATGATGCAAGATTCGTCGACGCTATGCTATGAGCATGCGCGAAGACGACGGGAGTTACGAACGTGGAAGCATTTAGCGGCTCAAGCGATGGCGCACGCGAGCCCGATAAAATGGCGCCGATTTCGAAGGCGCTAGGGTCGCGTTCGATAGTTCTGGTTGGCATGATGGGAGCAGGTAAAAGCTCGGTCGGTAAGCGTTTATCGCAACGGCTTGGCCTGCCGTTTTTCGACGCGGATACGGAAATCGAACGCGCTGCCGGCATGACCATTCCCGAGATTTTTGAAAAGCGCGGCGAGGCTGAATTTAGGCAAGGCGAACAGCGCGTCATCGCGCGCTTGTTGGGCGACGGACCCATGATCTTGGCGACCGGTGGTGGCGCCTATATGAATGATGCGACCCGTCAGCTGATCGGCGACCATGGCCTTTCAATTTGGTTGAAGGCCGATTTTGATGTGTTGATGCGTCGGGTGCGCAAGCGCTCGAACCGCCCGCTTTTGCAAAATCCCGATCCGGAAGGGACGTTAAAGCGTCTGATGGAGACGCGGTATCCGGTCTATGCGCTCACCGATCTGCATATTCAGTCGCGTGATGTTGCGCATGATGTGATTGTGGATGAAATCATTGCAGCGATTTCACGCCATCTCGGCATTGGAGTTCCCCTCGTGACGGCAAAACCCCTTTCGCAAGCCCATGTTCGTGTCGATTTGCCCGGTCGGGCCTATGATATTGCCATCGGCAGCAATCTTTTGGAGGAAGCAGGCGAGCGCATAGCTGCTTTGGCGCCCGGTGCCGCCTGTGCGATCGTTACCGATGAAACCGTGGCGGGTATTCATCTCCCCGTTTTGGACGACAGCTTAAAGGCGGCTGGCATCCGCACCGCCGCAATCCGCGTGCCTCCCGGCGAACGTTCAAAATCCATGACTGAGCTTGATCGTGTGGTCGACGGTATTTTATCCGCCAAAATGGAACGCGGTGATCTTGTCGTGGCGTTGGGCGGCGGTGTTGTTGGAGATCTCGCGGGCTTTGCGGCGGCGATTACCCGTCGCGGTATGCGCTTTGTGCAAATTCCAACGACCTTGCTGGCGCAAGTGGATTCCTCGGTCGGTGGCAAAACGGGGGTTAATTCGCCCCACGGCAAAAATCTGATTGGCGCCTTTCATCAGCCAAGCCTCGTTTTGGCCGATGTGGATGTGCTCGATACGCTATCCAAACGAGAATTTGCGGCGGGTTATGCTGAAGTCGTCAAATATGGGCTGATATCGGATGCGCCGTTTTTCAATTGGCTTGAAGCGCACCATTCGGGCATTTTTGCCGGAGGCCCTGATCGGGTTCATGCGATCGAGGTGTCCTGCAAGGCCAAGGCCGATATTGTTATGCGCGATGAGCGCGAGGATGGTGATCGCGCTTTGCTTAATCTTGGCCACACCTTTGCGCATGCTTTTGAGCGGATTGTCGCCTATGACGGCGCGCGTTTGGTACATGGCGAAGCGGTCGCCATTGGCCTATGCTGCGCGTTCCGGTTTTCGACCAAACTTGGCCTATGCAATGGTCAGGACGCGGTCCGGATTGAAGCGCATCTTAAGCAGGTCGGATTGCCTACCCATATTCGCGATATTCCGGGATGGGATGCGGATTCAGCCGCGATTTTAGATGCGATGGCGCAGGACAAAAAAGTAAAGCGCGGCAAGCTCACTTTCATTCTCGCCCGCGGGATTGGCGAAAGCTTTATCGCGCCCGATGTGGCAGCCGATGATGTACGCGCCTATCTGGATGAACATCTGCAGATGGAAAGAGGTTAAGCACAATGGAAAGCGTCGAAATTCACACCGACCCCTTTCTGGCTTTGGGTATCGTTATTCTTTGCCTTGCCCTTTCCGCCTTTTTCTCGGGGTCGGAGACGGCGCTGACCGCGGCATCCCGCGCCCGCATGCACGCGCTTGAAGGGGCTGGTGATGAACGGGCAGGCATTATTAACCGGTTGCTTTTGGCCAAAGAGCGTTTGATTGGTGCCATGTTGATCGGCAATTCGATCGTTAATATCGGGGCATCGGCCTTCACCACCAGCGTGCTCGTGCAATTTTTCGGCGCAGAGGGTGCCATTTACGCCACCGTCGTGATGTCGATCCTGATCATTATCTTCGCCGAAGTCATGCCGAAAACGATGGCGATTTCCACGCCTGACCGATCGGCACTTCTTCTTGCCCGTCCCGTGGCGCTAGCGGTTGCGCTTTTTGGTCCGCTGACGCTCGCTATCGAGGCGGTTGTGCGCGGCATTTTGCGGCCTTTCGGTTTTAGAATTGGCGAAAACGAAGCCGTTCTCTCGGCAACCGAGGAATTGCGCGGCGCCGTCGATTTGCTGCACAGCGAAGGCAGCGTTGAAACCGAAGCACGAAAAATGTTCGGCGGATTGCTTGATCTGGCTGAATTGGAAGTCTCAGACATCATGGTTCACCGGACCAAGATGCGGACCATTTCGGCGGATCTGCCACCGGAAGACATTGTGCGCGAGGTGCTGTCCTCGCCCCACACGCGGTTGCCACTCTGGTCCGGCTCGCCCGACAATATTATCGGCGTGCTGCATGCGAAGGATTTGCTGCGCGCGTATGATGCGGCAGGCGGAAAGGCCGCCAATCTCGATGTGCGCGAAATTGCACTCGACCCGTGGTTTGTGCCGGATACGAACTCTCTTCAGGAGCAATTAAAGGCATTTTTGTCCAAAAAGATGCATTTTGCGCTCGTTGTCGACGAATATGGCGAGGTGATGGGTCTCGTCACGCTTGAAGATATTTTGGAAGAGATCGTCGGCGATATCCGTGACGAGCACGATGTCCGCGTACAGGGTTTGCGGGCACTGCCGGATGGATCGGTGAGGGTCGATGGGTCGGTGCCAATCCGCGATTTGAACCGCGCCATGGACTGGGACTTGCCGGATGAAGAAGCTACAACCATTGCAGGCCTCGTCATTCATGAAGCGCAGACCATTCCCGATACCGGTCAGATTTTCACCTTCTATACCTATCGTTTTGAAGTGCTAAGAAAGGCTCGCAACCGGATCACGCTGTTGAAAATTACGTCGTTGCAGCGCCGAAAATCAGGCGAATAAGTCTCCGTTTTCTTTAGACCTTCGATGAGGCTGCCCGAAAGGGCGGCCTCTTTTTTTAATTCGCCACAATTAACTTACGATTTGTTTAGGGTATTGACCTAACCTTACGTCACTTATTTCAAACCCTGATGAAATTGGACGTGGGCAATGGATATTGCGACCGGACTAGGCCTTGTAATTGGCTTTGCTGTTTTGGGCTTTCTGACGACGGCCGAAGGATCGCCAAGCGCGTTTGTGAGCGAGCACGCCTTGATCGTTATTTTCGGAGGATGTTCGGGAGCAACGCTGATCCGATTTCCGCTTTCGACCCTGTTGCATGGTTTTCCAACGGGTATGCGGTACGCCTTCATGATGCATTCCTCCGAACCGCGCGAATTGATTGAGGAAATTACAAAAGTAGCCGATACGGCGCGTCGTTCAGGCGCCGCTGCCCTTGAGCGCGTGACGGTGAAAGACAAATTTCTGGCTCAAGGCATTCGTTATATTGCTGATGGCTATGATCGCGAGTTTATTCGCGAAACCTTGCAGCGCGATACCGATAATTTTCTGATGCGGCTTGAGGAAGGCGGCAAGCTGTATCGCTCCATCGGTGACGCTGCTCCTGCGTGGGGGATGATTGGTACGCTGCTCGGCATGGTGCAGATGTTCAGCCATATGGAAGACCCCTCCAAGCTTGGGCCGTTTATGGCGATTTCGCTTTTGGCAACGCTTTATGGCGCTTTGGTTGCGAACCTCATTTGTTTGCCGATTGCCGACAAGCTTCAGCTTAAATTGGAAGAGGAAGATGTGTGCCGCGCGCTTGTTATTGACGGCGTCATGCAGATCAGAGAGGCGAAAAGCCCGGCGGTCGTGCGTGAAATGCTGGTTGCCTATCTTCCGGTGAAACACCGCGAAGCGCTAGCGGCGGCCTAACGACAATGGCACGTAAGAAAGGCGGTCATGGCGGCGGCGGGCATGGTTGGTTTGTAACCTTTGCCGATCTCATGGGTCTTCTCATGAGCTTCTTTGTGATGCTCGTTGCGTTCTCCACGCAAGATCAGGCGAAGATGAAACTGGTGGCGGGCTCCATGCGGGATGCGTTTGGTATGCAGCGCGAAAACCGCTTTGCGTCGATGATTGAAATGAATGGTACGCCAACCAAGCCGTTTCTGAAGAATGCCAAATTTTTACCGCCCGAAGAAGGCACCGACCAAGCAGGTCCGCTTGTCGGTGAAAAGCGCGACGAAGGGCTTGATCTCGCCACCAATGACCGAACCTTCGGCCTCGCTGCTGCCACGTTACGGCAGGCTATTGCGGATTTGCCTGAAATTGCGGAGCTTTCGAAAAACCTGATTGTTCATGAAAACAAAGACGGGCTTGATGTGTCATTGGTCGATCAAACGGGACGTTCCATGTTTCCCGATGGCTCTGTTGAACCCTATCCCTATGTGCGGGAAGCCTTGCGTAAACTGACGCCTGCCTTGAAAAAATTGTCCAATCGACTTGAAATTACCGGCCATACGGCGGCGCCTCCTCCGGGCGTTCAACCCGATGTTTCGCCTTGGGAGCTTTCTGTGGGTAGGGCCGCGTCTATCCGAAAGATTTTGGTTGAATCGGGGCTGCCGCAAGATCGCTTTACCGCCATTACAGGCAAGGCGGATACGGACCCACTTTTTCCCGATAATCCCCAATTGCCCGCCAATCGCCGGGTCGAATTGCTGTTGATCCGCGAGGCTCCACCCTTGCCGGCCGGCCGCAAGCTATAATGCGTTTCATTGATTTTGCTGTCGCGACCGACCTTGCAACCCTTCAAGAACTCGGTTAGCAAAAACCCCGAAGGTGAATGCGCTTTACTGGAGCTTGCTATGACATATGTGGTCGTCGAAAATTGCATTAAGTGCAAATATATGGACTGTGTCGAAGTATGCCCGGTCGATTGCTTTTACGAAGGCGAGAATATGCTCGTCATTCATCCCGATGAGTGCATCGATTGCGGCGTCTGCGAGCCGGAATGCCCCGCCGATGCCATCAAGCCCGACACGGAATCGGGTCTGGAAAGCTGGCTCAAGCTCAATGCCGATTATGCTAAATCTTGGCCAAACATTACGATCAAGCGCCCCCATGCGCCCGACGCCAAGGATTTCGACGGCAAGACTGACAAGCTTGCCCTCTTTTCGTCCAATCCGGGCGAGGGCGATTAACCGTCTTCCAAGGCCGCGCTCATAACACTTGGAAAAGCGTCATTTTTCTGATATAAGTCCCTGTATCCCGTTGAAAATACGGGTTCGGGTTATTTTTCTACTGATTGGAACATTCGGCACTTCCCCAAAACTTGGTTCGGTTGACCGTTAGTTTGGGGGATAAAGCCTGTCGTTTCATTGAGCCGACCGAAGGCCTAATAAAGGCCGGTCGAGCCAATCAATGGAAAAATAGTCGGTGACTTTTTCGCATTTCGCCGTTTTTCGGCGCAACATAGAAAGAACGCGTCACAATGACGACAGGAACAAAAAAGGCCGCCAATCGCCAGGGTTTCAAGACCGGCGAGTCGGTTGTTTATCCAACGCATGGCGTTGGCCGCATTACGGCAATCGAAGAACAAGAAGTAGCCGGTTTTAAGCTCGAATTATTCGTGATCTTTTTTGAAAAAGACAAGATGACGCTTCGCGTCCCGACCGCCAAAGCGGCCGCCGTCGGCATGCGCAAGCTCTCTGAGTCTGCTCTTGTCACAAAGGCTCTTGAGACGGTGAGCGGACGCGCGCGCATCAAGCGCACCATGTGGTCCCGTCGTGCGCAGGAATATGAAGCGAAGATCAATTCGGGCGATATCATCCAAATCGCCGAAGTCGTGCGCGATCTTTACCGTTCTGACGCGCAGCCCGAGCAGTCTTATTCCGAGCGTCAGCTTTATGAAGCAGCCCTTGATCGCCTTGTGCGCGAAGTAGCGGCCGTAAACGCGACGATGGAAAACGAAGCGCTTAAATTGGTTGAAGCCCATCTCGCGAAATCGCCGAAGCGCGGCAAGACAGCCGAAGCGGAAGTCGAGGTCGATGCCGATCTTGAAGACGAGCAGGAAGAAGCGGCTTAATTCGCTTCATCGACTTTTATGGAATAAAAGGGCGCCATTGGCGCCCTTTTTAGTCTGTAGTGATGATTTTATAGAGCTCACCGGCTTTGACCTTTGGTCTGTCCAAGCCGTTTAACATCAAGAACCGATCAAGGGCTTGATCGCCGCTGTCCGATTTTGTTGCGAGCGATGCCGCGCTATCTTCCGGGCTAGCGGCAACCACCGCAATCCTTTGTGGCCTTAACGCGCTGCTTTCATCGGGCGCAAGCGGCCGGAAACTGCCGATAGCAGCCAAAAAGGCCCGATCAAGAGCGGGGGTTAAATCGCGGGCGGCAAAAATAATCCGAAAGATTTGATCATTTTTTTGAATGGCGGCCAATCGGAACGTCCATTCCGGTCCCTTGGCGATTGCGGTTGCGCCCGAAAATCCAGCGACCGAAAAGGCTGTGATTTCCGTGCTTGGTGCATTTTCAATCCAACCTGCTGCCAAGGAGGCTTCAAGATTGGTTGCTCCGGCTTGGACCGTATCAAGACGCAAGGCTTGATTGCCATTGGCTGCAATGCCGACAACCGCTTGGGCGGAGTTCTCAAGCATAAACCCCTCCGGCGCCAAAATGGTAAAATCGAGCCGCGGGTGCAAAAACCGTCTGCCCCGGATGACACCGCCCGAGGGATCATCCCCATAGGCCAAGCCGTTCAGCGCGGTGAGATACCGGACCCTGTCGGCCTCAATAGCCGTTGGACTAACGCTGCCGCGCGCCACTTCCAGCGCTGCGGCCATGCGCTGCGGGGTCGAGGGATGGCTGGAGAGGAAACTAAAGCGGGCGGCAGGCCGCGTTTCGCCGGAAAACGAGGTCTGACGGGCCAAAGACGACAAGAAACGCGCAGATCCATAAGGATCATAGCCCGCCTTGGCGATGGTGCGAATACCGATCTCATCGGCTTCCAGTTCTTGTCCGCGCGAAAAGCTCGCCAGCAAGAAGCGTGTATCGGCGGAAGCTGCCCCTGCGATGGGATCGGGCATGGATGAGGCGGCGAGTTTTTCAAATTCAGCGCGTTGCGCCGCATGTTTAGCCGTCACATGGCCAACTTCATGCGCTAAAACCGCGGCCAATTCGGATGTGTCATTGGCAAGCGCCAGCAAACCACGCGTGACGTAAATATCGCCTGTCGGTAACGCGAAGGCATTGATCGAAGACGAATTTAGAATTGAAACCCGATAATGTACCGTTGGATCGTCGCTCGATGCCACGACCCGATTAACAACTTCACGCACGAGTTCAAACACAGGGCCGGGTACGCGATATTCGCCACCAAAGGCCGCGACCAATCGCTCGCGTTCGGCGTTGACAGATTGATCGGGCAGGGTCGAGGCAACAGGCACCGGCGCTTTCGGGCGCTCGCCTGACAGGCTCATACATCCCGCAAGCCAGACGCTGACGCCCGCAAGAACGGCTAACCGCTTGATGGTCACGGGCCTTGCCATCGCCATGCTCTCCTCGGCTATCGCTACGATACCTTTGCTATGGTCTTGGGATAGCGCGTCAAGGGTGCAGGTTTCAAGCGTTCACGACGCTTTGAAGGATACAAAATATTGGAACAAACGGCTGCAAAATCACGAAAGCCGTGATATGGACGCGACTGTGCGGTCCCGTAGCTCAGCAGGATAGAGCGACGGTTTCCTAAACCGTAGGTCGGATGTTCGAGTCATCCCGGGATCGCCAGTTTTAATGCCTCAAGCGGATAGGATGACTCGCGCCGAACCGCGTTAGTGCAGCACCGTATCCAAGGTTTGCACTTTAAGCTTTTCGATTTCTTGTTTGAGATGCAGCTTTTTGCGTTTGAGCTCTCTGATTTTCAGGTCACTCGCCGAGGGATGGATTTGTTCCGTGTGTATTTCGCGTTCAAGAGCCTGATGGCGGCGTTCGAGTTCAACCAAATGCGATTGTAACGACATGCTGCTCCTCCTGATGGGGGCCGGTTCAAGACCGGTTTCATAAGTCTGTCATAAATTTACCAACTGTCGAGTACCGATCATTGCGGAAGCATCGACTTGATAACCGCCAACCTTAAGGCGTTGATCAATTTCAGTTTCCTTGTTCCTTCGACTTGCGCGTAGAGCTTGTACTCTGGCATAGTTTGGGGATCAGCAATCCGGTCATCCGGAAAAGGCCGCGACATGACTGATTCGACCGATTTGCCCGTTGATCCCGCAGCGCTCCTTTCAGAGCTGCAACGTTTGCGGATTGAACATAAAGATATCAGCGATGCGGTGGACGCTTTAGAGGCGATTGGTCAGGCGGATCAGCTCCAGATCCGCCGTTTCAAACGCCGCAAATTATTGCTCAAGGATTTGATCCGACAGATCGAGGATCAATTAACGCCTGATATTATCGCATAATAACGCAAATCCTAATCTCTGCTCTTGCCATCGTCGCGCCTGAGCGATAGGGAGCGTTTTTAAGCGGAAAGGCATAGAAATGACCGAAGCCAAGACGCCCGTTGCCATCATCATGGGCAGTCAGTCCGATTGGGCAACCATGCGGCACGCCGCCGAAACGCTCGATGCCTTGGGCGTCTCCTATCATTCCCGCATCGTATCGGCCCACCGGACGCCGGAGCGGCTCTATGATTTTGCCCGCTCCGCGCGCGATGTCGGTTTTCAAGTCATTATCGCGGGGGCAGGCGGTGCGGCCCACCTTCCGGGCATGACCGCTGCCATGACGCCGTTGCCTGTGTTTGGTGTGCCGGTCGAGTCCAAAGCGCTTTCGGGACAGGACAGCCTTTTATCGATTGTTCAAATGCCAGCGGGCATTCCCGTCGGTACGCTCGCGATTGGCAAGGCCGGAGCGATCAACGCGGCATTGTTGGCCGTATCCGTTCTCGCGTTGAATGACCGCGCTTTGGCGGATCGGCTTGATGCGTGGCGCTCGCGCCAATCGGCCGCCGTTGCCGAACAGCCAACGGATGAGGCGTGATCCGATGCTGAAACCGGGTGATACGGTCGGTATTTTAGGCGGCGGGCAATTGGCCCGCATGATGGCGTTGGCGGCAGCGCCCTTAGGTCTCAAATGCCATATTTTTGCCCCCGAAGGGGATAACCCCGCCTTTGATGTGTCGGCTGCGCGCACCATTGCCGACTATGAAGACGAAGCCGCGTTGAAAGCTTTTTCGGCCTCCGTTTCAGTTGTAACCTACGAATTTGAAAATGTTCCTGCGACGACGGCTGATATTTTGTCCGCCCATATTCCCGTTTTGCCAGCCCCGCGTGCTTTGGCGATTACCCAAGATCGTTTTACGGAAAAAAGCTTTATCCGTGAGCTTGGTTTGACGGTCCCCGATTTCATCGCCGTTTCCTCGCTTGAAGAGCTTGAAGCAGCGCTTACGACGCTTGGCCGCCCTTCTGTGCTTAAAACACGCCGCCTCGGGTATGACGGCAAGGGTCAGGCGATGATCCGTGAGGGTGTATCCGCCCGCGAGGCATGGGAGGCGATTGGCCATGCGCCTGCCATTTTAGAAGCTTTTGTGCCGTTTGAACGCGAAGTCTCGGTGGTTGCGGCGCGATCCCTGAGCGGTGAATTTGTGGCTTATGATGTCTGCGAGAACCGCCATAAGCATCATATTCTCGATAAAACGCTTCTTCCGGCTTCGATTTCCGCCAAAACGGAAACAGCCGCGAAAGAGGCCGCACAAAAGATTGGCGACGCGCTCGGCTATGTTGGCGTTTTTGCCGTCGAGTTTTTTGTAGCGGGTGCAGGCGATCAAGAAGTTCTGCTCGTGAATGAAATTGCGCCGCGTGTCCATAATTCGGGCCATTGGACCTTGGGCGGAGCTGAGACTTCGCAATTTGAGCAGCATATTCGTGCGGTTTCCGGCTGGCCTTTGGGTAGCGTGAAGCGGTTAGGCCGTATCGAGATGGAAAATTTGATCGGTGACGATATTGCGCGTTGGCCGGATTTATTGGCAGAATCGGGTCTAATCATCGAGCTTTATGGCAAGCGTGAAGCGCGGGCGGGCCGTAAGATGGGGCATATTACGCGCGTTATTCGATAGAATCGGGTCGCGCCGTAAAAACCTTAGCTTTTTGGCCCTTTGAGGCGTGGACAGCACGGATCCTTTCTGATACGAAGCGCGCTCACGTCGCCAAGATTTCCAAGGAAAAATGTTGGCGACTCCAGAATTGACCTTTAATTTACGGGAAAACACGCGTGCAGGTTCTCGTCCGTGACAACAATGTAGACCAAGCGCTCAAGGCGCTTAAGAAGAAGATGCAACGTGAAGGCATCTTCCGCGAAATGA
>CANGLU010000056.1 GCA_947455025.1 Hyphomicrobiales bacterium
CCGCGCACTGCGAATAACAAAACGCCGCTGTCCGGTTTTATCCGTCAGCGGCTGATAGTCTTGAATGCCCAAAGGGTCGGCGGTGAAGGATTTGAGACGCATCTCGCCCTTCACGCCATGGGGCGCACCCAACACGCCAACCTCGACAAGTCCGATAGGGGTCTTCTCGTTGGGTTGGCGCGCCATGGGGTGTTCTTACTCGGCTGCTGGTTCGGCAGAAGGCTCGGCAGCAGCAGCAGCGGCAGCCTTCTCGGCTTCCTTCGCAGCAACAATCGCAGCGGCTGCCTTTTCAACTTCAGCGGCTGCGGCGTCGAGACGCTCCTGAGCCTTCTTCTTTGGCTTGGCCTTTTCTGGGTTGACGCGGGCCTTACGCTTCCACAAGCCAGCGGCTTCCAAGAAACGCTCGACGCGGTCGGTAGGCTGCGCGCCCTTGGCGAGCCATGCCTTGGCCTTGTCATGATCGAAATGCACGCGATCTGCCGAATCCTTTGGCTTCATCGGGTCGAACGTGCCGAGCTTCTCGATGAAACGGCCATCGCGCGCAAAGCGGCTATCGGCAACAACGATCGAATAATGCGGACGCTTCTTGGCACCACCGCGGGCGAGACGAATTTTAACTGACATTTTTAGATTTTCCTTAGTTAGGTTTTAGGTTGGTTGGTTTTGATCTTCATCGTCCTTGTGAGGAGCTCCTCACCTCGCAAGAACGGGTGAAAGGGTTTTTCATTTCTTCTTCCCCCCGAACGGGTTGAAGCTGCCTAATCCCGGAAGCGTTGGCTTGACGCCAAGCCCCGGTAATCCGGGTAGTTTAGGCGCGGCGCCGGGCAAGGGCGGCAGGCCTGCAGGTGGTTTCGCGGTGCCCGGAAATTCCGGCAAAGCCGCGCCGCCGCCCATCTGCTTTTGCATCGCTGCGATTTCTTCAGGCGAGGGCATGCCGCCGCCAAGGCCGAACATATTGGCGAGACCGGCCATTGGCCCGCCGCGCTTGTTCTGGCCCATCATCTTCATCATATCGGCCATTTGCCGATGCTGTTTCAGCAAGCGGTTGACGAGTTCAACCGAAACACCCGCACCCGCCGCGATGCGCTTTTTGCGCGAGGCTTTGAGGAGGTCGGGATTTTTGCGTTCCGCCGCCGTCATCGAATTCACAATGGCGATCTGGTGCTTCACCACTTTGCCATCGAGATGGGAGGCGGCGATCTGGTTTTTCATTTTGGCGACGCCGGGGATCATGCCCATCAGCCCGCCAACGCCACCAATCTTTTCAATCTGCTGCAGCTGGTCGCGCATATCGGAGAGATCGAACTGGCCTTTGCGCATCCGCTCGGCGGTGCGCATCGCCTTTTCCTGATCGATATTCTCGACCGCTTTCTCAACGAGCGAAACCACATCGCCCATGCCCAAAATGCGGTTGGCAATGCGGGCTGGATGGAAATCCTCCAGCGCATCCATCTTTTCGCCGGTACCGACGAGCTTGATCGGCTTGCCGGTAACCGCGCGCATTGATAGCGCCGCACCGCCACGGCCATCGCCATCGACGCGGGTGAGCACGATGCCGGTAATGCCGACGCGCTCGTCAAAGGCTTTTGCGGTGTTGACGGCGTCTTGTCCGGTCAGCGCATCGGCGACGAGCAATACTTCATGCGGCTTGGTTGAGGCTTTCACCTCGGCCACTTCCGCCATCAACTCCTCGTCGACCGTGGTGCGGCCGGCGGTATCGAGCATCACCACGTCGAAGCCGCCTAAGCGGGCCGCATCCATCGCGCGCTTGGCGATTTGCACCGCGCTTTGGCCCGCGACGATGGGGAGCACTTCGATCGAAAGCTGCTTGCCGAGGCTTGCCAATTGCTCCATCGCCGCCGGACGGCGCGTGTCGAGCGATGCCATCAGCACCTTGCGCTTCATGCGGTCGGTAAGGCGGCGGGCAATTTTTCCGGTTGAGGTGGTTTTACCCGAGCCCTGCAAGCCGACCATCAAAATGGCCACCGGCGGCACGGCTTCAAGATCAATCGGCGAGGCTTCCGAGCCTAGCGTATCAACCAGAACATCATTGACGATCTTGATGACCATCTGGCCCGGCGACACCGAGCGGACGACTTCTTGACCCACCGCGCGCTCGCGCACTTTGTCGGTGAAGCTGCGCACCACATCAAGGGCAACGTCGGCCTCGATCAGCGCACGGCGGACTTCACGGAGCGCGAGATTCACATCTTCTTCGCTCAGCGCGCCGCGACGCGTAAGCGCGTTCAGAATGCCAGAGAGCTTGTCGCTCAGACTTTCGAACATCGAAGACCTTTAACCCGTTAGGACGGAAAACGGCCCAAAGCCAAACGCGCCCGAGGGCGCAACGCGCTGTCGGACGTGGACCTCCAACCTCATGGGGTTGGGCGGTGGCTCAAGGACGTAACCGTCGATGAATGGGCGGGATGTAGGGGAAAAGCGGGGAGGAGTCAAGAAAAGGAAGGCCAAGGCGGGAAGGATCGACTTCTTCTTATGGCTCACTTTTGTGCCAAAAAGACAGGCGGCATCAACCGCCTGTCTATAAAGTGCCACTCAATTCAGCTTTGCACCCTTCGGCGCGCGTTCGAGCGCAACGCCATGGTCGCCGATGATCAGTCCTAAGGGTCCGGCATCAACGGGAACATGATCGCCATCTTTCACCGCGCCCGAAAGAATAAGCTCGGCCAAAGCATCTTGCACATTTTTCTGGATCACGCGTTTCAAAGGACGCGCGCCATAGGCGGAATCATAGCCCTTTTCGGCGAGCCATTCGCGCGCTTCGGGCTTTAATTCGATCACGATTTTCCGGTCGGCGAGCAATTGATCAAGCCGCTTCATTTGAATGTCGACAATCGCACCCATCTGGTCGCGTTTCAGGCGATGGAAGAGGATGATTTCATCGATACGGTTTAAGAACTCGGGGCGGAAATGCGAGCGCACCACGCCCATCACTTCTTCGCGCACGTCTTCGGAATCTTGTCCTTCGGTTTGTTGAACAAGATATTCCGCGCCCAAATTCGAGGTCATGATGATGAGCGTGTTGCGGAAGTCGACCGCGCGACCTTGTCCATCGGTCAAACGGCCATCATCCAGCACTTGCAGAAGCACGTTGAACACATCCGGATGCGCCTTTTCGATCTCGTCGAACAAGATCACCTGATAGGGCCTGCGCCGCACCGCTTCCGTCAGCGCGCCGCCTTCCTCATAGCCGACATAGCCGGGAGGCGCGCCGATCAAGCGTGCGACCGAATGTTTCTCCATATATTCGGACATGTCGATGCGCACCATCGCCGTTTCATCGTCAAAGAGATAAGAAGCCAACGCCTTGGTGAGTTCGGTTTTGCCAACGCCCGTCGGCCCCAAAAACATGAATGATCCGATCGGACGATGCGGGTCTTGTAACCCCGCACGCGCGCGACGGATGGCAGTGGAAACGGCAATGACTGCTTCCTCCTGGCCGACCACGCGTTTGCCTATCTCTAGCTCCATGCGCAAAAGTTTGTCTTTTTCGCCTTCGAGCATTTTATCCACCGGAACGCCGGTCCAGCGCGAGACGACTTGCGCAATATCGTTAGCCGTGACGGCCTCCGCCACCATCGCGCCTGCCACATCGCTGCCTTCATTGGCGGCGAGTTTTTTCTCAAGATCGGGGATCAAGCCATAGGCGAGCTCACCCGCTTTTTGATATTCGCCTTTGCGCTGCGCATTGGCGAGATCGGTGCGGGCTTGCTCCAACTGCTCTTTGATTTTTTGCGCAGCACCGAGCTTGTCTTTTTCGCTCTTCCAGCGTTGCGTCAGGGAGGCGGATTTTTCTTCCAGCCCCGCAAGCTCGACTTCGATCTTGCCAAGCCGGTCTTTAGACCCTTCATCGGTTTCCTTTTTCAATGCTTCCTGTTCGATACGAAGCTGCACGATGCGGCGATCAAGCTCATCAAGTTCTTCAGGTTTTGAATCCACCTGCATGCGCAAGCGTGCCGCGGATTCATCGATCAGATCAATGGCTTTGTCCGGCAAAAACCGATCTGTGATGTACCGGTTCGATAACGTTGCCGCGGAAACAATTGCGGCATCGGTGATGCGCACGCCATGATGGAGTTCATATTTTTCCTTCAACCCGCGAAGGATCGAGACGGTGTCTTCCACGCTTGGCTCAGACACAAAAATCGGCTGAAACCGCCGCGCTAGGGCCGCGTCTTTTTCAACATGTTTGCGGTATTCATCGAGCGTCGTCGCACCCACGCAATGGAGCTCACCGCGCGCCAGAGCGGGCTTTAAAAGATTGGAAGCATCCATCGCGCCATCGGCTTTGCCGGCACCGACAAGCGTGTGCATTTCATCGATAAAGAGAATGATGCCGCCTTCTGCCGAGGTCACTTCCGAAAGCACCGATTTCAATCGCTCTTCAAATTCGCCACGGTATTTTGCGCCTGCAATCAGTGAGCCCATATCGAGAGAGAGTAATTTTTTATCCGTCAAACTTTCAGGCACATCGCCATTGACGATGCGCAGCGCCAAGCCTTCGGCAATCGCGGTTTTACCGACGCCGGGCTCACCAATCAAAACGGGGTTATTCTTCGTGCGCCGCGACAGCACCTGGATCGCGCGGCGGATTTCCTCGTCACGCCCAATCACCGGATCAAGCTTCCCGTCGCGCGCGGCTTGGGTTAAATCACGCGTGTATTTTTTGAGCGCGTCATAGGCATTTTCAGCCGTTGCATTGTCGGCGGTGCGGCCTTTGCGCAAATCATTAATCGCCGTGTTTAAAGCCTGCGGCGTGACACCGGATTTTGCGAGCACTTTGCCCGCTTCCATGTCTTTCTCGGTAGCAAGTGCCAATAACATCCGCTCAACGGTGACATAGGAATCACCCGCTTTAACGGCAATTTTTTGCGCGGTATCAAACAACCGCACGAGATCGCGGCTGGCACCCGGTTGCGAAGCCGCACCCGACACTTTCGCCTGTTTCGACAAAAGCTCTTCGGTCAGCACTAATGCCTGTTTGGCATTGCCGCCCGCGCGCCCGATCAATCCGGCGGATAGGCCTTCATTGTCGTCGAGCAGAACTTTCAAAAGATGCTCGGGCAAAAATTGCGGATGCCCTTCGCGCATGGCAACCATTTGGGCGGATTGCACAAAGCCCTTGGCGCGGTCGGTATATTTCTCAAAATCCATCTGCCGTCTCCTGTTGGCCGCGTCGGATCCGTCCGGTCATGTGGCCCAGATCGCCGCTCCTGATTAAGGCTCCCCCTATAGGGGCGAGCCCGTCCAACAAGAGATAAGAACGCTTTGGCTTAAGCGAAAGGGGTAGCCCCCTAAGTAACACCCACAAAAAAGGAGGCCATCGGGCCTCCTTTTGTCGAATGGGAAAGAGCAGCGAATTTATTCGCCGTCATTCGCTATATCGGGGACCTGCACCTTTGGCGGGCGGCCACGGCGACGAACGCCGACGGGCTCCACAAAATTCGGATCGACCGGCACCGCGGTTTCAACAAAGCTCGGCTCAACCGGCGCTTCCGCACCGATCGTATTCCGCACCGGCGCCGTGATGAACGATGGCAGGCCGGGCTGTTCGGCTTCCATCGGCATGGTATCGTTGCGAGGGAAACGACGGTCCTGCCCATTGCGTTCAAACCGTCCGCCATCCCGTGGCGGGCGCTGATCGCGTTCGCGGGGCTGAAAATCACGTTGCTCGCGTGGTTGCTGGTCGCGGGGTGGGCGCTGTTCACGCGGCTCGCGGGGCTGGAATTCGCCGCTTGGTGCCGCTTCCCGTGGCTCACGCTGTTCGCGCGGCTGGAAATTCCGGTTGTCCCGCTGCGGGCGTGGTCCGCGCTGATCGCGGTTGTCGCGCGGCTGATACTCACGCTGTTCGCGTGGCTGGAACTCGCCTTGCGGCTCTTCCTCACCCTCGGACGTGCCCTGACCATAGACGCGTGCTTCCGGCTGGGCTTGTCCTTGTGCGAACGAGCCGTCCTCTTCGCCCTCTTCACCGTCGGTTTCAGGCTGGTCAAAGCCACGGAAACCGGGATTGGCGATGCGGAACTGCTCTTGGGCGGCCGCAATCAGGCGGAAATAATGTTCGGCATGCTGAAAGAAGCTTTCGGCCGCAACATGATCACCTGTTGCCTGCGCATCCCGTCCGAGCTGCACGTATTTTTCGGCAATGTTTTGGGCCGTACCACGCACTTTGACGTCGGGGCCGTTTGATTCATAAGAGCGGGTGAGCGGATTTGGACCTTTGCCGCCGCCTCCACCGCCCCCGCCACTGCCACGGTTACGGCCACGCATACGCTTGTTCTGATGATTGGGTCTCATCGAACGATTTTCTTCTCTATAATTATTCATGATGGGTAATTATTTTCGACCTTTAAGGGTTCATATGCCAGTGCGAAGCGGCTCCCGGTTGCTTGCTCAAAGCCTAAAGGCCAAACAAAAGCAGCAACTGGCTCATTATATTTAAGAGATGGGCCGACGGATCATTCGCTCGGTTCAATTTTGCCCGGCCAGCCTCTCGGCCAACAATCCATGGTTCATCTCTACACGGTTGATCGGCTAACCGCAATTGCCTTTTTTGAAGGGTTTAACAGGTCCCTTAAGCAGGTCGGCGCAGGACAATGGCGCGCGGCCTTGCACCAAAATCAGCAAACGGCCCTTCAAGCTCATACCCCAAGCCGGCGAAGATTTTTGGCACCGATTCGGACTGATCCGAGCCGATTTCGAGCGCAACAACGCCGCCGGGTGCCAACAGAGACGGAATAGCCTCGGCAATCGCGCGATAGGCATCAAGCCCGTCCCGCCCGCCCGAAAGCGCCAAACGCGGATCATGAACCCGTACCTCGACTTCAAGCGTATCGATGATTGGGTCCGCAATATAGGGCGGGTTTGAAACGATGAGATCAAACGGCCCGGTGATTCCCTCAGCCCAATTGGCCTGATGAAACTCGGCGCGGTTACCAACGCCGTTTCGCTCCGCATTGAGACGCGCGGTTGCAACCGCTCCGGCCGCAATATCAACGCCTATGCCGGTGGCACCGGGCATTTCATGCAGCAGCGATACGAGCAGACACCCGGACCCCGTGCCCAAATCGAGAATGCGAAGGCCGTCACTCGCATGGCGGCGGTCTTTCAGCGCGATCAGAGCAGCGGCAACCACCGTTTCGCTATCGGGCCGTGGCACCAGCGTCTCAGTGACAAGCGTAAATGGCAGGCTCCAAAACTCCCATTCCCCCAAAATGCGCGCGACGGGGACACGGGTCAGGCGCTTTTCGACATGGGACGCCAGTTTTTGCGCAGCTTGTGCCCCTAAGGCTTCACGTGGCGCTTTGATAAGATCGGTATGGACGATGCCTGCCGCATCAAGCATCAAGAGCCGCGCATCGCGCTGCGCGGTTTCAATGCCGATCTGCCGAAACACTTCGCCCAAGTGCTTGAGCGCTTCGATCCGTGTCATCTGATCAGAAATTGGGCTCATGAACGGTCCTCAGCTCCCAGTAATTCGGCTTGATGCTCGGCAATCAGCGGATCGATCACATCATCGAGTGCCGTTCCGGCGATAATTTCGGGCAATTTATACAAGGTCAGATTGATCCGGTGATCGGTCAGTCGGCCTTGCGGAAAATTATAGGTTCGGATGCGCTCGGAACGGTCGCCGGAGCCTACTTGTCCGCGTCGATTTTCAGCCTCGGCATCGGCTTGTTTGCGGCGCTGCATGTCGAAAAGCCGCGTGCGCAAAACATCCATCGCTTTCGCGCGGTTGCGATGCTGCGAGCGTTCATCCTGCATCATCACCACAATGCCGGATGGCGTGTGCGTCATGCGGATCGCGCTTTCGGTTTTATTGACGTGCTGCCCGCCCGCGCCCTGCGCACGCATGGTTTCGATCACCAGATCCTTGTCATCAATGGTTAAATCAAGCGGTTCGGCGATCGGTAAAACCGCAACGGTCGCCGCCGACGTATGGACTCGACCTTGCGTTTCGGTGTCGGGTACGCGTTGGACGCGATGCACGCCGCTTTCGAATTTCAGCTTTCCGAAAACGCCAATGCCGCGCACTTCCGCGATAATTTCCTTAAAGCCGCCCATCGTGCCTTCAGAGGCCGAGAGCACTTCGATCGTCCAGCGCCGCAAATCGGCATAACGCTGATACATGCGGAAAAGATCACCCGCAAAAAGAGCTGCTTCATCGCCGCCTGTACCCGCGCGCACTTCGAGAATCGCGCCGCGCTCATCGGCGGCATCTTTGGGCAACAACATCAACCGAAGCGCATGTTCGGCCTCCGTTTGACGGATCAACGCCTCGCGGCGCTCGTCTTCGGCCAAGCCGCGCATTTCGGAATCGCTTGAGCCATCGGCAATAAGCTCATCCAGGCCCGCAATATCTTTTTCGATTGCACGAACATTTTGTATCGCTTCGACCACCGGATCCAAATCGGATAATTCGCGCGATAGAGCGACGAATGTTTCCGCATCCGGTCCGCTGTTCAAGCGATCCGAAACAATCGCATGGCGCGCGAGAATGGCATCAAGTTTGTGGGTATCGAATTTCATGAGAAGCCAGATGGATCAGGAGGGTTTGAAAAGCGAGGGCGAAGCTTGGGCGACGAGAGCGTCGCTAAACCGGTACGCCATGGTCGCGTGCAAAAGCCTCAAGCGCCGGGCGCAGCGTTGCCACCCCGTTGGCCTCTGTTAGAAGATGGTTGAGATGCTTTTCGATCGCCAAAGCATTGAGCTCCAACAGCATGGCCTTAACCGGACCAATGGATGCGGGCGACATCGACAAAGTGCGGTAGCCCAAGCCGATCAGCACCATCGCTTCAAGCGGCATGCTCGCCAATTCGCCGCACAACGTCACCGGAATGCCCGCTTTTTGGCCCGCGCGTGCAACCATTTGCAAGGCCCGCAGGCAGGACGGACTTAAAGGATCAAAGCGCGAGGCCATTTGCGGGTTTTCGCGGTCGGCTGCGAATAAAAACTGCATCAAATCATTCGAACCAACCGACAGAAAATCGGCGCGCGAGGCAATTTCGTCGATCTCGAACAGAAGCGAAGGCACCTCGACCATCACGCCGAGCTTGATGCTCTCGGGCAGCGTATAGCCATAGCGTTCCAGATGCGCCATTTCACGCTTGACCAGCGCTTTCGCACGGTCAAATTCGTCAACGGTTGCGACCATCGGGAACATGATGCGCAAATGCTGTCCCGTTGCGGCCTTCAACATCGCGCGGAGCTGCGCCCGCAATAGACCGGGCCGATCAAGCCCGATGCGGATGGCGCGCCACCCCAAAGCCGGATTTTCTTCTTCCGCCGTCCGCAAATAAGGCAGGATTTTATCGCCGCCAATATCCAGCGTCCGGAAGGTAACGGGTCTTCCGCGCGTGGCATCAAACACCGTCCGGTAAAGTGCCATCTGTTCATTGGTTGTCGGCATTCTAGCCGATACCATGAACTGCAATTCGGTACGGAAAAGGCCGATGCCCTGCGCGCCCGTTTCGTCCATATGCGGCAAATCAATCAACAGGCCTGCGTTCAAATGAAGCGCAACGGAAACCCCGTCTTTCGTGTGGGACGGAACATCGCGCAATTTGCGATATTGTTCCTGCCGCCGCGCCCGTAGCCGCGCCTTTTCCTTAAACGCTTCTTCGACATCGCTTTGCGGACGGACATGGACCTGCCCCGCTCCGCCATCCACGATAATCGCATCGCCCGTTTCAACAGAGCCCGTGATGTTCTCAACGGTGCCAACGGCCGGAATACCCAATGCCCTTGCAACAATCGCGATATGGCTTGTGGGGCCGCCTTCTTCCAAAACAAGCCCGCGCAATTTCGAGCGGTCATAATCAAGCAATGCCGCAGGGCCCATGGAGCGTGCGATCAGAATCGCATTTTCGGGCAGCGTAACCCGCCCATCAATCATGTCGCGGCCAAGCAGGCGATGCAGCAAGCGGTTGGCGAGTTCATCGAGATCGTGCAGGCGTTCTCTGAGATACGGATCCGTCTGGCGCAGCATCCGCGCGCGGTTGTCCGATTGCACACGTTCAACAGCGGCTTCCGCCGTCAGGCCCGTTTGAACCGCTTCGCGCAAACGGCGCGTCCAGCCAGGATCATTGGCAAACATGCGATAGGTTTCGAGCACTTCACGGTGCTCGCCGCCATGGGCCACATCGCCCCGATCCACCAATTGGTCAATCGAGGAGCGTAATTCCGCAATCGCCGCATCAAGCCGCCTTTGCTCGACCGCCGGATCATCCGCAATCAGGTTCGAAACGACAACCCGCGGTTCGTGCAGCACGGCATAGCCTAAGCCCACACCATCGGCGAGGGATTGCCCCGGCAAGACCATTGCGCGGCGCAGCGCAATCCCGTTCCCTTGGCTGGCCAGAGCCTGCAATTCGCCCGAAGCGATAATCTCGGCCAGCACCATCGCGGTGGTCTGCAGCGCCTCGACTTCTTCTTCCATATAGACGCGATGGGCGCGGTTCTGGACAACAAGCACGCCCAGCGTATTGCCAGAGCGCAGCACCGGCACGCCGAGGAAGGATTGATAGATTTCTTCGCCCGTTTCCGGCCGATAGGAGAAGGAGGGATGCGATTGCGCGTTGGAAAGGCTGAGCGGCTCGGCCTGTTTCGCGATCAGGCCGACGAGACCTTCGCCCGCTTTCATGGTCGTCAAATGGACGGCTTCGCGCTTCAAACCCTCGGTAGCGAAGAGTTCGAGCGTGTTATCGGCCCGCATCACATAGAAGGAACACACTTCCGCGACCATATTGGCCGCGATCACCATCACGATTTTATCAAGGCGCGCCTGTGCACTGACCGGTTCCGCCATAACTTCGCGGAGACGGCGCAATAATACCCTAGGACCACCTAGTGCAGACCGCATTGCCTTCTTGTTCCTATATCGTCATTGCGACGACGAGCTTGTTCCACCACGACAGGACCACTTACCTGGGACCCTTATCGCTACGCTTTACCGATTTATGGACAGGAATGCAAAGGCCGCGCCAATGCGAATTGACGGGGCCCGATATTGATGTCGTTACGCGAATATCAGGCTTGATCGAGGCCGTAAAGAGAGTGCAGCGTCCGCACGGCCAACTCCGTATAGGCGCTGTCGATCAAAACCGAGAACTTAATCTCGGACGTTGTGATCGCCCGAATATTGATGCCTTTATCGGCCAGCGCCTTAAACGCGCGCGCCGCAACGCCCGCATGGCTGCGCATCCCGACGCCAATTGCTGAAACTTTCACCACATCATTGGCACCTTGCAAAGTGGCATAGCCAATCGTGCCGCGCAGCCCTTCGAGGATCGTTTTGGCCCGCTCGAAATCGGCGGTCGGCACGGTGAACGTGATATCCGTGGTCGTGGTATCGTCGGAAACGACCTGAATGATCATGTCGACATTGATATTGGCATCCGCCAGAGGCACGAAAATGGCCGCGGCGATGCCGGGCTTGTCGGCCACGCGGCGAAGGGTGATTTGCGCCTCGTCTTTCGAATAGGCGATGCCGGTAATGATTTGCTGTTCCACGATATCCTCCTCGCCACAAATGAGCGTTCCGGGCTTTGGATCCGCCGGATCGTCAAAGGACGACCGAACATAAGTCGGCACGCGATGGGTCATCGCGAGCTCAACCGAGCGGACTTGCAGCACTTTGGCACCCATTGAGGCCATTTCGAGCATTTCTTCGAAAGCGACCTTCTCAAGCCGCTTGGCTTTTGGCACGATCCGCGGATCGGTCGTGTAAACGCCGTCCACATCCGTATAAATATCGCAGCGCTCCGCGCCGATAGCAGCGGCAATGGCGACCGCACTCGTGTCCGATCCGCCGCGGCCCAGCGTCGTCAAACGACCGGATTCCTTATGAATCCCCTGGAAACCGGCAATAACCGCCACTTCGCCTTTGGTTTTAAAGCTGTCGGACAGGCCCGAGCCATCAATGCCCAAAATGCGCGCCGAGCCATGCGCGTCATCGGTCAGGATCGGGATTTGCCAGCCCTGCCAAGACCGCGCGGCAATGCCGATATTTTGCAACGCAATGGCCAATAGGCCGGAGGTTACCTGCTCGCCCGAGGCCACCACGGCGTCATATTCGCGCATATCATGAAGCGCGGAGGCGTCTTTGCACCAAGCCACCAGCTCATTGGTTTTGCCCGACATCGCCGAAACAACCACGGCAACGTGATAGCCGGCCTCGACCTCGCGCTTCACATGGAGCGCAACATTCCGAATCCGGTCGAGATTGGCGACAGATGTGCCGCCGAATTTCATGACGAGGCTTTTTTGAGACGAGATTGGCATCGATAATCAGATCATTTCGGTTCAATCATACGAATACCAGCTTGCTTTAAACGGCATCCGAGGTGAAAAAGGCGCACATCCATGACGGCGCAACCTTATGCTGTCAACTTAAAACCGTTACGAATTTTCATTCGGGCGGGTCAGGAGCATGGCAATGGACACCCCCTTTCAAGGCACGGTCGACAAAGACGAAGTCGCGCGGTTTGAGCGGATTGCCAAAACTTGGTGGGACGCCAAAGGCCCGATGGGCGTGCTGCACAAATTCAATCCGGTCCGTTTGCAGGTGATCCGCGATGGAGCCGCCAGCCATTTTAACCGCTCGATCGACAATGGCCGCCCGCTCGAAGGGCTCACTTTGCTCGATATTGGCTGCGGAGGCGGGTTGCTCTGCGAGCCTTTGACCCGTTTGGGCGCCAAAGTTACGGGCATTGATCCGGCACCCACCAATATTGAAGTCGCCAAGCTCCACGCCGCCCAATCGGGCCTTGAGATTGATTACCGCCAGACAACGGTCGAAGCCTTGGTCGCGGCGGGCGAGCACTTCGACATCGTACTCGCGATGGAAGTCGTCGAGCACGTTGCCGATGTCGGTCAGTTCGTTGCCGCCTGCACGGCTGCCGTCAAACCGGGTGGCCAACTCCATATGGCGACGTTGAACCGCACCTTGAAAGCCTTTGCTTTGGCCATTGTCGGGGCCGAATTTGTTCTGGGTTGGCTGCCCAAGGGCACGCATCAATGGGATAAATTCGTCACCCCGCGTGAATTGAGCGATGCGATTATGCGTGGCGGCATGGAAATCGACGACCAATCCGGCGTCGTCTTTAACCCGTTCATGAACCAGTGGAAACTCTCGCGCGACATGGACGTCAATTACATGATGCGCGCCAAAAAGCGTTAAATCCGCTTAATGGCCGACATCGCGGCCGGGCGGCAGCGGCAAAACGCCGATCCCTTCTTCGATCAGTTCTTGCACTTCATCCAGCGAGGTGTGGCCGTAAATCTGGCGCTTTTCGGTTTCGCCATAATGGATGCGGCGTGCCTCTTCGGCGAAATCCGTGCCGACATCATCGGCATTTTTGATCATTTCGTCGCGCAATTCCGCCATGCGCTCGCGTAATTCGATCATTTCCGGCGACATGAGGATCTCTTCCGATCCCGCACTCACCCAATTCGGCTCCTGCGCCACGGGCAAAGAGGCGACGATTTCCCGGTCCGTTCGTGCCACCGATGGTGCCATAATCGCCCGATCGACTTTATTCGACTGACAGATCGGACATTCCACAAAGCCGCGCTTTTTTTGCGTGTCAAACGCGTCGCCGGACTGAAACCAGCCCTCGAATTGGTGGTCTTTGTCGCATTGCAACTGGTATTTGATCACGCCGCGCGGTCTCCCGAAGCTGGCTTGGCGAGGTTCACATGAACGGGGCGGGTATGCCGCAAGGCCGGAATCTTACCCCGCGCATCGCCGACCGCTGCCAGATCAATCTCGGCCATGATCACACCGGGCTCATCGCCCGCCTCGGCCAACACCTTGCCCCATGGGTCGACAATGATGGAATGGCCATAGGTTTCGCGGCCGTCCTCATGCACGCCCGCTTGCGCGGCGGAAATCATAAACGCGCCATTCTCAATCGCCCGCGCGCGTTGCAGCACGCTCCAATGCGCCTCGCCCGTTTGCTTCGTAAAGCAGGCAGGAGCCGTAAGGATCGAGCATCCCGCATCCGCCAGCGCCCGGAACAAATAGGGGAAGCGGACATCATAGCAAATCGCCATGCCAAGCCGCGCTTCCGGCAGATCGACAGCCACCGCCTCAACGCCACCGGTAAAGGTATTGGATTCCCGCCAGGTCTCGCCATTTGGCAAATCGACATCGAACAAATGCAGCTTGTCATAGCGGGCGAGCAAGCCACCATCCTGTCCGATCATAAACGCGCGATTGGCGACCTTGTCGCCATTCTTGATCGCGAGCGATCCGATATGAATGGTGATGCCAAGCTCTTTCGCAAGCGCGCTCAGCGCCTTCAGCATCGGGTCTTCCGCTTCGGTGCGAATGGCCGCGAGCAATGCCGGACGGTCACGGTTAACGATGTTCGAAATCTCCGGCGTCTGGACATAAGTCGCGCCCGCCTTTGCCGCCTCGCGGATCATGCGAATGGCATCTTCGAGATTTTCAGCCGGATCGCGCTTGCCGCGCATTTGAACACAGGCGGCTTTGAAAGGTGCTGACATCACGCCAATTTCCTTAAGCGTTTAAGAGCGGATCAAGCTTGCCCGCACGGTCAAGCGCGTAGAGATCATCGCAGCCGCCGACATGGGTTTCGCCAATGAAAATTTGCGGCACGCTGGAGCGGCCATTGGCTTTCACCGCCATGGCAGCCTGCGCTTCGCCACCAGCCGAGACATCAATCTGCTCATAATTCACGCCCTTTTGCTTCAAAAGGTCGAGCGCGGAGTGGCAATAAGGGCACCAGGATTTCGTATAGATCGTGACGGGTTGCATCATATGACCTCAGACTAAGAAGTGTCTCGTAATATAAGAACCTTATCCCGTATTTGCCACCACCGCAAAAACCAAAAGATCA
>CANGLU010000057.1 GCA_947455025.1 Hyphomicrobiales bacterium
TCGCTTCGCGCGCGGCCATTAACGCATCGAGTTCGCAATCGGCCGAGACGTAGAAATGCGGGATGGTTTGTTTGGCTTCCAGCAACCGACGCGCAATCGTCTTGCGCATCGAATCGTGCGGGAGTTCTTCGAAGCTGCCGGGTTCGAAATAGGCGCGCGTGCGCGCATCGTGTTCCGTTGCATTGGCAACAGGTACAATGTCTTGAACCGTGGACTTTGTGGAACGCGCGGCTATCGCATCTTCAATATCAGCGCTTACAATTCGGCCATGCGGACCGCTGCCTTTAACATGTGAGAGATCAATGCCGCCCTCACGAGCCAAACGCTTGGCAAGCGGCGTGGCGCGGATATCGCCCGAAGTTTGCGCCGTGCGTTCAACAGAAACGGCTGATTGCGTAACAGGTGATGCTTCCGCAGCTTGTGTAGCGGCTTGCACAGTCTCTTTCTTGAGAGGCGCTGCAACCGCTTCACCGGCTGCATAAATCCAGGCAACAGGATTGCCGACAGGCACATCGGCCCCTTCATGGGCTATAATATTGCCGAGCGTACCGGAGGCCGGAGCCTCAACTTCCATCGCGGCTTTATCCGTTTCAATTTCAAAAATCGGATCGCCTTGTTTGACAGTAGCGCCTTCCGCCACAAGCCATTTCGAGATACGGCCTGTGGCCATATCCATATCTACTTTGGGAAGAATAATTTCGGTCGGCATTCTTATCGCCTTCCTTGCACAAGATTGCGGATTCCAGCGACGATATCGGGCACTTGTGGCACGACGGATTTTTCAAGTTCCGGATTGTAGGGAATTGGACTATCCGCACCACCCAACCGCATGATGGGTGCATCGAGATAATCAAAAGCTTCACTCTCAGCGACCATCGCGCTGATTTCAGCGCCGATACCTAGGGTTTTTACCGCTTCATAGACACACAATAAACGCGTTGTCTTCTTGACGCTGTTGATGACCGTTTCGCGATCGATTGGACGAATGGTTCGCAAATCGACGATTTCAACATCAATGCCCTCCGTTTGCAGAATTTCTGCGGCCTTGAGGGATTTCTGCACCATGATCGATGTAGCCACAATGGTTGCATCGCGACCCATACGACGAATTTCAGCTTTGCCAATCGGAACGGTGTAATGGCCTTCCGGTACAGGGCCTTTGACTTTGTAGAGCAGCTTGTGCTCGAAAATCATCACCGGATCAGGATCTTGCACGGCTGCGAGCAAAAGCCCTTTTGCATCATGCGGCGTAGCGGGCTGAATAACTTTCAAGCCCGGCACATGGGCAAGCCACGCCTCTAAGCTTTGACTGTGTTGGGCGGCTGCACCCGTGCCCGAGCCCGCCGGAAAACGCATCACGAGGGGGACTGAAACTTCACCCCCCAACATGAAGCGCATCTTGGCCGCCTGATTGACGATTTGTTCCATGGCGAGTGTCGCAAAATCCGAAAATTGAAATTCGAAAATCGGACGCATGCCTGTCATGGCCGCACCAACTGCCAAGCCCGCGCCACCCAGCTCGGAGATCGGCATATCAATGACACGGTCGCTGCCAAACCGCTCCACCAAATCGCCCGTTACCTGAAATGCGCCGCCATAGACACCAATATCCTCACCCATCAAAAAGACGCGCGGATCGGATTCAAGCGCAATCGCCATGGCCTCTTGGATGGCCTGCGAATAGGTCAATTCACGCACAGCGCTATTCATTGGGGTAACTCCGTATAAACATAATCAAGTGCTGCGCCCGTGTTTGGCATGGGGCTGTCTTTGGCAAATTGAATGGCATCGGCGATTTCTTTTTCGACCGAGGCACGTACCTCTTCAATGCCGGCATCATTCAAAATGCCGAATTGACGCAATTCCGATTCGAACAAAGCAATCGGATCGCGGAGCTCCTTCCACTCATCGATTTCTTCTTTCGTGCGATAGCGGTTGCGGTCGCTTTTCGAATGGCCGCGATGGCGATAGGTTTTGCTTTCAATTAACGTCGGACCTTCGCCCCGGCGCGCCCGCTCAATTGCAGCACTTGATGCTTCAGCCACCGCCGAGAAATTATTACCGTCGACAATCACGCCGGGCATGGAATAGCCCGCTGCACGATCCGCGATATTGGCAACGGCGGTTGAACGCGCGGTGGATGTCGACATGCCATAGCCATTGTTCTCGCAAACGAAAACAACGGGCAATTTCCAGATCGAGGCCATGTTCAAGGATTCGTGAAACGCGCCTTCATTGTTGGCGCCATCGCCGAAGAAACAGATGACGACTTTGCCATTTTTCTGCATCTTGGCTGAAAGGGCAGCACCCACTGCAATTGGAATGCCGCCAGCCACAATGCCATTCGCTCCCAGATTGCCTTGGCTTACATCGGCAATGTGCATGGAGCCGCCACGGCCTTTGCAATAGCCGGTTGTTTTGCCAAAAAATTCGGCGAACATCCGGTCGACCTGCGCGCCCTTGGCGATGCAATGTCCGTGGCCGCGATGGGTGGAAGTGATCTGGTCATCGCTCTTAAGCGGCATGCAAATGCCCAAAGCGCTGGCTTCCTGGCCGATCGACAAATGCATGGTGCCGTGAATGAGACCGCGCGTGTAGGAATCCTCCGCGCCTTCTTCAAAGCGGCGGATCAAATACATTTTACGCAACACATCGCGCAATTGCTCGGGCGAATAGGCGCGAAAGGCAAAGGGCACATTGGCAGGCTCTGACTTCGCCTTCGATTTGGATTCGTTTTTCATCGGAATACTCACTGTCCGTAAACTAATTTATCTTGACGCGCGCGCAATTCGGCAATTTTGGAGCCTGCAGGAACGGCCACATTGTCGCGCGTTATCAATTCGCCTTTCGCAATCGGCTTGGTAACAGTGGCGCCGTGCAAAAGGCCGCATGGAACAACCCCTTTCGCACGTGCATCCCCCGCCTTCATCACCCAAGCGCGATAGCAATATTCGCCAATGGCATCGAGTGTGTCGCCGGGTTTGAGATCTTTTTTGGCAACAGCACCAACTTCAGCAACGGGCTTTGGTAAAGGCACCATATCTGGCTTACCATATAAAACAACACGTGCGCAGGTCAGCGGCACTTCGAGCGAAGTTAAATGGTAGGGGCGATGAAAGGTGAAATAGGGGCCATGGCCCATTTTCAAGTCTTCCATGCGCTCGCGGATGCGCGGATGCGACATTTCGGCGACAACAAAGACACCCGGAGCAACGCCTTTGCCAATGGAATAATCAACAACGCCCATTTGCGACAAAACGCCGCCATCCTTTTGCGGCACCAGCACGGAGGAAAGCTGATCAAGCGTTGCCGACGGCCCATGCATGCCGGGGCAATCGGGCACAAGCCCTGTCGCATTGGCAATGGCTGCCATCTCGACCATGGTTTTTGAACCGTCGACGAACTCGACCAGCATGCGGACATTCATGTTCCGCCGCTTGGCTTCCTCGGCATAAAGATCGGGGATAGCGTCGATGTTTAGCGGGTTATTTTTTCCTTTGCCTGCTGCAACAATCGGATGGCCCATGGCGGAGACAAATTCGATCAGCTCCATGCAGGAGGAAGGCTCATCGCCCGCGCCGAGCGAATAGGTGACGCCCAAACGATCTGCTTCGCTTTTGAGATAGGCACCGATGGTGACGTCAGCCTCTACGTTCATCATCACAAGATGCTTGCCATGCTCCATCGCGCGCAAGCCGATTTCGGCGCCTACAGCAGGAACGCCCGTTGCATCAATGACGACATCGATCAATCCGCTCTGGATCAGATGGTCGACATTATCCGTGAGCGCAATTTTACCTGATTCCATGGCCCGGTTGAGCGCGTCCTGGCTCGTTACAATCTGTGAACGATTTTTGCCCTGATAGGCAATATCAACGGCCTTTGCAGCGTTGGGTAAACGCAACTCGGATATTGCGCCGACTTCAATGCCCTGCATATGGGCAATGCGCGCGACGATATCGGTGCCCATTTCACCCGAACCAACCAATCCAACGCGGATTGGCTTACCCGTATCGGCGCGCGCTTGCAGATCGCGTGCTAGGCCGGTCGGCGAAATATTGATAGGCATTTAAGCTCTCCTGAAAATCTTCGATGTGAGGATAGATTGGTTGTTAAGCCGCCATCCGAACGCTTCGGCGTTGCATGGCGTGGATGGTTGCATCGATTTCGGCGCGCTTGCGATCTGCATCCCATGCCAATTCGGCGGCTGCGATTTCGGCAATCTCGTGAATGAGAGGCAGGCTGACCTGACCGGCCATGGCCATCTCTGTTCGACGCAACAGAATATCGGCAAGGCGACGCACCCATTCCTCACGGCACAAAATGACTATTTCAGCATGTGAATATTGGGTAGCGTTTTTAAGTGGTTGATAGGCGATGTCGCGCTCGAAGGCTGCGATATGTTCGGCGCGTGTGCCATAGCGGTGGAGAAGTTCTGCCATGCGCGAAGGCTTGCAACGATAGAGATCGGCTTTTGTGCTGATCCAGTTGGCGTGCTCGGCTTCTGTTATCGGATAATGGCGACCGCCGCCGATGGGTTCATTCTCGGTTTGATGCGCGCGCGCGATACCAAAATGAGCGAGGATGTGGCGGGAGGCTTCATCGGCAAACGCGCGGAATGTCGTCCATTTGCCACCAATCAAGGATACCAAGGGTATCGTCGTATTTGGTATCGAGTCGTGCGCCATGTAATGGTCGCGGCTGACCTCACCGATATTCGTGCCATCGCTGCGGGGCAGGGGCCGGACACCACAATAGGTGAGAAGGATCTGTTGCCGTTCAATTTCAATGGTCGGAAATATTTCTTTAACAGCGCCAAGGAGGTAATCAATTTCCTCATCGCTGCAATAGGCTTCATCAGGGTGATTGATTTTAATGTCCGTTGAACCAATCAGAACATGGCCGAAAAACGGATAAGCGAGATTAACGCGGCCATCGGCGGTACCAAAATAGACCATTCGACCCTTCAAGGCGTTGAAGAGCTCGGCATGGTCCACGATCAGATGAGAGCCTTTTGATCCGCCGATATAATGGGTTGCAAAACCAAGGCCGTGATTGACGTCATCAATCCACGCACCACCGGCATTGATGACATAATCAGCTTCAATGGTACGAACCGTGCCGGTTAATTGATCGGTGAGCTGAAACTGCCCCGTTTCGGAACGGGCCACCGTGCTATAAAGCGCCACTTGGCTTGAAGGCTTGGCATGAAGCCCGTCGAGAACAAGCTCTAGCCCCAATCTTTCGCCATGCGTTACGCGGCCCTCGTAATAAAGGCCTGCAGCGATGATGGATGGATCAAAAAGGGGAATTTCTTGGCGCAATTTGGTGCGATAAAAAAAACGATGGTTTGGTAGGGCCTGAATCGCATGGCTGTAGAAATCATAAAGGCGTAAGCCAATTTCGGTGATGAGAACACCGCGATCGTTAAGCTTAACCTTCAGCCCCAAAAAGCGCAGCGTTGAGGATAACAGACCACCAAATAATGAGCGAACCGGAACAAGCGTTTCGAGCGGCTTTACATAATGAGGTGCATTGCGAAGCAGGCGATTTCGCTCGATGCAGGATTCGCGAACGAGCCTGAATTCACCTGTTTCCAGATATTTAATGCCGCCATGGATAAGGCGGGATGGCGCAGCGCTGGCGCCCTCACATATATCACCACGATCAACGAGCAGGCATTCGACGCCTTGCAAACAGAGATCCCGAAAAACACCGCATCCATTGATGCCCGCGCCAATGATCAGCACACGCGGCGGCGTGCTGATGTTGGAACGCTTGGCACCAGGTGCTGTCATTTCCATTCAGATCCCTGATACGGCGACCTTGATCGCGTGGCCTTGCTCTGCGGTTGCAATCGCGTCTGAGATATTGGATAGGCTATAGCGATGCGTGATCAGGGATTGAAACACCTCTGGTCGCGTCGAAAGCAAATTCAATGCGTTTTCAAAATGAAGACGGGTCAATCCGAAGGCGCCTGTTACCATTAGCTCATTATAGTGAATGGCATTGACATCAATGGTGGCCCTTTCGCCGGTCGAAAATCCGGCAAACAGGCTAACACGGCCTTGGTATCGCACAAGAGCGATGGCATCGTTTGCGAGCGATGGAATGCCAATGGCGCAAATTGCAACGTCCACTCCGAGCCCGTCGGTTGCAGCCATCACATGGGCTTTCAAATCATCCTTCATCGGATCGATCACCAGATCCGCGCCTGCGGCAAGAGCAGCTTCTCGCCGCACCGGATTTGGTTCACTCACCACGATTTTAAGCGCACCGGATTGGCGGGCCAGAATAATATGCAAAATGCCGATAGGCCCCGCACCGAGGATCAACACCGAATCGCCCATATGAACGCCGACAAGGCTTTGTCCGTTCATGACACAGGCCAAAGGTTCGGCAAGCGATGCCTGCTCATAGCTTAAGCCTTCGGGCATGGTGAAGACATTGCCTGATTCGACCGCATGATTTGGGATGCGTACATATTCGGCAAAGGCGCCATCTATTTCATAGCCCATGGCGCGTAGATTGCGGCAGAGATTTTCGGCCCCCCTAATACAATAGGCGCAGTGTCCGCAAGCAAATTGCGGACAAACGACAACCGCTTGATCGCAGGAGAATTGACTATGGCCGCCGTTTTCGACCACTTCAGCCGCAAATTCATGGCCCAAAATGGAGGGATACCGGATACCAGCCGTTTTTTTACCGCGGTAAATTCGAATATCCGTACCGCAAACCGTTGCTGCCTTAACCCGCAATAACATGTCGCCGGGCTCAAGAACGGGGTCTGCAACGTTCAAGAACCGAATGTCGTTCACGTCCTTTAAAACTCCAGCCTTCACGACGCACCTTCCCATTCTTATCCATTTGTTGCCCCTTAATGAACATTTATGCTTTTTAAAGTCAATATGTTTGAAACTTAAAATTTTCCTCACCTGCCGGGGAAATGCGACAATAAAGGAAGAAGATTTTTGATAAATATCTGTTTTTTATGGAGAAGTTTGAAATTTACGTTTCATTTAAAGGGTGGCTTTGGGCATATTTTTTTATTACAGCGAAAAAAATCGTGATAAATTTATAAAATTGGCTAGACAAAAGAGAACAATAAAAATATAAAAATGATAAATGTACAAACAGAGGGGGGGAGTCGTGGTGGCCAAAGGGTTCGATTATGCCTCAATCGGCTTTTACACATTTGATTGCCTAGGCTGGCCATTTACCGCCGTTCCGCCTGGTGGTGGCTGTTATTTCATTGATGAACTTACCATGGCGGTTTCCGGCGCGGCTGGAACGGCGGCGATCGCCGCGGCCAAGATGGGTCTCAAGACGTTGGCCGTTGGCGGCGTCGGTGAGGATTTGATGGGAACATGGGTTCTCGAACGCCTCAAGCAATTTCATGTCGATACCGCTATGATGCAGCATCAGGCAGATTGGAAGACATCCTCATCGATTGTGACAACCCGTGCTGACGGATCTCGTCCGGCGCTCCATATGAAGGGAGCTACGGGGACTTTCGTCGTTGAGCCGAAACATTTTGCTGATGTGGCCAATGCAAAAGTCGTTCATCTCGGCGGTGTCGGATTGATGGACGCTATGGACGGCGCCCCTAATGCGGCCCTTATGAAATATGTGAAGGAACAAGGTTGCATAACAACCGTGGACGTCTTCGCTGGTTCAAAAGACGATCTCGCGGATGTTGATGCGGTGTTGCCTTATACCGATTATTTCATGCCCTCGATTGAGGAGGCTCGTGCCCTTTCAGGCCTTCACGATCTCGCCGATTGCACGAAATTTTTTCATGACCGCGGCGTGACCTGCTGCGTGTTTACACTCGGCGAAGATGGCGCCTTTTACAGCCATGCCGAGGGTACACACTTTAAAATTCCAGCCTTTGATATCACGGTTAAATGCACGTGCGGATGTGGCGATGCCTTTGATGCCGGTTATGCCGTGGCGATTTGCAAAGGGTTGGACCCGGAAACATCCGTGCGCTTTGCGCAGGCAACATCGGCTTTAAATGCCTCGGGCTTAGGCTCGCAGGCTGGCGTTGAATCGTTTGAACATACGTGGAACTTTATGAAAAACACTCCGATCAAGCGATAAAACACACGTCATAAGAACACGGATATTTTGGAAATAACGCGCGAAGGCAGCTTCGCACGAAGGGATCCTTGCTGCCCTTGAAATAAGGGCGGTCTGGTACGACGACACTGGTCCGACCACAATAGTCAGCTGGTGAAACTTATTGAGACAACCATCTTGGGAGGTTATTCGCATGAAACTCACAACACTCGGCGTGCTTACAGGAGCCGCCTTAGCTCTTTCCTCGACATTGGCTATGGCTGCTGGCCAGGAAGTTCTTATTCACCCGATCAAAAAGGAACTGACTTTCGTTTTCGTTCCTAAAGTGATCCATCCTTGGTACGACGTTGTCGCACAGGGCGGCAAATATGCGGTTGAAGAATATGCCAAGCAAGGCATCAAGATCAACATGATCTGGGATCAGCCACCACAGGCCGATGTTGCCGATCAGAATGCGCGTATTGAAACCAATATTGGCCGCCATCCCGATGGTCTTGCCGTTGCTTGTCTTGATCAAGCTACAAACGTGAAATTGATGAACGAAGCCGTTAAAGCCGGCATCCATGTCATTAACTTCAACTCGTTCTGCGATGATGCCTTCCCTTTCATCGGTCCAAAGAGCAG
Organism: Hyphomicrobiales bacterium; assembly: GCA_947455025.1. Lineage (GTDB taxonomy): Bacteria > Pseudomonadota > Alphaproteobacteria > Rhizobiales > Beijerinckiaceae > CAIUPE01. The sequence goes on from CANGLU010000057.1 coordinate 8,707, forward strand.
TGAGCAGGATGGCTATGATCTTGGCGAATATCTTGGCAAGAAGTTGAACGGCAAAGGCAATATCGCCGTCTTGTCGGGCAGCCTCACGGCTTCGGACCATGTTCAGCGTATCACGGGCTTCAAAAAGGCTTTGACGAAGTTCCCAGATATCAAGATCGTCTTCGAACAACCTGACAATGATGATTTGGACAAGGCCGTTTCTTTGACTGAAAATGCGCTATCGGCTCATCCTGATCTTGCCGGTATTTTCGGTGCGGATGCTTCCAACCCAATTGGTGCAGCACGCGCTGTGCAAAATGCGGGTAAGGCAGGCAAAGTGGCGATTGTCGGCATGGACGATTTGCCAGAAGCCGTTGACTTCGTATGTAAGGGCGTCATTGACGCGCTGAAAGCACAACGTCAGTGGGATATGGGCTATTGGGCCATCCGTTACATGGTTGCCATGAACGAGAACCACACGATTCCGATGTTCCATAACACGGGTTCGCGTTTCCTCACCAAGGCCGATTGCAAGTAAGAACTCTTGAACAGGAAGGGCGTGTGTTGCACCATGTGCGCACACGCCAATCTGGAAAGCCAGCCATGAACCCGTTTGCCTTTGAAGCCCGAAATATATCGCAATATTACGGCGTCGTTCGTGCACTGCATCATGTGTCGATCGGCATTAGGCCGGGCGAAGTCCATGCGATTATTGGCGAAAACGGCGCTGGTAAAAGTACGTTGATGAATATTTTTTGCGGCAAGTTGCGCCCAACCGAAGGCACACTTTTTCGCAATGAAGCCCAGATCGTATTTCACTCGCCCTTTGATGCGCAAAATGTCGGCATTGCCATTGCGCCTCAGGAAATCAGCCTTGTTCCGGATCTGACCGTTTTCGAAAACATCCTGCTCGGTGCCCAGCGCACAAAGGGGATCGCGATTAACTGGACGAAAACGCGTAAAGACGCGATCGATTATCTACACGCCATTGATGATACGATTGATCCTGAATCCAAAGTCAAAGACCTCAGCAAAGCGCAGCAGCAACTGGTGCAAATTTCACGTGCCGCCGCTTGCAATGCTAAAATTCTCATTCTCGATGAGCCAACCGCCGCGCTGACCTATCGCGAGACGGAAAAACTCTATTCGTATATTAGACAGTTTCGCCAATCGGGCGGTGCCATTTTTTATATTTCGCATCGCCTTGATGAAGTTCTTGATCTATCGGATCGGATATCGGTGCTGCGCGATGGTGCTTTTATCACCGAGCTTGATCCGAAATCGACGACGAAAGAAGATATGGTCAATCATATGGTTGGCCGGACTGTTACGCGCACGGCGCGACAGGATCGCTCGGCGGTATTAAAAAGCGAAATCGTTTTGAAGGTCGAGGGCTTAAGCAGGCCGGGTGAATTCTCCAAGATCAGCTTCGAATTGCACAAAGGCGAGATCCTTGGTGTTTCAGGCCTTATTGGTGCGGGGCGGACGGAGATGGCGAAATGCCTGTTCGGCCTAACGCATAAGAGCGAAGGCTGCGTTGAACTTTTCGGCAAGCCGAGCGATATCCGCTCGCCCGCCGATGCAATCAACCAAGGCCTCGTTTATCTGCCCGAAGAGCGCAAACAGGAAGGCTTGTTTCCGTTGCTCTCCATTACAGAAAACATGGCGATGCCGAATCTCGACCGGTTCCGTGGCCTCCTGCATATGCGGACCTCGGATATGGTGCGCGACGTACAGGCCTATGTGCAAAGCCTGAAGATCAAAATCGGTAAACAGCATGATCGCATCACCTCGCTGAGCGGGGGCAATCAGCAGAAGGTGATTATCGGCCGCTGGCTGATGAAGAATTCAAAAATTCTGATTATGGATGAGCCGACGCGCGGCATTGATGTGAACGCCAAATTTGAAATTCAACGCGAGCTTCGCCGTCTCACGGAACTGGGTTTATCGATTATCTTTATCAGTTCGGAAATCGAAGAAGTGCTTGATGTCTCCGACGGGATCATGGTTCTGCACGAGGGTGTGGTGAAGGGCATATGCGACACCGCGACGGCTACTCCGGAAAAATTAATGCAACTGGCGATGAGCTGAAAAGAGGGCATGATGACATCTTCAAACGAATCGATCGGGAGCGCGTCTGCGGTGAAGACTTCACAAACAAGCCTGCTTAGGCAGTTCATGCGCTGGGAAGCGAGCGGCATCCTGATTGCTTTGATCATTTTGATGGTCGCTTTATCCTTCGCGACGAGTAATTTTTTGACAGGCTATAATTTCGCTGTCGTGACGCGACTGGCTGCCTTTGTCGGACTTGTGGCCTTGGGACAAACCATGGTTTTGCTCGTTGGCGGGATTGATCTATCGGTTGGTGCAGCAGCCGGTCTATCGGCGATTGTCGGTTCACTGATGTTAACCCAAGCAGGCGTGCATCCCTATCTTGTGATTCCGTGCACGATGCTTTTCGGCATGTTGCTTGGCTTGATCAACGGTGTGTTTGTTGCGGGTCTTCGGTTAAATCCTTTTATCGTGACGCTTGCGACATGGGAGATTTTTGCAGGCATCACTCTTGTCATCACGAAGGGTTATCCGATCCGTCCGCTTGGCGATGTGTTTTCGGCCATCGGCAAAGGTGATTTGTTTGGATTGCCGATCCCCGTTGCGATCTTTATTGGCTCGGGCGCCTTTCTGATTTGGTTGCTCACGCAGACCAAATTCGGCCGCAATATCTTTGCTGTTGGCGGCAATCGGGACGCTTCGATTCTGGCCGGGATTCCGGTTAAGCGCGTTGAGCTCGCGGCCTTCGGTCTTGCGGGTATGTTTTCGGCCCTAGCCGGTATCCTCTACGCCAGTCGAATGGATGCGGGCCAGCCCAATGTGGGCGAAGGCTGGTTGATGGGTGCGATAACGGCTGCGATCTTAGGGGGCACGAGTTTGCGGGGCGGCCAAGGCTCGATTGTGGGCACCATGCTGGGAGCATTGTTATTATCGGTGCTCACCAATGGAACCGTGCTTCTCAACGTATCAGGCTTTTGGCAGCGCGTGATTGTCGGCTTTGTGGTTCTGCTCGCTGTCTTGGTCGATTTGTTGCGCAGTGAGAAATGACGCGACGCCCGCGGGATAACGTTAAAAGCCCGTCGGGCATACTATCTTGATGCTTGCTCCTATAGTAAGAAATTCGGCTTGGAATACGCATGAAGTGAGGTTCGAACGTGGACAAGAATGCCGGTATAGACTCCAATGACGATCTGAAAACCAAGATTGCTTGGCTCTATTATATTGAGGGCAAGACGCAAGACGAGATTGCGAAGCTCTTGAATATTGGACGTATCCGGGTTCTCCGCATTTTGGCGGCGTCACGTCAAAACGGCACGGTTCAAATCCGCGTAACCTCCAAACTGAGCTATTGCGTCGAATTGGAAACGGCACTCGAGAAAAAATATGGCCTCGAACGCGCAATCGTTGTGCCCAAGCCGCAAGATGCCAATACGACACCGGATATTATCGGCAATATTTTAGGGGCCTATATCAGCGACATCATCACCGATAATATGACGATCGGTCTTGGTTGGGGACGTACGTTGAGTGCGAGTCTGCCGAGCATTGCGTTTCGCGAACAAAGCGGTGTTAGCGTCTTATCAATGCTTGGCGGATTAACGCGGGTAAGTGGCGTCAACCCGTCGGAATTTGCGTGGCGTTTGGCTGATCGATTGTCGGCTGAATGTTATTTGATGGCAGCGCCTGTGTTTGCGCCTGATCCGCGCACACGAGAAGCGTTGTTGGCGCATCCTGGCATTAAAGAAATTTTTCAAAAGGCCTCGCGCCTTGATCTGGCTATTTTGAGTGTTGGCGATTTGTCGCCGTTTTCGACGATTTCGGAATATTGTCTGCTGCAACGCGACGAGCTCAAATCATTAGAAGCCGCTGGTGCTGTCGGCGACGTTTTGTGCCGCTATATCGATAGCGATGGCAATATTATTGATCACCCGATCAATGAACGCGTGATCGCGTTTGATCCGCTTGAAATACGCAATGCGCGCAAGATCGTTTTGGCTTCGGGTGGATGGGAAAAATACAGCGCCATTAAGGGGGCGTTGGGTTTGTTAAAGCCCCATGTTCTCGTCACCGATGAGCTCGTGGCCGAACGTTTGGTGACAACCGAAGATTAAGTTTCGGCGTCTTGACGTCGAATAGAAGAACAATGCCGGAAGGATCCACAAGGGACGCTAGAGCCTTGTGGGTTGGCGATGATCTTCAACTCTTTTTTATCGATCAAATAGACTTCCGGAGAACGGATTTCCACCAATGGCACGCAAGCAGTTTTGGATTGGAACGAGCTGGAAAATGAACATGGTTCGTGCGGAAGCGCGACTATTTGCACAGACCCTTAAAGCGTCACCCGTTTTATCTCAGCCCCATTTTCAACCCTTTATCGTTCCGCCCTTTCCCTCGATTGCCGAAGTCGCCGAATGTCTTTCTGATACGCAGGTGATTGTTGGCGCGCAGAATATGCATTGGGCCGATCACGGGCCATGGACGGGGGAAGTGTCGCCTCTCATGATCAAGGATTGCGGCGCTACCCTTGTCGAATTGGGACATAGCGAGAGGCGTGAGCATTTTGGTGAAACGGATGAAACAGTAGCCCTTAAAACGGCTGCGGCATTGTCGCATGGTCTCATCCCGCTGATCTGCATTGGTGATAGCTGGGAAGAGTATCAAGCAGGGCGGACTGCGGATGTGTTATCGCGCCAGGTCCATATTGCACTCTCCAAACTTACTGATCAGAATTCTGCCCGCATTTTATTTGCTTATGAGCCTGTTTGGTCGATTGGCGAACGGGGCGTGCCTGCTGATCCGGATTTTGCCAATGAGCACCATGGCAGGATCAAACATGTCATTTCCCAAATAACCGGCACCGCATTGCCAGTTCTCTATGGCGGAAGTGTCAACCGATCGAATTGTGTTTCATTTGCCAAAGCGCCTCACATTGATGGCCTCTTCATCGGCCGCTCCGCGTGGACGGTTGAGGGTTTCATCGACATCATTAACGCGGTGACAACCGCATTAGCCCCTAAAGAATTGGAGGCGTAGTATGAAAATCGCGATAGCAGGTGACAGCGCCGGAACGCCTCTCGTCACGATCATTGAGTCTCATTTGAAATCGAAAGATGCGCATGAAGTGTATAATCTCAGCGCTGATGGCTATTACGCCGATCTTGCAGCTTTTATCGGTCGCGAAGTATTGGCCGAGCGCTATGATAGGGCGATCTTGTGCTGCGGCACGGGGATAGGCGTGTGTATTTCGGCCAATAAAGTGCCGGGTATCCGTGCGGCGCTGACGCATGATACTTATTCAGCGGAGCGGGCGGCTAAATCCAACAACGCGCAAATCATCACGATGGGGGCGCGTGTTATTGGTCCCGAACTCGCAAAGGCGATTGTTGATAAATGGCTTGTATCGGAGTTTGATCCGCAAGGTGCATCGGCTGCGAATGTTGACGCGATCAAACGGCTTGAGCAGTAACGCTCTGTCTTCGATCTGCGACGAATGGCGAAGCAGATTATTTTACAATGCGCTTTAAGGCCTTAAAATGTTCGTCGGCCTGAAACTCGAGCACTTGCATCCATTGGCTAGCCGTGTGGCGGCATTCGTCTTCCGGAATGATTTTGAGGGGGCGTCCGGTCGACATGGCATAGACTTGCTGGCGGCAGGCGCGTTCCAGAAAATATAAATCATCGAAGGCTATAGCAACCGATGGTCCGCCAACCATGACACCATGATTGGCCAAGAAGACAATATCGGCATCGCCGCGATTTTTCTTATCGCCTGCAATGCGAGCGCCTTCGCTTTCATCGAGCGCAAAGCCGCCAAATTCCTCTTCATAGGCGGTACGGCCATAAAAGCGCGCGGCGGTTTGGTGCGCCATTTCCAAGCGGCCATTTTCGATCATGGTCAGGCTTGTGGCAAAGGGCATATGGGTGTGGAGAATGCAAAGA
>CANGLU010000058.1 GCA_947455025.1 Hyphomicrobiales bacterium
ATGGTTCGCCTGAAACAACCACGGGCGGTAACGCGTTGAAGTTCTACGCTTCGGTTCGCCTTGATATTCGCCGCATTGGCTCGATCAAGGAGAAGGAAGAAGTGGTGGGCAACACGACCCGCGTGAAGGTTGTGAAAAACAAGGTTGCTCCTCCATTCAAGCAGGTCGAATTCGACATTATGTATGGTGAAGGCGTCTCCAAAATGGGCGAATTGGTCGATCTCGGGGTCAAGGCGGGCATTGTTGAGAAGTCGGGTGCGTGGTTCTCCTATGACAGCCAACGCCTCGGACAGGGCCGCGAGAATGCCAAAACCTTCTTGAAGGGTAATCCGGAAGTAGCGGCCAAGATCGAATCGCAGATCCGTCAGAATTCCGGCGTGCTTGCGGATCGTATTTTGGACGCGGTTACGCCAACCGCCGACGACCTCGATGAGGGCGAAGAATAATATCAAGCCCGCTTGAGGGGCTGAATTTGGAGAGGGCGCGTGGTTATCCACGCGCCCTTTTTCATTTCGCCTGTTTTTAACCCTTTGGCTCGACAGCGCGGCGTTTCAATTCTAAAAAGCCTTACCTTTATGTGTATTGAGGCGAGTGCCCTGATACGGTTCCTGATGGATTGGAAGTGGTAAACATGAGCGGCGTGAATGAAATCCGGTCGACCTTTCTCGATTATTTCGCGAGAAACGGGCATGAAATTGTAGCCTCTAGCCCCCTTGTGCCCCGCAATGACCCGACTTTGATGTTCACCAATGCCGGGATGGTGCAGTTTAAAAATGTCTTTACCGGCGTTGAAAAACGTCCCTATTCCCGCGCCGCGACCTCGCAAAAATGCGTCCGTGCCGGGGGCAAGCACAATGATTTGGACAATGTCGGCTATACGGCTCGCCACCATACGTTTTTTGAAATGCTCGGGAATTTCTCGTTTGGCGATTATTTTAAAGAGCGTGCGATTGAGCTTGCGTGGAATTTGATCACCAAGGATTACGCGATTGATAAATCGCGCCTGATGGTCACCGTTTATCACGAAGACGATGAAGCGCATGGCTTATGGAAGAAGATCGCGGGACTTCCCGATTCAAAAATCATCCGTATTCCGACCTCTGATAATTTCTGGGCGATGGGCGATACGGGGCCTTGTGGTCCATGCTCCGAGATTTTCTTTGATCACGGTGACAAGATACCGGGTGGCCCTCCAGGCTCGGCCGATCAGGATGGCGACCGCTTTATCGAGATCTGGAATTTGGTGTTCATGCAATTTGAGCAGGTCTCGGCCTCGGAGCGGATTTCGTTGCCAAAGCCGTCGATCGATACCGGCATGGGGCTCGAGCGTATCTCCGCCTTGTTGCAAGGCACGCATGATAATTATCAAACCGACACGATGCGCGCCCTAATCAAGGCTGTTGCCGAAGTGACAGGTGTTGATCCTGCGGGCCAAGCCAGCCATCGCGTCATCGCTGACCATTTGCGCGCGGTTTCATTTCTGATTGCTGACGGCGTATTGCCATCAAATGAAGGGCGCGGCTATGTGCTGCGGCGGATCATGCGCCGTGCGATGCGGCATTTGCAATTGCTGGGTGCGCGTGAACCCTCCATGTTCTGTCTGGTACCGTCGCTTATTCGCGAAATGGGTCAGGCCTATCCCGAACTTGGACGCGCCGAGCCGCTGATCGAAGAAACGCTGCGGTTGGAGGAAACCCGTTTCCGCAAAACGCTGGAGCGTGGCCTTACCATGTTGGATGAGGAAACAAAGACATTCTCCACGGGGGCAAGCCTTTCGGGCGATGTCGCGTTTACACTGTATGATACCTATGGCTTCCCGCTTGATCTGACGCAGGACGCGTTACGTCCACGTGGCATCACCGTTGATACGGATGCGTTTAATGCGGCGATGGAACGGCAACGCGAAAAGGCACGTGCGGCGTGGTCCGGTTCGGGCGAAGCAGCAACCGACACGGTTTGGTTCGGCGTTAAGGAGAAGGTCGGTGCGACTGAATTCTTGGGCTATGACACGGAGCTGGCGGAAGGTGTTGTTAAGGCGCTCATCTCCGATGGTAAGATTGTCGACACCATCCCTGCCGGCAAATCGGGCTTTGTCGTTTTAAACCAGACGCCGTTTTATGGCGAAAGCGGTGGCCAAGTCGGCGATACGGGTGTGATGATCGGCGCAGGCGTTAAACTGCGGGTTACGGATACGCAGAAGAAGCTGGGTGATTTGTTCACGCATCTCGTCACCGTCGAGGAAGGCGAAGTGAGTGTTGGTGCGGCACTCGAATTAATGGTGGATCATAGCCGTCGTCGTTCGATCCGCTCAAACCATTCCGCGACCCATTTGTTGCATGAAGCGCTGCGCCAAGTTTTAGGCGATCATGTGGCCCAAAAGGGCTCGATGGTATCGTCGGAACGGTTGCGCTTTGACTTCTCGCATACCAAGCCAATTGGCGATGAAGAGTTGGAACAGATTGAAGCCATCGCCAACCGCGTTGTGCTGCAAAATGATCCGGTTGTTACCCGTTTGATGGGTGTAGAAGAAGCGATTGAGAGCGGCGCTCGTGCGCTTTTCGGTGAAAAATACGGCGAAGAAGTTCGCGTGGTCTCGATGGGTTCCGAACCAGGTTCCAACAAGGCCTATTCGGTTGAGTTGTGCGGCGGAACGCATGTTTCGCGCACGGGTGATATCGGTTTGATTACCATCGTATCGGAGTCGGGAGTAGCCGCGGGAACGCGCCGCCTTGAAGCGATGACGGGCGATACGGCACGCCGTTATCTCGCAAGCGAATCCAAGAAATTACGCGAGCTCGCGGGCCTTCTCAAAGCAACGCCGCAGGATTCGGTTGAGCGTCTATCAACGGTGCTGGATGAGCGCCGGAAGTTTGAGCGTGATCTTGCAGATGCGCGCAAGAAACTGGCGATGGGTGGCGGTGGATCGGGGGCGGCATCCGATGTCAGCGATATTAACGGCGTTAAATTCATGGGCCGCTCAGTAGAAGGCGTTGAGATGAAGGATCTCAAGGGCCTGGCTGATGAGGCAAAGGTCCAGCTCGGATCAGGCGTTGTTGCACTGATTAACATCGCAGAAGACGGTAAGGCCGGATTGGTTGTCGCTGTGACCGCTGATTTGATAGGTCGTTTTAGCGCTGTTGATCTGGTGCGTGTCGGTGCCGAGGCTTTGGGTGGAAAAGGCGGCGGCGGTCGTCCTGATATGGCGCAGGCTGGTGGACCGGATGGAATGAAAGCCGCGGATGCGATTGAGGCAATTGCTTCGGTGTTGCGGAGCGCCGGGTGATCGGCCACGCGCAGGGGATGTTTTTTCAACGCCTTGCGCGCGTTCGTCGACGCATTTACGAAATCCTCGAACAAGCGATGCCCGATGATCGGGTATCGCGTTATGTTCATGCGGCATTGGTTGTATTGACGGTTGGCAGCGTCGGCTCCGTCGTTTTTGAATCCGTACCCGATTATGCGCAAAATTACGGCGGTGTTTTTTTAGCCATCGAGCTTGTAACCGTCGCGGCCTTTTCGCTCGAATATGTGTTGCGGCTTTGGATTGCGCCGATCCATCCGCCCTATCGTCGGTTACCGATCATGCGGGTTATGGCTCGGCATGTGTTTAGCCTTCCGGCGCTGATCGATCTTCTGACGATTTTACCTTTTTATCTCGCTCTTGTGACGCCCGCAGATTTGCGGGCGCTGATCGTGTTTCGTATTTTTCGCTTTTTGAAGTTGGCGCGGTATTCGCCGGGCATCCGCTCGCTCTATGAGGCGATTGTCAATGAGCGGCGGGCGCTTATGGCGTGTATCGTTATTTTGGCGGCGCTTATCCTTGTCTCGGCTTCGCTGATGCATTTAATCGAGCATGATGCACAGCCGACAAAGTTCGGTACCATTCCCGATGCGATGTGGTGGGCTGTCGTGACGTTAACGACGGTCGGCTATGGCGATGTGGTGCCGATTACGCCGCTTGGCAAAATGGTTGCCGGATTGATTTCAATCTTGGGTCTCGGAATGCTGGCTTTGCCAGTTGGTATTATCGCAACGTCGTTTGCTGAGGTGATCCATCGGCGCGACTTTGTTGTGACGTGGGGCATCGTCTCGCGCGTTCCACTCTTTCGTGATCTCGATGCAGATGACGTGGCTCAAGTCATGCGCTTTTTAAGATCGCATACGGCGGTGCCCGGCGAGATTGTTGTTCGACGGGGTGAGCTGGGCCATTCGATGTATTTTATCGCCTCCGGTCAAATTGAACTCGGCCGCCCCAAACATACGCCCGTTGTAATCGGCGAGGGGGCTTTCTTTGGTGAATTGGCGGTTGTGAAGCCAACGCGGCGGACAACAACGGCCCGTGCCTTGGTGCGTACGGATTTATTGATGTTGGACGCGACCGATCTTCGCATTCTGATGGCGGAGAGGCCTGAATTGGGCCGACGCGTTGAAGAGGCGTCGCGCCAAGGGGTAGCCTCTATGGCCGATGACTCGGCGAGCGAACAAGAGATTGTCGGTGGGGCATAGTGCCATTCTTAGAGATAAAAAAAGCCCGGCATTGCTGCCGGGCTTGATTGATTTTATTTCGAATTGATTAGGCCATGGCCTTTTTCAAATTCTCGTCGATCTTGTCGAGGAAGCCTGTCGTCGAGAGCCATTTTTGATCGGCGCCAACGAGTAGGGCGAGATCCTTCGTCATGAAGCCCGTTTCAACCGTCTCGACGCAAACGCGCTCCAGCGTTGTCGCAAAGCGAGCCAATTCTTGATTGTTATCAAGTTTGGCGCGGTGGGCGAGGCCTTGGGTCCAAGCGAAGATCGAGGCGATGGAATTGGTTGAGGTTTCCTTGCCCTTCTGGTGTTCGCGGTAATGGCGCGTAACGGTACCGTGGGCTGCTTCGGCCTCAACTGTCTGACCATCGGGCGTCATGAGAACGGAGGTCATGAGGCCGAGCGAGCCGAAGCCCTGCGCTACGATATCGGACTGCACGTCGCCATCATAGTTTTTACACGCCCACACATACCCCCCCGACCATTTAATGGCGGAGGCCACCATGTCATCGATCAAACGATGCTCATAGGTAATACCGAGCGTCTGGAACTGGCTCTTGAACTCGGCGTCAAAGATTTCCTGGAAGATGTCTTTGAAGCGGCCGTCATAGGCCTTCAAGATCGTGTTCTTCGTTGAAAGATAAACCGGATATTTGCGCTGTAGGCCATAATTGAGCGAGGCACGGGCAAAGTCGCGGATGGAGTCGTCGAGATTGTACATCGACATCGCAACGCCGGCGCCCGGGAATTTAAACACTTCCTTCTCGATGACGGTGCCATCGTCGCCTTCGAATTTAATGGTCATGCGGCCTTTGCCGGGAACCTTAAAATCGGTGGCGCGGTATTGATCGCCAAAGGCGTGGCGGCCGACAACGATCGGTTGCGTCCAGTGTGGCACCAAGCGTGGGACGTTTTTGCAGATGATTGGTTCGCGGAAAATGACGCCGCCCAAAATGTTGCGGATGGTGCCGTTTGGCGACTTCCACATTTCTTTTAGGTTGAATTCCTTCACGCGGGCTTCATCGGGCGTAATCGTGGCGCATTTGACGCCGACGCCGTGCTTTTTGATCGCGTTGGCAGAGTCGATGGTGACTTGGTCATTGGTAGCGTCGCGATTTTCGACCGAGAGGTCGTAATAATCGAGATTGATATCGAGATAGGGATGGATGAGCTTGTCGCGGATATAGTGCCAGATGATGCGGGTCATCTCGTCGCCATCGAGCTCGACTACCGGATTTGCGACCTTAATCTTCGCCATTGTCCCATCCTTTGATAGCTATTGGGCCGCCCGACTTGGTTCGGTGCTGGCCGCCGTTTAATTGAATCGCGGTTTCTTAGCATTGCTCGGGTCCGCGGCAAAGCTACTCCTTTGGGCAATAGGGTTGTGTTTCTCGGGATGCTGCGTTTCGAACACTGGACAAATGCGGTGTCTGTCGCCATAGTCCGGCCAAATTTACGGGCATCTTTGGATTTTTTAGAGCCATGAAACAGTTTCTTTTGACGATCTTTACCTGGTGGCACGGTGCGACGGTGGGGACCTTGTTCCACACCTGGCGGAAGGGTGATTTTGTCGGCCAAGACGAGGCTGGAAACCGGTATTATCAAACCAAAGGCGGCGTCATTGATCCGGCGCTGGGCATTGTGCGCCGTTGGGTGATCTATAAAGGCGACGCTGAGCCATCGCGCATCCCGCCCGGCTGGTATGGCTGGATGCATCATAAATTGGACGTTCCGCCGGCCAATGAGAATTACACGGCCCATGATTGGGAATTGCGGCATAAGGCAAATGCAACCGGAACGGTTGATGCCTGGCGTCCGCAAGGTTCGATCCTTAAGGGCGGCCGTCGTCCAAAGGTGACGGGTGATTATACGCCCTGGACCCCAAAATAAGTGAGATTATCGTATTGGAGTAATGACCAAATTACTTCAATTTTAGGGTGTCGAGTTCAGTATATCGAGAGAGTTCCCGAGTAAGTGTTGAGACCTTCTGGATTTGGAGGTCTTTTGTACATGCGTCTCGTCGAAACATCCCACGCTGGTACTGACATGATCCGCGCACCGAACGCGACTGAAGTTTCCCATCTTTTTACGCTGGCTGAACACGAGATCATCAAAGGACGGTTTACCGAAGCGCTGATCTTGCTTCGATTTATTCGTTCGATTGATCCCGAACATACGGATGCCGCGGCAAGGCTGGCATTGACCCTGTTTCGCCGAGAGCAGTGGAATGAGGCGTGGGACGCGTTTGATATTCGCTTTAAGCTCATGTCAGCACAGCCAACCGTTAAAATTAGAACGGCTGACGGCGGTAGCCGCGAATTGCCTCGCTGGCGCGGTGGTGAGCCGCCCAAGCGCCTTTTGGTGATGGACGAACAGGGGTTGGGCGACACCATCCAGTTTATGCGCTACTTGCGACCATTGGTGGAGCAGGGCGTCGAGATCAATTTTGTAACCCACGAAATCCTGTTCGATCTGATCCGCACCATGGGGTTGCCGATCAATTTATTGCCGAGCAATAAGCCTGGAAGCGTGAATGGTGCGACGGGATGGACGCCTTTGCTCCATATTCCAAGGGCGCTCGGGATTGACCCTAAGACCTATGGCGATCATGTGCCCTATATTTCGGCCGATCCCGTTCGTGTGAAGTCTTGGGCACGAAAAATGGTTTCGAAAGATTTCAAAATCGGGATTTGCTGGGGCGGAAATCGGGACTCACCGGCCGAGAAGGGACGGTCAGCGCCGCTTGAGGCGTTTGCGCCCCTGGCCGCGATCCCCGGTGTTCGTTTGTTCAGCCTTCAAAAAGGGCAGCCTACTGAGGAAATCAAAACCGCTTCGTTCCGACGCGAGCTGTATGATTTTGGTGATGGCTTTGATGCGGATGGGCAGGCTTTTCTGGATACGGCGGCCGTTATGATGTCGCTTGATTTGATCGTCACGGTCGATACTTCCGTTGCGCATGTCGCTGGAGCGCTCGGTCGTCCGGTGCATCTTCTCTTGCGGGTCGAGCCGGATTGGCGGTGGCTGGCGCGGGAAACCGATACGGTTTGGTACCCAACGGCGCGGCTCTTCCGGCAGCGTGTTGCAGGCGACTGGTCCGAGCCTATGGCGCTTATCGCTGCCGACATTGTCGCACGGTTGTCGAAGGTGGAGGCACCGTCATCGGTTGATTACTTGCCGAAAATTTCTCTATCTTTCGGAGAATTAGCCGGACAGATTGCGGATTTGTCCGTTAAGGCGAAGTTCGGGCAGGGCGCTCATCGCGAAGCTGAGTTACGAAAGAACCATTTAAAGACTGAATGGGATAAACTCATTAAAGACAACAATTTGTTTTCCTCTCTTCAAGTTGAAGTTGAGCAAATCGCGCATCAGATAGCTGAGGAAGAGCGTAAGCTTCGGGCGCAAGAGGAAGCGCGTAATGTGGATCGGGCCATGCTTGGGTTGATCCGCGAGATACGCTCTTTAAAGCACAAGCAGGAGGATCGGGTGCGTCGTATCGATGCCCTTGCCGAGGCCGAGCTTCGGCCATCCTCCGGTATGGCAGATGCAGCTAAGCCCGTCCGCAGCGGAAATAAAAAGAAAGCCTAAGCCTTTCATCCGCCATGATCGGCGTGATAAGACCTGAGCGTCGAATTGCGACATGATTTGATCATCGGCTTGAGGCGCATTGAGAATGGCTCGTTGGATTTTGGGTTTGGTGCTGGCTGCTGTGATGGCGGCTCTGCCGGGTGCCGCCCTTGCAGATAAGATTAAAAATCCAATCGCGATTTTCTCAGGCCTCGACAAGATAACGGGTCGGATTATTTCATTCGAAGCGGCGATTGATGAAACGGTTGAATTCGGTGCATTCTTAGTGACGCCGCGTGTGTGCTATACGCGGCCGATTACCGAGCCGCAGAACACATCGGCCTTTGTCGAAGTCGATGAAATAACGGTTTCGGGAAGCACAAAAAATCTGTTTGGTGGATGGATCTTTGCATCCAGCCCGGGGCTTCATGGGGTTGAGCATCCGATCTATGATGTGTGGCTGATCGGTTGCAAAGGGGGTACCGTTGTTATCCCTGAACTGAACGATGCAACGCCCGCGCCGCAGGCGCCTATCCCGTTGCAAAAGCCTGCAACGCCGGCAGCACCTGCTCCCGTGAAGAAGAAACCTTAAAGCGTCATCTTCTGGTTCTTGCTGATGAGGCTTAGGATATAGGAGCCACTGGCATGCGCTTGCGCATCGAGTGCGTTGAAATCGCCCCGCTCCAATACGGCATTAACGAGCCGCGTTTGATAATCGTCACGCGGGATTTCAATGCCGCCTAATGTGGCCAGATGGGGTGTTAAAAATTGCGTGTCCAGCAATTCATACTGACCGTGGATCAGACGTGCGGCCAAATGTACGAGCGCCACTTTTGAGGCGTCGGTGACACGATGAAACATGCTCTCGCCGAAGAATGCCGCTCCAATGCTGACGCCGTATAAACCGCCAACGAGCTGTTGATCCTGATAGACTTCGACCGTGTGAACAAATCCGCGTTCGAAGAGCGCACCATAGAGCGATTTAATACGGTTATTGATCCATGTATCGCCGGGCCGCGTCGCACATCCCGAAATCACGCCGTCAAAATCATGATCAACCCGAACCTCGAAGCGGTTTGAACGAATGGATCGAGCCAGTGTTTTTGAAACATGGATGGCGTCCAACGGGATAATGCCGCGTATGCGGGGCTCAACCCAATGAATGGAGGGATCGTCGGCATTTTCTGCCATTGGGAAAATACCGATCGCGTAGGCGCGTAGCAGCACCTCGGGCGTTATCGTATCCCTATTGGCATCATGACGGGTCATGGCGCTATTGTGTCAGGTGCCAGAGGCTCCGTCCATCCCGCCATCGGCCAAGAAATGCTCCAGCCAATGGATATCATATTGGCCGTTTTGCATATCGGCATTCCGCACGAGCGTACGAAACAGGGGCAGGGTGGTTTCGATGCCATCAACAACGAACTCGTCAAGCGCGCGACGCAGGCGCATCAAGCATTCATTGCGGGTGCGGCCATGGACAATAAGTTTGCCAACGAGCGAGTCATAATAAGGCGGGATCGTGTAGCCTTGGTAGACGGCGGAATCGACACGAACGCCAAGACCGCCCGGTGGATGGAAATAGGCGATCTTGCCCGGTGACGGGCGGAAGGTTGCCGGATTTTCAGCATTCACTCGGCATTCAATCGCGTGGCCCGAGAGCTTTACATCGTCTTGCGAAATACCGAGCGTCGCGCCTGCTGCAATCCGGATTTGCTCATTGACGAGATCGATGCCGGTGATCATTTCGGTGACGGGATGCTCGACTTGAATACGCGTATTCATTTCAATGAAATAGAACTCGCCGTCTTCATAGAGAAACTCAATGGTGCCAACGCCGAGATAGCCCAAATCGCGCATGGCCTGTGCGCAGGTCTCGCCGATCTTGGAGCGCATCTCTTGATTGAGCGCGGGTGATGGGCCTTCTTCCCAGACCTTTTGGTGGCGGCGCTGCAGCGAGCAATCACGTTCGCCCAAATGGATGGCGTTGCCTTTGCCGTCGCCTAAGACTTGAATTTCAATATGGCGCGGCTTTTCGAGGAATTTTTCGATGTAAACCGCGTCATCGCCGAAAGCCGCTTTGGCTTCTGTGCGGGCGGTTTGCAACGCGTCGATCAAATCATCCTGCGTGCGGGCGACTTTCATGCCGCGACCACCACCACCAGCGGCGGCTTTGACAATCACTGGATAGCCGATTTCTTTGGCAATCCGCAGCGCTTCTTCATCTTCCGTGACGCCGCCATCGGAGCCTGGAACGCAAGGAATGCCGAGCTTGCGCGCTGTGCGCTTCGCCTCAATTTTATCGCCCATGATCCGGATATGCTCGGATTTTGGGCCGATAAAGGTAATGCCATGGCTTTCGAGAATTTCAGCAAACCGCGCATTCTCGGACAAGAATCCATAGCCCGGATGGATAGCGTCCGCTCCGGTGATCTCGCAAGCTGCAAGAAGCGCCGGGATATTCAGATAGCTGTCCCGCGACGCGGGCGGCCCGATACAGACGCTCTCATCGGCCAAGCGGACATGCATGGCATTGGCGTCAGCCGTGGAGTGCACCGCTACCGTCGCTATCCCTAATTCTTTGCAGGCACGAAGCACCCGCAATGCGATCTCGCCACGGTTGGCGATGAGGACCTTGTCAAACATGGGTAGCGTTCCGCCTATTATTCGATGACGATCAGAGCTTCGCCAAATTCGACCGGTTGGCCATCTTCGACGAGCACGGCTGTCACCGTCCCGGCGCGCGGTGCAACGATCTCGTTGAAGGTTTTCATGGCTTCGATAAGAAGAATTTTTTCGCCGGCCTTAACGGTAGATCCGACTTCAACAAAGGCCTTGGCGTCGGGCGAAGGGCGACGATAGGCCGTTCCCACCATAGGTGACGCGACCGCGCCGGGATGGGATGCGTCAATCTTGCCGGTGCCTGGACCAGGCATCGGCGCCGCTGATGGTGCGGGAACGGCGGATGCAACGGGGGCCGGCACATGAACGGCGTGGGCAACGGGTGCTGCCATAAGGGTACGGGCCAATTTAATCCGCAAATCGCCTTTCTGAACTTCGATCTCACTCAGATCGGACTTGTTCAAGAGCTTGGCGAGGTCGGCAATCAGTCCGGTATCGATGGCGTCCGAAGCGGGCTGAGCCTTCGAGCTTGGTTTCCGATCATTGGCAGGCATTCATATCTCCGTATCGTCGGCGTAATTATGGCAGATGGGGCAGAATGGCGTCGAACGCAAGCGTATAGCTCGCCGCACCAAATCCGCAGATAACCCCTTTGGCAACCGCCGAAAGGGTCGAGTGATGGCGAAATGGCTCGCGAGCGAACACATTTGATAGATGGAGTTCAACGACGATTGCACCGGAACCTTTAATGGCATCATGCAGCGCAATCGACGTGTGGGTAAAAGCTCCGGCGTTTAACAAAACACCAGCGCCTGATTTACCCGCCTCTTGGATCCAATCGACAAGATCACCCTCGTGATTGGATTGGCGGAAGGTTAGAGCAACGCCTGCTGCCTTCGCTCTGGCCTGCAAACTCGCCTCAATATCAGCCAGCGTTGCCGTGCCATAAGTCGCAGGCTCCCGCGTACCGAGCAGGTTCAGATTGGGACCATTGAGGACGTGCACGGCTTTCATGGTAAAACCAAGGCTCTCCCGACGAAACAGGCGATCTCGTAGATCGCTTCCTCTCTTCCATAGCGGCTTCATTGCCGTAATGAAAGTCTAGGACGCGGATCGCTTTGAAGTGCCCTTCATTTTATTGATATTTAAGATGTAAAAGACGTTCTAAGCTGTTATAAATCCACAAGATCTGTTGCGAATGCCGCCCGCTCTTGGATAAAGGCGAAACGCGCTTCAGGCTTGTTGCCCATGAGCTGTTCAACCGAATCGTCGGCGGCGACGCGGCCATCTTGTGGCACCGCGACCTTGAGCAACATGCGGCGTTTGGGATCCATGGTCGTGTCTTTAAGCTGGGCCGGCATCATTTCGCCAAGCCCTTTGAAGCGGCCAATATCGATATTACTCTTGCCTTTGAAGACCGTTTTTAAGAGCTCGTCTTTATGCGCGTCATCGCGGGCATAGACGGTTTTTCCGCCATGGGTGAGGCGATAAAGTGGCGGAACGGCCAAGAAAAGATGGCCATTATCGATCAGCTTCGGCATTTGCCGATAAAAATAGGTGATCAACAAGGACGCGATATGCGCGCCGTCGACATCGGCATCCGTCATGATGATGATTTTCTCATAGCGCAGATCATCATCGCGGTAATTATTGCCCGTTCCACAGCCAAGCGCCTGCAACAGATCCTGCAATTGCTGGTTGGCGGCGAGCTTGTCGCGCGTCGCATTGGCGACGTTCAAGATTTTGCCGCGTAACGGCAAAATTGCCTGATTGGTGCGATTGCGTGCCTGTTTGGCCGATCCACCAGCGGAATCGCCTTCCACGATGAAGAGCTCGGAGCCGGCAGCGCCTGAATTGGAGCAATCGGCCAATTTTCCGGGGAGACGCAGCTTGCGCACGGCGGTTTTGCGGGCAATTTCCTTGTCCGCGCGGCGGCGCAACCGCTCATCGGCGCGATCCACCACCCAATCGAGTAGTTTTAGCGCTTGGCTTGGCGAGGCAGCCAGCCAATGATCGAACGCGTCGCGGATGGCGGTTTCGACAATGCGCGAGGCTTCGGTTGTGGCGAGCTTGTCTTTGGTCTGGCCTTGGAACTCTGGCTCGCGAATAAAGACCGAGAGCATCGCGGCGCAGGTTACCATCACGTCGTCGGTGGTGATATTGGCCGCCCGCTTGGCTTGGCCGATGCGTTCGGCGTGGTCTTTTAAGCCGCGCAGCAGGGCGATGCGAAGGCCCTGCTCATGCGTGCCGCCTTCCGCCGTTGGAATGGTGTTACAATAGGAATGAACGAAGCCGTCATCCACGCCGCCAAGCCAAGAAATCGCCCATTCGAGCGAGCCATGGCCGCCTTGCTTTTCGATTTTTCCGGAAAAAATCTGATCGGTAACAAGCGGGCGCCCCTCAATATCGGTGGCGAGATAATCTTTAAGGCCGGACGGGAAACGGAAAACGGCCTCAGGCGGAATATCCGTGCCTTCGACAAGCGATGGTGTGCAGGACCAGCGGATTTCGACACCGCCAAACAAATAGGCTTTTGAACGCGCCATACGAAATAGGCGGGCGGGTGAAAACTTAGCAGCCGCACCAAAAATTTGCGGATCGGGATGGAAGCGCACTTTTGTGCCGCGGCGATTTTGGACTTTTCCAACCAAGGCTACGGGCCCAAGCGGAATGCCGCGCGAAAATTCCTGCCGATAGAGCTGCTGGCCGCGCGCCACTTCGACTTCGATCTTATCGGACAGTGCATTGACAACCGAAACACCAACGCCGTGCAAGCCGCCGGAGGTTTCATAGACCTTTGAATCGAACTTACCGCCCGCATGCAGCACCGTCATAATCACTTCAAGCGCCGATTTATCGGGGAATTTAGGGTGTGGCTCGACCGGAATACCGCGACCATTATCGCCGACGGTCAAAAACCCATCGCTATCCAATTCAACGGTGATGACCGAGGCGTGGCCTGCAACCGCTTCATCCATCGAGTTGTCGATGACTTCGGCAAACAGATGATGCAGCGCCTTCTCATCCGTGCCGCCAATATACATGCCGGGACGGCGGCGGACGGGCTCAAGCCCTTCTAAAACTTCAATCGATTGGGCGGTGTAGCCGCTCTCGCCGGGCGTGCCAAGCGAGCCTTGCGAGGATGCCGCCGCTTTCGCTTGGGCCGCCTTCGCACCCGCAGCCGCGCGCGGCGTTGCTCCAGAGTCGGGGAGTTTACGCGCGGCATTGCCACCAAAGAGATCGTCGGACATCGCCATCCTATTCGTCAAAGCCTAGCTGATTCGGGTTGCGATCTTATCGCATGGTTAGGCGACAAAAGGGAACGGAAAGGAAACAGCTGCGGCGCGATGTCCACGGGGGAGTGAAAAAAACAGGGCCCTGTTTCCGGAGCCCTGTTTAATTTCACTTAAACTGATCGGGTAGGGTGGATCGCTCCGCCCCGCCTTTCTCAATACGAATAATACATCGTGAACTCGACCGGATGCGGGGTCATTTCGAATTTCATCACGTCCTGCATCTTCAATTCGATGAAGCTGTCGATGAAGTCGTCGTTGAATACGCCGCCAGCCTTCAAGAACGCGCGGTCCTTGTCGAGGTTCTGGAGGGCTTCGCGGAGTGAGCCGCAAACCGTTGGGATCTTCTTGAGCTCGCGTGGAGGCAGATCGTAGAGATCCTTGTCCATCGCTGCGCCTGGATCGATCTTGTTGGTGATGCCGTCGAGGCCTGCCATGAGCATGGCTGCGAAGGCGAGATATGGGTTCGCCATCGGATCAGGGAAGCGCACTTCGACGCGCTTGGCCTTTGGATTGGTGGTGTATGGAATACGGCAGGAAGCCGAACGGTTACG
>CANGLU010000059.1 GCA_947455025.1 Hyphomicrobiales bacterium
AAGTCCTGGCAAGAGATCCTTGCCGACGTTAACATCATATCCAGCCATCGCTTCGCTCCTTCGGTGAAAAACGTCTCAGAACCGTCTTTTACCGAGCCGAAGTGGTGGCTGCCCACCTCAGAATTTACAGCACTTTACGGACGCAACCAAGTGTGTATCTAGCAAATTTGTAGCAAAATGTTCTAGTTGGCTCAAATTCAGTCACCTTTGAAGTCCCTCTCATAGATCATAAAAATTATCTGAATTTGGGTTTTTTAATTATTTAAGATTAATATGAATTGAACACATTAATTAATTTTCAAAACTTGACCCGTCAATTCATATTTTTATTCCGAAAATCCAAAAAATTTCATAAGAATGCGAATTTTTATTCGCTCAAAGTCCTCGACTTGCTCCACCCGACAAACTCGAAAATAAATAGATGAATTTCTTGTTTGGTCGTTGGTTGTTATGCGGTCCTGTCAAAACCCAGATTTCATCACCCATCACCTGAACACCAAATACACGTTCTTGCTCTGGTCTTAAATTATTGCATCGAATGTATCTGGTAGTGGTCTCGTTTGGACGAACCACTTCTAGTCGGTTTGAACTTGCATCATAGACTGCATATCCGTCTGCCATTTGATGCCCCTACCTTCATAGTGCATCCAACATTACGTTTGCCTGAAATTGGGTCAAGGATTGGCAATGTACATCTCAATTTTGTTCCATTTGGAACAATTATTGGAAAATATAAGTAAAATTATATTATTAAAATTTTTAAATTTAAAAAATATAATTTAAATTGGGTTATTCTATTTAAATTAAATCATCTAAGGAAAATATCAGAATAAAAAAATAATAGAAATTTTTACTGTTTTTCTTTACAATTGTTTAAATTTGATTTATGATTAAATTAATACATAAACAGATCATAAACGTAAGAAAATACACTATATAAAGCTTTGATATTACTGATAAAATACATATCGGCTTAACTTGCCAAGGTTGGGGTCGAGGGTTCAAATCCCTTCGCCCGCTCCAATGTCGGGATTTAAAAAAAGCCGCCTTCGGGCGGTTTTTTTATGTCATGCTTTCCGAGCCAGTTTCGTCGTGCTTCAGAAATAGGACCCACCCCCATGCGCTTCGCCGGTAACGTCACCTGGTTTGTTCTCGGCGGTTGGTACATTGCGCTTTTATGGTTGCTGGGCGCGCTCGTTTTCGCCGTCTCTATTATTGGTCTGCCCTTCACCCGCTCGGCGATTGAGATGGCCAAGCTTTCGGCTTTTCCGTTTGGGATGGATGTGGTGCATATCCGTGATCTTGATCTTCAGGAAACATCGCCGCTCGAAGGTGTCCTGGGTTTTGTCCTCAACATCCTGTGGGCGTGCACGTTTGGGATTGTGCTTTTCTTCGCTTATCTGGCGGCCGGTGTTTTGAGCTGTATGACCATCATCCTCATCCCGTTTGGACTGCAATCGTTCAAGCTCGCGGCGCTTTCGCTGTTCCCGGTTGGCCAGCGGGTTGTGCCGGTTGAGGTCGCCACTATGATCCGTGAAGAGAAGGCGCGGAGGCGGATGGATCAGTTCCGGCGATAGGCCGAATGGAGCGTCTCCCCCCTTTTTCTTGACTTTTTGCACCGCAGCATGCATGAAGGCGGCACAGCGTCGGTTATCGGCACTGGGACTGCGTGAAGCAATGCCGGGGATTTTTGGTCCTGTCAGGCAAAACAAGTCCCGCCGACCGCCCGGGCGATTAGCGCCTAAAGACTTCGATATTGGCCTCCCAAATCACGCGGGGTGTCCTCCGACCGATCTCCTCGAAAGGGGGGACGGGTCGTGTGAGTCCGACTCCGTCTTTAACCAATCCGCATGTCGCGGCATTGGTGGATTTGATTTGAAAAGAGACCATCTTGACCACATTTAACGATCTAAACCTCAATGAAAAATTGCTGCGTGCATTGAAGACCGAAGGCTATACAACGCCTACGCCGATCCAAACGCAGTCTATTCCGCCTCTTATGACTGGCGGCGATTTGCTTGGCATTGCGCAAACCGGTACCGGCAAGACCGCGGCCTTTGCCTTGCCTATTCTTGAACGGTTGTTGCGCGACCCGAAGCCAACGCCACGCCGCGGTTGCCGCGCCTTGATCCTCTCGCCGACGCGTGAGCTTGC
Organism: Hyphomicrobiales bacterium; assembly: GCA_947455025.1. GTDB lineage: Bacteria > Pseudomonadota > Alphaproteobacteria > Rhizobiales > Beijerinckiaceae > CAIUPE01. Next base: position 2,155 of record CANGLU010000059.1, read on the forward strand.
AGGCCAAATTCACGAAAGCTTCCGCTCTTATGGCCGTTTCGCCAAGCTTTCAAGCGAAGTGGTTTATGGTGGCGTGCCGATTGGCCGTCAGACGCGGGCGCTTTTGAATGGCGTTGATATTTTGGTGGCCACGCCGGGCCGTTTGCTCGATCTCGTCAATCAACGTGCTGTGCATTTGGGCGATGTCGAAGTGCTCGTGCTGGATGAAGCCGATCACATGCTCGATCTCGGTTTTATCGTCGATATCCGCAAGCTTGTGGCGATGACGTCGATCAAGCGTCAGACCATGTTGTTCTCGGCTACGATGCCGAAAGACATTGCGGAATTGGCATCAGCCTTTTTGCGCAATCCAACGCGCGTTGAAGTAACGCCCGTAGCAACAACGGCTGAGCGCGTTGAGCAACAGATCATTTTTGTCGATACGGCGCATAAGCAGAATCTTCTGCATAAGCTGATGGACGATGCGACGATTGATCGTGCGCTTGTGTTTACACGCACCAAGCATGGCGCTGACAAGGTTGTGAAGCGGTTGGAGGAAAAAGGCGTTCGCGCCGCTGCCATTCATGGCAATAAAAGCCAACCGCAACGCGAACGGGCTTTGGCTGATTTCAAAGCCGGCAAATTGCGGTTGTTGATTGCCACCGATATTGCGGCGCGCGGAATTGATGTCGACAATGTTTCGCATGTTATCAATTTCGATTTACCGAATATGCCGGAAAGCTATGTTCACCGCATTGGCCGCACCGCACGTGCAGGCGCAACGGGCATTGCAATTTCGTTCTGTGACCGCGAAGAGCATAGTTTCTTGCGTGCGATTGAAAAGGTAACGCGTCAGCAAATTCCGGTTGTTGAAAGTCCGCTTGGTCCGGGCCTTGGCATGCCGCCGCAGCCCCGTGTGAAGGGCGCGCCTTCAACCGACAAGCCACGCACAACGCGCTCGGGCAAACCGGTGTGGCAGCGCAACCGGCCAGAGCGTAGCCGCAATGAAGGTTCGAGAACCCCGAGCGAAACCGCACCGGGTTCGCGCCGCGATGATCCGCCACGCGCGCAAGAGTCGCGCCCTCGGCAGGATCGCCCGCAACAGGGCAAGCCCGCTCAAGGTGCTCGTCCGCCGCGCAAGGACGGCCCTGAGGGCCGCGATATGGCGCGTGAAGGCAAGGTTCAACGCAATCGCCGCTTCGGCCGATAGTGAATTCAGGACGAGACGCTTGATGAAGCGCCTCGTCCTCCCCATCTCTTGACCATGACACGCCGCCTTCTAAAGCCCCTCTGGATTTTCATCGCGCTTCTGTTTTTGCTGGAAGCGTGGTTATGGGATCGCATTCAACCGCTCATTGCGTGGTTGGTAGAGCATTTGCCGTGGCGTGAATTTAAAAGCGCTTTGTCGCGCGGTGTCGCACAGCTTCCGCCCGTGATTGTTATTTTTCTGTTTGCGTTGCCGGAAGTGCTTGGCATTCCGGCGCAGCTTTTTTCGCTTTGGATTGTTGCCAAAGGCGCGGTGGTGTTTGGCACCGTTTTATTTCTTCTCGCCAAAGGTCTTGGCTTGATGGCTACCTTGGTGTTGTTTGAAGTATGCCATGAAAAGCTGATGGAACTGAGCTGGTTCCGCTATGCGTATCGGCTTGTAACCGATGCGCGCGCTTGGGCAAAAGTGCAAGTGCAGCCGATGCTTGATGAGATCGCGCGGTTGCGCCGTGAACTTATGCTCCGCGTGAAAGCGCTACTTGGCGAAGGTGGCTTTTTTGAAAGCCTGCGCCGGATCAGAGCATTGGTTAAGAAGCGGATGTCACGCTAAGCAGCTAGTGAATTTCCGGTTCAGGCAAGGCTTCATTGCCTTCGAGGAAATCATAATCGCATCCTTCATCGGCTTGGGTGACGTGAGCGCCATGCAGCCGAATATAACCGCGCGAGGCGGGCTTTTTGGGCGGTACCCATTGGGCCAAACGCGTTGCCATTTCGGCGTCTGAAATGGCGAGATTCAGGATGCGGTTTTGAACGTCGACCGTAATCAAATCTCCGTTACGAACCGCAGCAAGAGGACCGCCAATGGCAGCCTCCGGCGCGACGTGCAAAATGCATGCGCCATAGCTCGTGCCGCTCATGCGTGCGTCCGAAATGCGGACCATATCGCGGATGCCAAGTTTTAAAAGTTTTTTCGGAATCGGTAACATGCCCCATTCGGGCATGCCTGGCCCACCGACAGGGCCTGCATTGCGAAACACGAGCACATGATCGGGCGTCACATCCAATGTCTCGTCATTGATGGCACGCATCATTGATTCATAATCGTCAAACACGAGAGCGGGGCCCGTATGCTGTGTCAGATGGGCTTCGGCCGCGGCGGGTTTCATCACCGCGCCGCGTGGGGCGAGATTGCCGGTTAGAACGGCGATGCTGCCGCCCGCAGCAATTGGCCTATCGAGAGGACGGATAATATTGTCGTTCCAGATTCTGGCATCTTGATAACGCTCAGCCAGGGTTGTTCCAGTGACCGTTTTCTCATTGGTGTGGAGCAGCGGCAAGAGCTGTTTGAAAAACGCAGGAAAGCCGCCTGCGTAGAAAAAATCTTCCATTAAAAATTCGCCCGAAGGACGAAGATTGGCGATCACGCCTACACTGTGGGAAAGACGATCAAACTCGGAGAGAGGAAGTTCAAAGCCTGCTCGGCGGGCCATGGCGACGAGGTGAATAATGCCATTGGTTGAGCCGCCCATGGCCATCAAAGCAAGTATCGCATTTTCAAAAGATGCTTTGGTAAGAATGCTTTTGGGCGTCGTGTCATTCCAGACCATATCAACGCATGCGACACCGCATGAAACCGCCATCCGCGTATGGCCTGAATCGGCTGCGGGAATGGAGGCCGCACCGGGTAGTGTGAAGCCTAAGATTTCGGCGATGCCTGCCATGGTGGACGCGGTGCCCATGGTCATGCAGGTGCCGAAGGAACGGGCAATGCCTTGTTCCATCTCGCGCCATTCGGCATCGGTGATGTTTCCGGCTTCTTTATCGGCCCAATATTTCCAGACATCGGAGCCCGAGCCCAATTGTTTGCCCGCCCAATTGCCGCGCAACATCGGCCCTGCGGGCATGAAAATGGCCGGGATGTTCATGCTGATCGCACCCATCAGCAAGCCCGGTACGGTCTTGTCGCAGCCGCCAAGCAGAACAGCGCCATCGACAGGATGGGAGCGCAACAATTCCTCCGTCTCCATCGCCAGAAAATTGCGGTAGAGCATGGTGGTTGGTTTGACGAAATTTTCCGAAAGCGAGAGCGCGGGTAGCTCCATCGGAAAGCCACCCGCCTGCCATATGCCGCGCTTTACTTCTTCAGCACGCGTTCGCAAATGGGTGTGGCAGGGATTGGCTTCGCTCCATGTGTTGATGACGGCAATCACGGGCTTGCCCATGAAGTCTTCATAGCGATGGCCCATTTGCAACGCGCGCGAGCGGTGACCAAAGGAGCGCAAATCATTGGCGCCGAACCAGCGATGGCTGCGAAGCGTCTCGGGCGTTTTACGGGGCATCACTCACACTTTCAAAACTGGCCTTTGGCATACCACTCACGGATGCGCGCATCCATCCAATCGGTTTCGATGGTAGCGGATGGAATTTGTCCGACCCAAGCATGAAACGCGTGCATCATGCCGCGCGCCACGCGCCAGGTGTGGGGAATATCGGCTTCCGCCAGACGGCGTGCAAAGATCGCGGCATCATCGGCGAGCGGATCGCATTCGGCGCTCAGCAGAATTGTGGCGGGCCAATCGGCGTGAACCGCGTGGCGCGCGGGAGAAAATTCGGGATGCTCAACACTGCCGGATTTGCCGCGATAGGCTTCGATGAAAAGATCAAGCGAGGTACGCTCTAAAAAATAACCCGTGCTGTAGAGATGCGTTGAAGGCAGCGTCTGCGTCAGATCAAGCCATGGGCTCATGAGGAACAAAAGGCTGACGGGTGAATTGCCTTTGGCCAACAAACGCTGCGTGACGGCTGCGACGAGGCCCGCGCCCGCGCTGATGCCGCCAAAGCCGAGCTTTGAAGTGGCGATCCCTTCAATCGCACCCGAGGCAATCGCTTCGACAATATCCTCACCATCATCAATGCCTGCAGGCCATGGATCTTCCGGTGCCAAGCGATAGGACATTGAGACCACATTGGCGGGCAAAGAGGCTGCAAGGCGCAGGGCTTCGTGATGCACATCGTCAAGCCCGCCAACCGCGTAGCCGCCGCCATGCACGAAGATCAAAGTTGGCAAGGCCTTGCCACCTTCGGGGCGATAAATCCGGACGGGGCGATCACCCCCACGTGTGGCGAGAATTGATTTTTCGACATGGACGCCGGGGCGTTCTTCGATCGTCTTTTTCAAAGGAAATTGCACGCGGCCCCAATGGCGTTGCTCGGGGAAATTTTGTCCCGTCCGCGCTGGAACGCCATTGTCCTTTTGCCATTGGCCTAACAGGGAAATAAGCGCGGTGACTTCAGGGTGGAGCGGCATGGAAGACCTCTATTGGCAGATTAAACGAGAAAAGAAAGTGTAAGACCTCATCGATCAATCGATCTTGATGGGCGTCGCATCGAGCGTTTTTTGCATGAAGACGAGATCCAGCCAACGATCGAATTTCCAGCCGACTTCTTTCAACCGTCCCGTTTCGACAAAACCGAAATCGCGGTGAAATTTAAGGGAGCCCGCATTGCCTGCTTCAATGCCACCAATCATCACATGTTTGCCGAGCGCTTTGGCTGCATCAAACAAAGGCGGCATCAATTGCTTGCCAATGCCTTTGCCGTGGTGGTGACGGTGAACATAAATCGAATGCTCGACCGAATGGAGATAGCCGTCATGCGGACGGAAATCGCCGAAGCTTGCGAAGCCCGCAATGTCAGTGCCTAAAACGGCGACGAGGATGGGGTAATTTTTTTCTCGCCTTTCCGCATACCATGCCCGGCGATTCTCGAGCGTATAGGCGTAATGGGACCATATCGCGGTCGTGTTCAGAATCGCGTCATTGACGATATCGAGAATGCCGGCGAGATCGGCTTCGGTCGCAGGACGGATGGCCACTTGCATGGTGTATTTCCTTTTTCGAGGCATATTGCCCGTATTTAGCCGAAAAATTCTTATTTTGCATTCATCGGCGCAGGCTTGGCCTTGTTATTTCGAATTTTAGCGTTACCTGAACCTTTGGATCCCCTCTTATATCAAAGGATAGCCTATCGTGAGCCTGCTGCAAAATCTGAACTGGCGCTACGCCACCAAAAAAATGGACCCCTCCAAAAAGGTCGAACAGGCCAAGCTGGACCGGATCCTGGAAGCGATCCGCCTGACCCCCACCTCGAGCGGGCTGCAACCCTATCAGGTCATCGTGATTACCAATCAGGAGATCAAAGACAAGATCAGAGCCCTGTCCTGGGACCAATCGCAAGTGGCCGAATGCTCGCATCTGCTCGTCTTCGCGGCGTGGGATGATTATACCGCCGAGCGCATCAATGGTTCGTTTGACTACACGATCGCCGAACGCGGCGTGGGAACCAATGAGCGGACGGAAGCCTACCGCAACAACATGCTCGCCAATTACCCGCCACGGGGACCTGAGGTGAATTTCCAGCACACGGCCAAGCAGACCTATATCGCGCTGGGCTTTGCACTGGTTGCGGCGGCTGAAGAAGGCGTTGATGCAACGCCGATGGAAGGATTTGATCCGGCGGCTGTCGACGAGCTTCTCGGCTTGCGGGCGAAGGGGCTACGCTCCGTCACGCTCTTGCCACTGGGCTATCGCGATACGGCGAATGACTGGCTCTTGCCGCTCAAGAAAGTGCGTCGGGCGCGCGAGAATTTCATCATTGAGATGAAGTAACACATCAACCACAAGAAAACCGCCGCTCCCCAAAAGAGCGGCGGTTTTTTATTATCCTGCAACAGCAAATGGCTCGGCTGGCAAATCGCGTGTCGTACGATAAACGCCCGACCAATAGAGCAACGGATCCGACCAATCGCCCAAATCAACCGCCTCAATACGGCCGATGACAATGGCGTGGGAATGACGCTCGATAATTTCCTCCACCGTGCAGTCAAAAGAGGCAAGCGCGCCTTCAAGCAAGGGGGCACCTGTAACAAGGCTTTTCCAGCGGGCGCTAGAGAAACGCGCCGGACCCTTTTCACCCCCACGCCCAGCGAAACGATCCGCCAAATCTTGCTGACCGGCATCGAGCAAATTGACCCCAAAGGAGCGATACTCGGCCAGAAGCGGCCAGGCGGACGCATTGCGGTTGATGCAGACCAGAAGCCGCGGCGGTTCAGCCGATAACGAGGTAACAGACGTGGCGGTTAAGCCCGTCCGGTCATCCCCGCTTCCGACGGTGATAAGGCCGACACCGCCTGCAAGGCGACGCATAGCTTGACGAAAGGCCGTTGGATCAATCGAAGGGTTCATATCACATACTCCTCGGATGGGGATTTCGATTTTAAAAGGGCAGTCAGTAAATGTTCTTCGAGCTCGCCAAATTGCACAGCACCGCGCCGACGCGGACGGGCAAAGGGGATGGCGAGATCAAGCGCTATTCGGCCATTTTCGATGAGCACGACACGATCAGCTAAAGTGAGCGCCTCGGCGACATCATGGGTAACCAAAATGGCGGTAAACCCTTGCTCGAGCCAAACCCGCTCCAGCAGGCTTTGCATGCCGATGCGGGTGAGCGCGTCTAACGCACCGAGCGGTTCATCCAACACCAAAAGATCGGGCTTGCTGACAAGCGCGCGCGCCAAAGCCACGCGCTGCTTTTGACCGCCTGATAAAACGTCCGGCCATTCACCGCCGCGATCACCGAGCCCCACTGCCTCAAGCGCGGTGCGTGCTTGAGCGAAAGCCTGATGCCGCGTCGCTTGTGGGCCTAGTCCGAAGGCTACGTTTTCAATCACGCTTGCCCACGGCAAAAGCCGCGGCTCTTGATACATGATGCGCGCGGCGGTTTTCTGCCCCTTGCTCGCGCCAATGGATAAGTGGCCTTTATACGCTTGATCCAATCCCGCAATGATGCGCAACAACGTGCTCTTGCCGGAGCCAGACTGGCCGACAATGGCAATAAATTCGCCCGGGCTAATCTCAAGATCAACGCCTTCAAGAACGGATGTTTCACCAAAGGATCGTCCGATGCCTTGAAGCGTAACGGAGGCGCCACGCAATGCCGTGTTTGGTTGAAGAGCAGCGATCTTCATAGCCGCGCTCCTTTTCGATAGGCCGGATGCCAAGAAAGGCTAAGCCGCTCGATGACGCGCACCGAACCGTCCGCTGCTTTGCCTAACAGCGCATAGATCACAATCGCGAGTACGACGATATCGGTCTGCATGAATTCACGCGCGCTCATGGCCATATAGCCGAGGCCCGATTGGGCCGCGATGGTCTCGGCAACAATCAGTGTTAGCCACATAATACCCAAGGCATAGCGAAGCCCGACCAAAATCGACGGTAACGCGCCGGGAAGAATGACACGGCGGAAAAGTTCAAAACCTTTAAATCCATAGGATCGCGCCATTTCGACCAATTGCGGATCGACGGTGCGAATGCCGTGAAACGTGTTGATATAGATTGGAAAAAAGACACCGAACGAAACCAAGAATAATTTGGCTTCTTCACCAATCCCGAACCACAAAATGACGAGCGGAATTAAAGCCAAGTTCGGAATGTTTCGAACCATCTGAATCGTTGTGTCGGTTGAGCGTTCCGAGAGCCGCGATAGACCATTCGATAATCCAAGCGCAAAGGCGAGGCCGCCGCCAATGATCAGGCCTGAAAACGCGCGTTTAAAACTAATGGCGGCATTGGCCAATAATTCGCCCGATAGCGTTAGCCGCCATGCGGCTTTTGCAACATCAGAGGGTGCGGGCAAAATGGAGGGTGGCAAAGCGCCATAGCTTGCCGATGCCTGCCATAGAACAAGAACAGTGAGTGGCAAAAGCCAAGGCACAAAGCCATTCGGCGATATGGGCAAGAGAGACGCAAACGCCTCTCTCTTCCGATTGGAATGGCGACCAGCCAAAAGCGCAAGCTCGCTCATTTGATCCTCACGAAGCCGAGACGCGGATGCCGGTGCCACTCACACCGAATTCGCCCGGTGCGGTTGTGTGGCGGATGCCCGATCCGGTTTGGATGCCAAGTTTCGGGAACAGCAATTCGGCGGTCTGATAGGCTTCTTCGAGATGAGGATAGCCAGAGGCGATGATGGTTTCGATGCCAAGCGCTTGATATTCGCGCAAGCGGGTAGCAACCGTATCCGCGTCACCGACAAGCGCTGTGCCTGCGCCGCCACGCACCAAGCCGATGCCTGCCCATAGATTGGGCGCAATGATGAGATTGTCGCGACGGCCACTGCCATGCAGTGCACTCATGCGCTTTTGGCCGATTGAATCCGACTCGGCTGCAAATTTCTTTTGGGCCGCATCAACCGCTTCGTCGGGCAAATGGCGAATGAGTTTATCGGCAGCTGCCCACGCTTCCTCATCGGTATCACGAACGATGAGATGAATGCGCAGGCCGAATTTAACCGTGCGGCCAAACGCTTTGGCGCGTTTGCGGACAGCGTCGAGCTTCAACCGAACATCGTCCAGCGGTTCGCCCCATGTCAGATAGGTGTCGACATGTTCGGCGGCGACCTCAATGGCGGCATCCGATGAGCCGCCGAACCAAATGGGCGGAGAAGGTTGCTGCACGGGTGGAAAATCAAGCCGCGCGCCTTTTACTTTTAAATATTTCCCTTCGAAATCGACCTTCTCGCCGCGCAAAAGACGCGAATAAATGGTCAAGAATTCTGCGGTATGCGCGTAGCGCTCATCATGGGGCAAAAAGATTCCATCGCCCGCCAATTCGGTTGGATTGCCACCGGTTACGACATTCACGAGATACCGGCCATTGCTGATGCGATCGAGTGCTGCGGCCTGACGCGCGACATAAGTGGGCGATGCAACGCCGGGGCGGAGCGCTGGCAAGAACAGTAACCGCTCGGTATGCGCCGCAAGCGCTGCAGCCGTAATAAACGGATCATCGCATGATTTACCGGTGGGGATCAGCACACCCTTAAACCCCAACCGATCAGCGGCTTGGGCGATTTGTTTTAGATAGCTAAATTCAGCAGGACGATGGCCTTTATCCGTGCCGAGATATGACCCATCTCCGCTGACGGGAATAAACCAAAATAAATCGAGGGGTTTTTCATTTGAAGCTGAATGGAAACGAGTGACGGACATTGTGCAATTCTTTCATTTTAAAAAAAGATGCGCTGCGGCCCAAAAAGGGGAAAATGAGCACGCAGCGCTAAGGAAGGGAGGTCGAACACAATTCAGGTGGAGGGCTTCCATGCCCATACAATGTCTTTGATCGCGACCGGTTTGGGGATGAGGCCTAAAGCAAGGAAGCGATCCGCATTGCGCTGCTGCTCTGTAATCACGGCGTCTCTGATCGGACTAATCACAAATTCTGTGCGATCAACTGCCTTTTGCTGTGATTCAGGGTCGATACCTGTTGCCTTAGATAAAATTGCCGTCACGTCCGAGTGATGGCTTGCCGCCCATTGCGCCGTATTGGACGCCGCTTGGTTGATAAGCGAGACAAGCTCCGGATTGGCTTTGGCAAAACTGCCATTGGCTAACAAAAATGAATTCTGTTCGACAATGCCTTTAGCAGGAGCAAGAACGCGTGTACCCGGTTGGGCTTCGGCGACCGCATAGAAGGGATCCCAAATGGTCCAGGCATCAACAGCGCCTCTTGCAAAGGCTGCAGCGCCATCCGCAGGTGTCAGATAAACAGGCTCGATATCCTGATAGGTGAGACCTGCCTTTTCGAGCGCGGCAATGGTTAGATTATGCGCCGATGACGCTTTGGCAAAACCGATTTTCTTGCCCTTTAAATCGGCCAGCGTTTTGATCGATGAATCCTCTTTAACGAGGATGGCCGCGCCCGCGCCTGCTGCTTCTTGTGCTGCAACATAAACAATATTGGCACCAGCGGCTTGTGCGAAGATTGGGGGTGCATCACCCGTATATCCATAATCAATACTCCCAATATTCAGCGCCTCTAAAAGAGGAGGCCCAAAGGAGAACTCGACCCACTTAACCGAAATATTTTTGGCCTTGAAAAACTCGTCCAACTGGCCCGTTTCCTTGGCCAGATAAAGCAGACCGTTTTTTTGATAGCCGATGCGAATTTCTTTTGGTGCCGATTGCGCAAACAAAGACGCAGGCGAAAGAGCCACAGCGGCAAGTGACGTAACTAACGCGGCTTTGAGAAAGGAACGCTTACCAAGCGTATGAGATGGCTTTGAAGCAGACATGGAGAAAAACCTTTTCGAAAGAATATGCTTCTGCGCTGGCGACCGGGGCCAAATTTTGGATGCATCTGTCCGATGCCTGAAACGACAGGAGCAGGAATAAGGGATGATTCAGGTGCCGGTTATCGCCCCGGGTGGCGGGTCCTGTTTATGGACAACAGCAATGCGACATCATGGTACTTCTCCTTCGCTATGGAGCCCACGAAATCGCCGGAACATTCCGCTTCGTGGCGCTTTAGCATTTGGTGACGCGGTGCAAGCTGCTCGCTTCAAATCTCCGCGACCGACCCGGGTAGAGCCGATGGGTAAAAGATGACCCAGGGTTGCCTTTCCGTCAACGAGAATGTTCTTTTAAAAGTACGCGAAAAAGAGAAGATCGTTCTGAAAATCGCTGAAATAATAGAAATTATTATCTGTTAGGTGCCATTTCATCTCTTTCGGGCTTGACGGAGAGAAGACATCGGTCAATTTTGTTCGAAATTCAGAACAAAATTTTACAAGGTTAGCAGCGATGGACGCCATTGATCGGAAGATCCTCATCGAATTGCAAAAGGATGCGGCCATCTCGGTTGCCGAACTCGCAAATCGGGTTGGCTTGTCGCAGACACCGTGCTGGAAGCGCGTTCAGCGGTTGGAAGAAGACGGCGTCATTTTAAAACGCGTGGCGCTCGTCTCTCCTGAAAAAATCGGGCTTGGGCTAACCGTTTTTGTGTCCATTGAAACGGGTGACCATTCCATGGAGTGGCTGACGCAATTTGCAAATTTTGTGGCGGCGCAGCCGGAGGTAATGGAAGTCTATCGCATGGCGGGCGATATTGACTATGTGTTGCGCGTAACCGTTGCCGATATGTCGGCCTATGACGGATTTTATAAACGGCTGATTTCTGGCGCGCAGCTTAAAAACGTAACCTCGCGATTTGCCATGGAACGCATCAAGGCCGAAACCTCCTATCCGATTGCGCCGTAATTCTCTTTTGCTAACCGTCATAGGGTTGTAAGAAGGCGTTAGGCTTTAGCATTCAGCCTTTTGGTGAATTGGATTGGTGTCTTGAATAAATCGGAACCGACAATTGGCGACATTAGCGAGACGATTGAACTCGCCTGGGCCGATGAAGTCTCGTTTGAGGAGATCAAACAGCGGCTCGGCCTGTCGGAACCTGAGGTTATCGACATCATGCGACGGCATATGAAGCCTTCGAGTTTTCGCATGTGGCGGAAGCGCGTTTCCGGGCGCAAAACCAAGCATCGGAAATTGATGCTGCATGCCAGCGATCGCCAAGAGGTGGATATTGAGGACAAAGACGTAGAAGTTTGAGTCGACGAGTTTGTGCTTTGTTCATGTGCTAAATCGGCCAGTCCGTCTGCGCTCTTCGAGCTCCGCCGGACACTGCTTCGCCCAAGGCGCTGTTGCTCCCCGTGGCTGCGCCACGCGTAGCCCCATCGGGGCGAAGCGTGGTGGAGCTGAGCCGTATATTGGTAGAAGTCCATTACCTTAATAATTGCAATATCAATAACTTAACCCATTACCCATCATGGTCAATAGCGATCAATTGATCTACCCGACCGACCATGCCAAGCGTGGTTGACGCTGCCAATGGTGGCGGTGGGATCAGGCAGACTTTGCCAGTTGTGCACTATTGGATTTAGCAACTTTACTGACACTGGCAGGTGATATGCCCAGTAGTCGTGCGGTTTCTCTTATGCCTTTGCCAGTAGCCAACAATCTCTTGATTGCGGTTTGTCTGTGTTCGGGCATTTGGGGTCTGCCTAATTTGATGCCTTTGGCACGACAGCGATCCAGACCACTTTTTACCCTCGCAACAATCATGGACCTTTCATATGCAGAAAACACA
>CANGLU010000060.1 GCA_947455025.1 Hyphomicrobiales bacterium
ATCGAAAAATGGCGGCATCACTACAATACCAAACGGCCACACAGTTCATTGGGGTATCGGCCACCGGCACCCGAAGCGATCATTCCAATAGACCAAAGGCCGACCATGCACTAACATTCAAATTGGACCACTCGATGGGGGCAGTCCAATTGCTTCGAACGGAACTTTCGTTCCGATGTCGTCGAGCATAATGGAATGGAGGGCTTCGAAATTGGCCTTCCTACGCCTTACCATCCCGTCGTCACCAGCGTGATAGGATGCCAACGTGAAATAGGAATTTTCATCTGGCGTCGGGATCAGGTCTTCGATCAGGTCATCACATGGCAACGCACGTCCCGACCAATTCCCCTGTTTCACCGTCGATGGATTGCCTTTGAAGCCAACGAAATAAACGCTCGTTTGCGCTTCGCGGAAAACGGCACGAAGAAAGTCGAGGTTCGACACGTCAATCGGTTTTTCGGTTTTATCGGTTTCTGTCGGCCGATCTGCATTTTTGTGACGCGTCATATCATCAGCGAAAGATGCGTCGTCATGATTATCGGGAAATGTCATCATGCACCTCCCTTCTCGAGTTTCACGAGGTCTTCTTCGAGAATGCGGGATGCGCCCCCAATTTTGATGATCTTGATACGACCTGCCGCGTCCAGCCTATAGAGAGTGGAACGGCTGACATCGTAATCGCGACAGACATCATTGAGCTTATAAGCGCGGCGGCTGACCGGTTCTGATGCTGTCTTGTCAGTTGTTGTCGTGGATGACTTGGATGGCTTGGTAGTCATTTTTTTCTCCAAAAATACGGTCGGAATGACCGCTCTGGAGACGGATTGAGACGAAAAAGAATACACCAGTCATTAATCACAAAATCGCGAGGTTCCGATTTTATCTCCGCGATTATTTTGGCCTTTTCGGACGGCCGCGCGGAATATGGCCTTGAACGCTTTTTGCGATATCGAAAAAATTATCACGCGGGAACTTCGCGATTTTCTCCTCGCAAATTTTTTGCCTCAGTTCTTCAAGCTCACGCCCATACAAAGGGCGGCCTAAGCGTTTTACTGATTCGCAGATTGCCTCCCTAACCTCTGATTCTATAAGTTTTGGCGTCACTACCATCGCAGGCCAAATGCGACGAATTTCTGCTGCAGCGACCACAGCATTAAAATATGAAGGCTTGTCATCGTAAGAGTTACCAAGAGCGTCAAAGGGGAAATTCAGGGTCTCCCCGTAAAGTGGATCAAGGCGTGTCCATTCAGCAGCTGGCACAGGCTCTACTTTACCGCTTTGCGTTGAGGCTGCCATAATTACAACCGCGCCAGCCGCAAGTTTTTCAAGGAACTCATCGCGAAGAGCAATTGCCCGAGCCGCCTGCTCATCGTTTCCCTCACGCACAAATTCGTTCAGGACACCAAAAGCCGATAATGTCTCAATCTTGGGGAACGCCGTTTCTCTTCGGTATAGGAGCCAACCTATCGCTTTTGGGAGTGTCCACCATATTCGCCGCGACGGCAGAGTGTCGGATGCCATTCCCCATTCCCCCGATAACAAGTCTGATACCTGTTTATCGATCTTAATGGAGTTATGATGCAATCTGATGCAGTTTGACATCCCCAAGAAACAAGCGGCGATACGATGTTGTGGCGTGGGATAAAATGTGGGGCGTAATTACAGAGATAAACGATAAGTTGTTGAAAATAAACGATTATTTATCATAGACTGGTGCCGCTTAGGTGATTCGAACACCTGACCCCAGCTTTACGAAAGCTGTGCTCTACCAACTGAGCTAAAGCGGCAACGAGCGCTTATTAACGCAATAAACGCTGATTTTCTATATCTTTTTTGTACATTAGCAATTTACGCGCCACGTGTTTACGAACGCTTACTTTTTGCTGGCGACTGACAGCTGACCGTTGCGCATCTCCAGCGTGGTATCGCGTGCGGTTTCAGTGAGCTCAGCCTGTGCTTGTTCCATCATATCGCTGAGCGTGAGCGATTTTGGCTGCTCCATATATATGGTGGTCTGCTTGCGGCCGCGCTTGCTGGGCTTCCTTGCGTGCAGCGATGCTGTGAAATGGCTGCTCTCCAGCTTGGACAGATAGAAGCGATCCAGCATCTCAGTGCTGGTGCGGGCATTTTTGGCCAGCTTGAACGCATCAATCTCGCCGCCATATCGCGCTCTGTACATCAAGCTGGTATGGCGCAGGGAATAGAGCGTGCGCGGCTCACCCATGGGACCATCCTTAAGATCAGCTGCTGCCAAGACCACGTTGAACTGCCTAGCCAGCTGTCTATAGGCGTATTTCCTGTTCTCATGCTGGGGCATGAACAGATATTCCTTGCTGAGATCAGCCTGCGGATCACCGCGCTCACGCCTGCGCAGTTCCACCAGCTTCTTATAGAATATGGCTGCTCTGGGCATGGAAGTGATGGGATTGCCATGGCCTTTGGATGGTGGGATGGGCATCCACAGATAATCCCCTTCAGCACCATGCCTAATCTCGATGTGCTCGTGCTTGATGGATTTGAGGTCCGTTGGGCGTATGAACGTGTAGATCATGAACGAGATCAGATAGAGCAGCTCTTCGCTGACGATGATGTTGCGCAGCTTCTTGTCTATCTCCTCGCCATTGACCACCTTGCGCTGCTTGACTTCGCTGAGTGAGCCTATCATCTGGCGAGCTGTGGTTCGCAGCAGCCTGTATTCCCTGACATTGAAGTAGCCGCGTGGATTGTCCTCGTTCTTGACGCTGGGCAGCAGCGGGCTTGTCTTTATGATGTTGGCCTTCTGCGCATAATCGAGGATCTTCTTGACGGGTACGAAGTTGGCTTTGACGGTTGCAGGCACTAGGCCGAAGCTGAAAAGGTAGTTCCGGAAGCCATCTAAGAACATGTAATCGATGTCAGCTACCTCGATCTGCTTGAAATAGTCCTTGATGTGCTTGTTGATGAGGCCGCGCTGGGTAATGGCGTAGCTCTCGCTGAGCTCATCGCGATCAGCCCTTGCCATATCCTCAGCTATCACCTGCTGAGCACAGTACGCGAATGTGCTCTTTTTGGGGTTATTATTGATGCTTTGGCGCTTGTTGAGCAGGATTTCATCATAGAAATCCTTGGCTGCTGCTATGGCCTCGCGCTTATCCGTGGTCTTGAGGCTGCGCTTGATTGGTCTACCTTCATATGTGCGTGCCCACCAATAAGGTGAAGATGCGACTTGGAATATGATCAGCTTGGGTGGGTATTTGGGAATACGCGTGATGGTATCGGGGATGGGTACGACGCTGCGTTTCTTTAGAGCTTTAGCAGGTGCTTTTGTAGAGCTATCGTCTGGCATCTATGGCTAACCCAATGAGTAAGAACCAAGGGTAATGTAGCATGGTTTTGACCATGCTACAACCGGTGCCATAAGTTATTGTAAAATAACGATAATATGTAAAATTATGGGAGCGACTAAATTATTACGAAAGCTGTGCTCTACCAACTGAGCTAAAGCGGCAACGCGCGGTTCCATACATGAGTTCGAGCGATTTTCCTACCCCCTTTTAGCAGAACCTCTTTGAGGCAGCGCATTTTATTCCGACCCCGGCCCCGGATCGTCGGGCGAGTGGGCGAGGGGGAAGATAACATCTGCCTTACTTTTTCGTGTCGGGCTTCGAATTTCGGTCGGGCTTGGACGGTCGCCCTCTTTGGCCTGCGACGCCAGAAAAGCCGAGGCCGATAAAGTCTTTTTCATGCCGGGCGCCGAAGGAATTGTCTCTTGCGGCCCGTTTGCTGGCGTATGGACGGGCCCGAGGGAGCGAAGCGTTCCATTTAAAACCTCGGAAAACCGCCGATCAATAACGGTTTCGGCGGGCTTAGCCCACGTAAACACGTCAAGTTTTCCGCTAATAGGCGAAACAGCCGCCCACACATCGCTGATTAATCCGTCTCCGATCCAGCTCGGGTCGCGCGGCGCGTGGGACGCTCGCCCCAACCATTCCCGCACATGACCGCCGTCACCATGCTCAAGTTGTTCAAGCTCAGCCATGAGCAGGCAGACCCGAACCGTAGGTGCCGGTTCAAGCAACGGCGCAATCGCCTCGCGTGCCTTATCAAAGTCACGCGCCTCGCTATAGGTGCGCGCCAAAGCATAGCGGCTTTCCGGATGGTCGGGCTTAAGCGCCATGAGTTTTTTGGCGCGCGCCAGCCGCTCCCGCGCGGCATCGCCGGGCCGGATTGAAAGATAGGCTTCGGCAAGGTCAGGGTGGGGGGTTAACCTCCAGGCCGCTTCCAAAAGACGAGAGGCTTTTCGATAATTTCCCTGCCGCGAGAGGAGCCGCGCAAAAGCGGTCTGTGCAGGCACAAGGTCAGGGGCGAGTTTTGCCGCTTCACGAGCCGAGTCGATCGCAAGCTCGGGCGCCCCATCGCCATGGGACAGCGCATCGGCGGTTAGCAACACGGCACGCTTCCGCTTGCGGTCCTGCCGCTCAAAGGCGCCGCTACCGTGATCCAATGCCATCAGCGCCTTTTGCCAGTCACCCGTCCGCGCATGATGCTCCATCAAGGCATCAACCGCCCATGCGGTCTTCGGCGCAATGGCGACCGTTTCCTCCGCATATTTAACGGCTTCCAGTTCACGGCCAGCGCGTTGCGCTTCGATATAGAGACCACGCAGGCCAAGCAGCTTTGTATCGGGGCTTGCAAGCATATCGTGGAAGGCCCGCGCGGCACCCGCACCATCCCCCTCCATTTGCGCCGCTTGAGCCGACAATAGAAGCGCCAAAGGTTCACGTCCCAACAGGCGGATCGCCTCAGAAGCGCTGCGATGCGCCAGCTTACTGTCACCGGCCCCAACCGCAATCATACCGCGTGAAACAGCGAGATGGCCCTTATGGCGTTGCCTTGCGTGCCACCCGATCGAAATGAGACTAGGCAAGCGAAACACAAATCTAAGAATGGACCAGACAATGGCAAGCGCAATCGCGAGCGTAACAACGGCAACCGTTGCCACCGCCAAAGAAGCTTCAATCTTAAATCCCATTAAAGTGAGGGTAACCCCGCCCGGCATATCGGATAGCCAAGCCAAACCAAGCGCAACAAACGTTAGTACGATAAGACTGAAAAGGAGTCTGATCATTGATCGGCTCCTTTAATGTCCAAGGAGCGAAGCGCATCATGGGTGAGAGCATCAGCAGCCATTTCTACGTCCAGTTTTTCGCGCAAGCGTGAGGCCCATTGCGCAAGTGCTTGTTTGTCAGTTTCGGGTAGAGACTGCCATCGTTCAAACGCTTGAGAGCCTTGATGATTGGCAAGTGCCGCATCGATCTCGGTAAAATTAGTCTTTAATTCTGGGCCTATTCGGTCCGTCGGTGTGATGGTTACAACATGCGAAAGCATCGTCAGCACACGATCGCTAAGAGGAATTGTGGACGTCTGTGTCGTGTCCTTCATCGGTTTCGGTGTCGACACTATTTTTATAAAGTCAGACCGCAAAGCCTCGTAGGATATCGATCCTGATGCTGAAAATTTTTGCAAAATTTCATTACCGTTTGATGGTCCGGCTAAAGCGATGAACGCTTTATAGTCAGCCTCAAAAGGCAGGCTGTTTGTTACCTTTTCTTTGATGAGCCTTGCGAGCGTTAAGCGCAACGCACTTCTGCTCAATGCGCTGTCGGATGACGAGGTTTGAAGAGTGATATGGCCTAAGGCTTCTTCAATTCTGTTTAATCGGAGTGTTAATTCCGGCGATGGTTTTGAAGGTTGCTCAACCGCTTTCCGCAAGTCACTCGCTATGCTTTCGGCTTTTGCTAGTCTGGCTTCGAGCAGTTTTATCGATGCTTGTGATCCAAATTGACCAATCGCTGATTCAAGGGCCGTTAGCCGATCCGTCGCACTGTCCTTTACGGGAAGAAAAGCGATGGTGCCTTCAACCAATGCGCCACCCACCAGAGCGCCCAAGAGAGCTGCACCAGCCCATTGTAGATTGAATGGTTTTGCGGAAGCTATGGAAGCAGTCTTGCCTTCGTCGGACCCCGAAGATTCCGATTTAACCTCTTGCGCCTCAAGATCGATAACAGGCGGCACCGATCGTGCGCCTTTCGCTTTACTCGATGGGTAGGCGTCGGCATTTGGTTCAGTCTCTGTCATGCGTCCGCGTGCTCCCGCTCCAACCTTGATCAAGCCTAACCATCACCGCTTAAGGTTTACACTTCCTTGATCTAACGCATGTTTCGATGACGTGGTCGCCAATTAATCGAAACTATGCGGCAAAACGATGAAAAACCAGATTACGGCAAAAGATGTGCGACGAGGTCGAGGAGGCTTTTTTCATTGGCCTCCATTGCGGTCGCAACCGTCGGACAATGGGCTTCCCGGAGCGGGTACGCAACATCGTCGGAAAGGCAAAAATGCGGCAAGCGTTTGATCTCGGCTATATGGCCGGATTGCTCCGCCAGAACCAGTAAGGTTTCAACCGAAGCACGCGAGAAGTGCAGCGCCGCGTCGATACCGGCGAGCGAAATTATCATCGGTCCGGGCCATGCGCTCACGGATTGGGCTTGGTAGAGCTCAACGCTCGTTACCTGATACCCGGCCGCTTTAAGCTCCGTTTCAACCGTGGGCTTACGCGGGCTACCGGTAAGATAGATAAAGCGCGCATGAAGCGGATAGTGCGCCTTAATATCGGAAACAAGTTTTGTCCCCGATCCGCCCGCAACATGGACCGATAAAAAACCCATTTCGCGCGCAATCTTGGCCGTCTTTTCGCCAACGCAATGCAAGGGGGTCGAGCTTAACCGCGCAATATCGGCACGCGTCATCGTGCGGAACGCATTGGCGCTCGTGGCCAAGAGGGCCGTAACTTTGTCGGAAGGTATGGCGTTCCCCGTTGCAACAATTTCCGTTGCGGGGAGCGATAGGCATTCATACCCTAACCCGATGAGCCGTTCGGCGGTGGCCGTGGCATCGGGTTCTGGTCGCGTGATCAGAAGTTTCATTCGCCTTGCGTGCGAATATCGGCGGGCAAAACAGCAAGAATATCGCGCGCCGCTTGTTCACCAATCTGCGCTGCATCCTTGATGGAGCCCGAGCCATTCGCTGTGAAGGATTGGCGGCCATCCGTGCTGAGATACAAACCATGAAAGGTCAGCTGGTCACCTGTAATCACCGCGTGACCGGCAATCGGCGTCCGGCAAGAGCCATCCAGCATTTTGAGGAAGGTCCGTTCAGCCGCAAGCGCATGTCCCGTATCAACATCGGCGATGAGCGAAAACGCTTCCAGTGCCCGGGCATCGCTGCTACGCGCGGTAACGCCCACGGCACCTTGTCCGATGGCCGGAGGAAAAGTATCGAGCGGTAAAATGGCAGCCGCTTTTTCAGCAATGCCAAGCCGTTTAAGTCCGGCCAATGCCAAGAGCGTGGCGTCCACTTCGCCCTCGGCCGATTTTCTGATTCGCGTGTCGACATTGCCACGCAGAACTTGCGTTTTGATGTCCGGGCGTATCCGCTTCACCAGCGCTGCACGGCGAAGACTGGCCGTTCCCACAATCCCGCCAAGGGGCAGTTCTTCAATCGATGTATACTTCGCCGATATCAAACAATCGCGAACATCTTCGCGCGGCAAATATCCGATAATATCAATGCCATCCGGAAAGGCCGTCGGCATATCTTTCGCCGAGTGCACCGCGAGATCAATATCACCCGCCAACATCGCCTCGTCGATCTCTTTCGTGAACGCACCTTTGCCACCGACGAGAGCCTGCCCACCCGCTTGGCTCATATCGCCTGATGTACGGATGATGACGAGCTCAATCGCATCGTCGGGAATCTTCAGAGCCTTGCGAAGACGGGAGGCCACCTCATTGGCCTGCCACAGAGCGAGCGGGCTGCCCCGCGTTCCAATCTTGAATCCTTTTCCTGCCATTCGCCTAAAACCTTGCTCTTGTTCCAACATTTATGCGAAGTCCCTTCGGGATTATCGCAAAGGCCGTTTTGATCACCTATAAGGGGTTGTTAGACTATGCGAAAGAGGCCCTTAAAATTCAAAATCCCTGCCACTTATGAGAGAGAAGAGGCGCAATGCGCGTTCTAGGAATTGAAACGACCTGTGATGAAACCGCCGTTTCCGTCGTCGAAAGCGACCGGGACGGGGAAGGTCGGATCCTGTCGAATGAAATTTTAAGTCAAATCAAGGCCCACCAAGCCTATGGTGGTGTGGTTCCGGAAATCGCCGCCCGCGCCCATATCGAAGTGATCGATGTCCTTGTAAAACAAGCCTTATTAACCGCCGGAATGAAACTTTCCGACATGGACGGCATCGCCGCCGCCGCCGGTCCGGGCCTAATTGGCGGCGTTATGGTCGGTCTAACGACGGGAAAAGCCCTCGCGCTTGTCGCCCAAAAGCCGTTTTTGGCCGTCAATCACCTCGAAGCACACGCCCTTTCGCCCCGTTTGACCGATGGCGTCAATTTCCCCTTTTTGCTCCTCCTAGCCTCCGGCGGCCACTCGCAATTGCTCTTTGTAAGAGGCGTCGGCGATTACGTCCGCCTTGGAACAACCATCGATGACGCTATCGGCGAAGCCTTTGATAAGGTTGCGAAAATGCTCGGTCTACCCTATCCGGGTGGTCCTGAAGTCGAAAAGCTCGCTTTAGAGGGAAATCCCGAGCAATTTGCCTTCCCGCGCCCTATGCACGGGCGAAAAGAACCCGATTTCTCCCTATCCGGGCTAAAAACGGCGGTAAGAATTGAAGCCGAAAAAATCGCTCCTCTCACCCTAACCGACATCAAGAATATCTGCGCCTCGTTTCAAGCCGCCATTGTCGATGTCGTCGCTGATCGTACGAAAATGGCGCTCAAAGTCGCCCGAGCCGATTTTGCCGAACCGACCGCCATCGTCGTCGCAGGCGGCGTCGCCGCCAATCTCGCGATGCGAAGGGCCTTACACCGCGTCGCAAGCGATAACGGCCTTCCATTGGTTGCACCGCCCGTCGCGCTTTGCACCGATAATGGTGCAATGATTGCATGGGCCGGCATCGAACGGTTAAGGCTAGGCTTGATGGATGGGCTGGACTTCGCCCCACGCGCGCGCTGGGCCCTCGAAGCGAAAGTCTCCCCCCATGTTTGATAGCATTTCGGTTATCGGATCAGGGGCATGGGGTACGGCTTTAGCCTTGGCCGCAGCGCGTGCCGGTCGAAAAGTGACCCTGTGGAGCCGGGATTCGGATCAAGCCGAAGCGATGCAATCAACACGCGAAAATAGCCGTCGATTACCAGGCCTTTTATTGCCTGAGACGATTACGATTACGGCCTCGCTCAAAGAAGCTGCCGATAGAGGCCGCGCGATTTTGTTGGTAGTTCCCGCGCAAGCGTTACGCGATATGGCTGTCGCACTCGCTTTGGTTGTGAAACGGGGTATTCCGTTAATTGTGTGTGCCAAGGGAATAGATCGCCAATCAGGCGAATTCATGAGTGAAATCGTAACCGATGCGATCCCAGGTGTGATGCCCGCTATATTATCAGGCCCTAGCTTTGCAGATGACGTTGCGCGTGGCCTACCAACGGCTGTTGCTTTAGCGGCACCGCTTGGTGAAATCGCTGAAGCATTGGCCAAAGCATTGAGCTCGTCGAGTTTTCGCGTTTATCATTCGTCTGATATGCGGGGCGTCGAAATCGGTGGTGCTGCAAAAAACGTATTAGCGATTGCCGCAGGCATTGTTGAAGGAAGGGGATTGGGCGAAAGCGCGCGCGCTGCATTGGTAGCGCGTGGTTTTGCAGAGCTTAGGCGGTTTGCGGCCAGCTATCAGGCCAAACCAGAGACCTTGATGGGTCTATCGGGCCTCGGCGATTTGGTGCTTACAGCTGGATCTTTAAAATCACGGAACTTTGCTTTTGGACATGATCTCGGGGTCGGTAAATCCGTATCTCAAGCAGGTGGCGGCAAACTAGCAGAAGGCGTTTATACGGCGCATGTGCTTGTAGAAATGGCGCGCGCGCGCGGCGTCGAAATGCCTGTTGCGGAAGCCGTTTCGGCCATTCTTGATAACAGGTTGACGGTTGATGGAGCCATTGATCGCTTGATGAACCGGCCAGTAAAGGGAGAATAAAAAGCATGGCGCATTGGCTCTATAAATCCGAACCTTTTAAATGGTCGTGGGAGCAGCAGGTCGAAGCGGGTGCTAAGGGCACATTTTGGAATGGTGTTCGCAACCACTCAGCCAAACTAAACATGATCGCGATGAAAAAGGGTGATACAGGATTTTTCTATCACTCCAACGAGGGCAAAGAGATCGTTGGTATCGTCGAAGTAATCCGCGAAGCCTATCCCGATCCGACCGCCGAGCCGGGTGAGCCTTGGGTGGTGGTTGATCTTAAAGCCGTAAAGCCGTTTTTAAGGCCTGTAACGCTGGCCCACGTAAAGGCTGAACCTCGATTGGTTAAGATGTCATTGGTGACATCCATGCGCCTATCGGTCCAACCTGTAACGGATGCGGAATGGAAGATCGTTTGTGAATTAGGTGGGCTTTAAGAAAAGCGAAACGAACAAACAGGTGGTTCTACCATCAATTATTTCCCTGAGGTCATTTTAGTTCAAAGCAAGAATATGAAGCGACCATTGGGATTGCGACAATGAAACGGCATTTATCGGGTCGCTGCCAAGTAATTGGCTCTTGCATCATGCTCGCCTTCGCGAGCTTTGGTGCCGTTCGTGCCGAACCGGCGCCTAATCCTGAAAAAGTATCGATACCTGTTCACGTCGGCGGAAAAGATTTTAATATGGTGGCGTTTGTCTATCAACCGCCCGGTTCTGGCCCTTTTCCCGTGATCGTTTTTTCTCATGGGCGCTCACCAAAAGTGAGTGAACGGGCAGGATTAGACCAACCCATTCTTGCCGGTCACGCGGGCTATTGGGTCAAGAAGGGATTTGCGGTTTTAGCGCCAATAAGACCGGGCTATGGCGAAACCGGTGGCGACGATTTGGAGGTCTCGGGCATAAAAATCAGCGCTTCAGGCGAATGCAGCGGCAGCCCTCTTTACGCGCAGGTCGCAAAGAATGCCGCGGATACCATCGAAGCAGACGTAATGTGGTTGCGGCATCAGTCTTGGGCAAATTCAAAGAAGATCATTTTGGTTGGCCAATCGGTAGGCGGTTTGACAACGGTTGCGGCAGGTGCACGTCATCTTTCCGGGGTGATTGCTTATATCAATTTTTCGGGCGGAACAGGCGGAGATCCCGAGCGGATGCCCGGACGCAGTTGTTTTCCGGAAGCATTGACCGCCCTTTACGGCCAGCTTGGGCGCACGACAAAATTACCTAATCTATGGCTTTATGCGCAAAATGACCTTTTTTGGGGGGAAGCGGCCCCCAAACTTTGGCATGCGGCATTTTCGAAGGCCGGTGGAGCGGGTGAATTTATCGAAACCGCCGCTGTGCCCGATGAAGATGGGCATAAATTACTGGCAAAAGGCGGGCGCCTTTGGTCCGTTCATGTCGATGCCTTTATCGAAACACTCGGGTTTGTTGCAGCCCCACATGATTAGTTTTTCGAGTGCAAGCAAATCTTGAAAATCGATAATTTAAGATGGCTAGACCGCCATCATCGAATGGAACATCGCCTTCCCCCAAGGTCGAACCTACCAAAGTGTGAGGACAATGGACCTTGTCGAGGAGCCTCTCCTCCGCTTAATTAAGCATTGAAAAATGAAATTTGCCCGTGATGGCGATTTTAAGGTGTGTGCCGGAACGCCGCCTAAAGGCGGTGGAAGGCTGGAGGGGAGAAAAATCCATGTCCGAGAAGCTGTATCCTGTGTCCGCCGAATGGGCGAGCCGCGCCTTCGTCGATAACGCCAAATATCAGGCGATGTATGACGCTTCTGTTCGAGATCCTGAAGCGTTTTGGGGCGAACAAGGCAAGCGGATCAATTGGATCAAGCCTTATTCAAAGGTCAAGAATACATCTTATGAACCCGGCAAGGTCCATATCGAATGGTTCGGCGATGGCACCACCAACGTATCGATGAACTGCATCGATCGGCATTTGCCACAACGTGCGAACCAGACGGCGATTATTTGGGAAGGCGATGATCCGTCTGAAAGCAAACATATCACCTATCAAGAGCTCCATGATGAAGTATGCCGCTTTGCTAACGTCCTGAAACATCACGGCGTTAAAAAGGGCGACGCAGTAACGCTTTATATGCCGATGATCCCAGAAGCAGCATATGCCATGCTTGCTTGTGCGCGTATCGGGGCGGTTCATTCGATCGTCTTTGGCGGCTTTTCACCGGACTCGCTAGCGGGCCGCATCGAAGGCTGCAAATCCAAGGTTGTAATAACCGCCGACGAAGGCTTACGCGGCGGTAAAAAAGTACCTCTCAAAGCCAATATGGATGAGGCGTTAAAACGCGTTCCGGGGCTTGTTACATCACAAATTGTTGTGCGTCGCACGGGCGGCGATGTTCATATGCAAGACGGGCGTGATTATTATTATGACGCCGAAGCCAAGAATGCCGATGCCCAATGCAAGCCTGAGGAAATGGAGGCCGAAGCGCCACTGTTTATCCTTTATACATCGGGTTCAACCGGCGCACCAAAGGGCGTTGTGCACACGACGGGGGGGTATCTCGTCTACGCATCGATGACCCATCAATATGTCTTTGATTATCACGACGGTGATATTTACTGGTGCACCGCTGATGTGGGTTGGGTCACGGGACATTCCTATATTGTTTACGGCCCCCTCGCGAATGGTGCCACAACATTGATGTTTGAAGGTATTCCTACCTATCCAACGATTTCGCGCTTCTGGGACGTGGTTGATAAGCACAAAGTCAATATTTTCTACACGGCCCCTACCGCTATCCGCTCTTTGATGGGTGCGGGAGAAGAGCCTGTTAAGAAAACGTCGCGCGCTTCGCTGCGCTTGTTGGGTTCGGTAGGCGAGCCTATCAATCCCGAAGCATGGGAATGGTATCACCGCGTCGTTGGCGATCAGCGTTGCCCAATCGTCGATACATGGTGGCAGACCGAGACGGGCGGTATTTTAATTACGCCGCTTCCGGGCGCTATTGCCCAAAAGCCCGGTTCGGCAACCCGTCCCTTTTTTGGTGTAAAACCCGAAATTGTCGATGCTAATGGCGTTGTTTTGGAAGGGGCTTGCGAGGGCAACCTCGTCATTTCCGACAGTTGGCCCGGTCAAATGCGGACCGTTTACGGCGACCATAAGCGCTTTATGGAGACCTATTTCGCAACCTATGCGAACAAATATTTCACAGGCGATGGCTGCCGTCGTGACGCTGATGGCTATTATTGGATCACGGGTCGTGTTGATGATGTGATCAATGTCTCGGGTCACCGTATGGGAACAGCCGAAGTTGAAAGTGCTCTTGTCGCCCATGAAAAGGTCTCGGAGGCTGCCGTTGTAGGCTACCCGCATGACATTAAGGGTCAGGGCATCTATGCTTATGTCACACTGATGAGTGGCACCGAGCCAACAGATACGCTTCGGAAAGAGCTTGTTGGTTGGGTGCGTAAGGAAATCGGACCTATTGCGTCCCCGGATCTTATCCAATTTGCACCTGGGCTTCCAAAAACCCGCTCGGGCAAGATCATGCGTCGTATCTTGCGCAAGATCGCCGAGGATGAGTTTGGCAGCCTCGGCGACACCTCGACGCTGTCCGATCCGACCGTGGTTGAGGATTTGATCGCTAATCGACAGAACAAGCGCGGATAAAATCTCTGATTTATCAGACCATTGCTGACCCCGCGCACTCAATGCGCGGGGTTTTTTTGTTACAAGGCAGTATTGGGGCGTATGGGATTTTATTAATATGGCGGTTTCAGGAATCTAGCGCAACGGGGCTAATATGGGCTCCGCATGACACAGAAGCAGTATAGTCGCCTCAGCTTTGAGGATCGAGAAGCCATCAGCCGTGGGTTGGCCGCAAGTTTATCATTTGCTGAGATTGCTCGGCAGG
>CANGLU010000061.1 GCA_947455025.1 Hyphomicrobiales bacterium
CATGCCGTGGCGCTTACCTGCCTGAGCATACATCACCTTGCCGGTGCCGGTGATTTTGAACCGCTTTTTGGCGGCCGATTTGGTCTTCATCTTGGGCATTTTGCTCTCCTTGGGGCGGCCGAAACCGTCCGTTCTTAATAAAGCCAGCGTGTTGCCACACCGTTCGCATCAACATTGAGCGAAATAAACCGCCACGGCAGCCCTTAATCAGCCGGGCGGTTTGAAGGGTGGGTGTATAAAGGGAAAGCTGAGGGTTTGCAACGGGTGAGGTTGCGAATTTTCTATCCCCACCAACAGGGTTTGGCTTAAAATCGATACCCATGACCGATTCAACCCTCATTTTACCCCCCGATGGCCGGCAATCCGACACCGCACTGATGATCGCGCGGGGAACACGGCGACTTTTGCGCGATTTGGGCTTTGCCAGCGTGACCGAATTGACGCTGGCCTCGAACCGGCGGGCCGATCTTTTAGCTGTTAGCGATGACGGCACCATCTGGATCGTCGAAATCAAGTCCAGCATTGAGGATTTTAGGGTGGACCAGAAATGGCCCGACTACCGGCTCCATTGCGACCGCTTGTTCTTCGCCATCCCCGAAACCGTGCCGCCGGAGATTATGCCGGAGGATGCAGGCCTCATTTTGGCCGATTCCTATGGTGCCGCCATATTACGCGACGCGCCCGAGCATCGGCTGGCGGCATCAACCCGCAAAGCGATGTTGGTAAGAGTAGCCCGCACTACGGCTGAGCGGCTGCATCGATTGGCAGATCCGGAGCCTTATTAATCAATTCTAAGATGGCCTTCTCCTTTAAGGAGAAGGTGGTCGCGGAGCGACCGGATGAGGTTCTGGTGGCTACCATTAGTCCCTCATCCCCCTGCTCCGCAGGTACCTTCTCCCTCAGGGAGAAGGAAAACGGTCAAGCATCCGCCATGCGTTCAAACTGGCCCGCTTTGCGGAAGCGGTAGAGATAGCTCGGCACAATGGCTTCCACCGTCTCGCCTTCAACGCCCATGCCTTCAAGCGTCAGGCCATTATTCTTGGCCTCGTCGGAAACGACATTATCGCGTTCCAGCAAAGTCACCTGATCGCGCGTAAGGCGAAGCGCCGATGGCATTAAAAGGCCAAAGCTGACCGTATCAATCAGTTCAAAAAGGCCTGCCTGAAGCCGGGCCAACGGAAACGGCAGTGGCAGCAATACACGCTTGCGATTGGCCACTTTCAGCGTGATTTGCATCAATTCGCGGAAGGTTTTTACCTCCGGCCCGCCCAATTCATAGGTCGCGCCCGCCTTCAAAGCGCCATCGATGGCTTTCGCCACCGCTTCGGCCACATCACCTACAAACACAGGCTGAAACTTCGTATGTCCGCCACCGATCAAAGGCAGGAACGGCATGACGCGGGCGAGTGCCGCGAAACGGTTGAAGAAATCATCCTCGGGGCCATACACGATAGAGGGGCGAAGAATGATCGCCTCGCTCACCGCGGCCCGAATGGCGGCTTCACCAGCGGCTTTCGTGCGCGCATAGACAGATGGCGATTCCGCATCGGCCCCAATGGCGGAAACATGGACAAAGCGGGATATGCCATGGCGCTTGGCTGCCTCGGCAATGGCCTTCGCACCATTAACCTGCACGGCGTTAAAGCTCTGGCGGCCACTTTCGGCCAAAATACCGACGAGGTTCACTACCGCATTCGAACCCTTCACCGCGTGATCAACCGACTCGGGGAAGCGCAAATTAGCCTGCACCGCATGAATTTGACCAACATTGCCGAGCGGCTGGAGGAAATTGGCCAAATCAGGCCGACGCACCGCCACCCGGATCCGATAGCCGCGCTTGGCCAGCGCCCGCACCACATGACGGCCTAAAAAGCCAGAGCCCCCAAAGACGGTTACAACCTGTTCGGATGCCGGAATCATAAGCGTCGCTCCTCAATGGAAATTGTGCAGTGCTTCTAGTCAAAAATGGGGGACTTGGGAAGGCCGTCAAAAATAGCAGACCCGTTACGCGGCAAAATAACGCCGGATTAGCCCGAGATAAATCTCCGACAGCCGGGCAATGTCAGCCGCCGGCACCCGCTCATCGATCTGGTGCATGGTCTGGCCCACCAGGCCAAACTCAATCACCGGACAGTAATTTTTGATGAACCGCGCATCTGACGTTCCGCCCGTGGTGGAAAGCACCGGCTTGATGCCGGTGGATTCTTCAATCGAGGCCACCGCCATTTCCACAAAGGCACCGGGTGCGGTTAGAAAAGCGTCCGCATTCGAGGGCTCAAACGTCACCGTGTAACGCACTCCATTGCCCGCCAATTCCCGCAAGCGGCGCTCGATCTCGGCGGCAAGCGTGGCATGGGTCCAAAGATCGTTGAAGCGAATATTAAATTTTGCTTCGGCTGATTGCGGAATGACATTGCCCGCTTTGTTGCCGACATCGAGCGTTGAGAATTCGAGGTTCGAAGCGCCAAAATGTGCCGTGCCTTGATCGAGCGGCTCGGCCATCAGGCCGCCGACGAGTTTCACAATGCCGCGAATGGGGTTTTCGGCCAGATGCGGATAGGCGATGTGGCCCTGTTTGCCTTCCACCACCAAACGGCCCGAAAGCGACCCGCGACGGCCGATTTTGACCATATCGCCCAAGCGCTCGGGATTGGTTGGCTCGCCCAAAATGCAATGGTCAAACCGCTCGCCGCGCGCCTTCGCCCATTCGAGCAGTTTCACGGTGCCATTAATGGCGGGGCCTTCTTCATCACCCGTGATCAGAAAGGCGATTGAGCCTTTGAAACTGTCGCCTGCTTCTGCCAGATAAGCGAGCACGGATGAGACAGAGGCCGCAACGCCGCCTTTCATATCCGCAGCTCCGCGACCATAGAGCACACCGTCAACAATCTCGCCCGCAAACGGGCCATACGTCCAGCGTGTCTCGTCGCCCACGGGCACAACATCGGTATGACCTGCAAACATCAGGCACGGCGCGCCTGTGCCGATGCGGGCATAGAGATTATCAACATCCGGCGTGTTGCTGTCCGAAAAGCGGACGATGTGGCTCTCAAACCCCGCTTCTTGCAAAATGCCGTGCAACAAGCGCAAGGCCCCACCCTCCTCCGGCGTCACCGAAGGGCAACGGATCAGGGCTTGGGTTAGGGCGATGGAGTCTTTGGGGTTGAGCATTAGAAAGCCTTTTTGAGGCCTGCCTGTTTGAGAACGACGTTGGCCATATGACGGGATAGTGTTGTTTTGGGAACGGTAAAGTTTAACATTGAAACTGGACTAAACCAGATTTCATGGCTGCCTTTACCCTCTCTCACAAAGGTGCAATTGTTTGCCTTGAGGATTGCAATCAAATCGCGATAAAAATTGGCCATTCCTCATGCCGCTGTCAAAGACACATGAGACTCGGCCCGCACTGTGAATGCTTTGGCATCTAGATTAAGCCGATTAAGCTCGATTAAATCTGGAAGAACAAAACCAATTTCTTCAATCAAACGCGGCCAAGTCTCGGCTTCTATGGCGAGACCCGGAACCGCGTCGCTCGTGGCAAGCCACACCCCAGCCTCGGCATCCCAAGACGCATCAATAACGAAACCGTGAGGCGTTACGTCGATCATATCCAGATCATCCTCCGATCGGGGAAATCCGTCAATCCTCGCCTTAATCCCGGAGCAGCTCATTAATTCCCGTCTTGGCGCGTGTCTTGGCATCCACCCGCTTGACGATAACGGCGCAATAGAGCGAAGGGCCCATGCTGCCATCCGGCAAAGGCTTGCCGGGCATCGAGCCCGATACAACCACCGAATAAGGCGGCACGCGGCCCATAAAGACTTCGCCCGTTTCGCGGTCGATGACTTTTGTCGACTGGCCGATGAACACGCCCATCGAGATCACCGAGCCTTCACCGACAACAACGCCTTCAACGACTTCCGAGCGCGCGCCGATAAAGCAATTGTCTTCGATAATGGTGGGGCCTGCCTGCACCGGCTCCAACACGCCACCAATGCCGACGCCACCGGAGAGATGCACATTCTTGCCGATTTGCGCACAGGAGCCGACCGTCACCCAGGTATCCACCATGGTTCCGGTGTCGACATAGCCGCCAATATTGACGAAAGACGGCATTAAAATCGCATTCGGCGCGATATAGGCGCCGCGGCGCACGGTGCAATTCGGCACGGCACGGAAACCTGCCGATTTAAACTCCGCCTCGCCCCAGCCTTCGAATTTCGATGGAACCTTATCCCACCACGACGAGCCAGCCGGGCCATTCGACATCAACACATTGTCGTTCAGGCGGAAGGAGAGCAACACGGCCTTTTTGAGCCATTGATGGGTCTGCCAGCTGCCATCCGCCTCTTTGGTCGCCACCCGCAACGCGCCCGAATCCAGTCGATCAATGGCATATTCGACCGCTTCGCGGACTTCGCCCTTGGTAGAAGGAGTTAATTCCGTCCGCTTTTCCCAAGCGACGTCGATAATGGAGGCAAGAGCTGAATCATGCATGGCGTTTCGTCCGTTTATAGGTTGCAAGGTATTTATTGGCTTCTTATCAAGCGACGGCGGATATGTCACCTTGGGCGGCACATTAAACCTTTTTGATCGCCTCAATCAGCTGCGGCTGCCCTGCCAGAAGCTTCAACAGCACAAAAGTCGGCCAACTTGGCTGTGCAACGCCGCGTTCATATTTTGAAAAACTGTTCGGTGAACCGGTAAGCAAAAGGCTCGCGTCGCGCTGGGTTAACCCTGTAGAAAAACGTACGCGCTTGGCCAAGGCTTGCGTTTCGGCTTGATAGGCGGCTTTCAGTTCCGATAATGCGGCATCAAGAGGCGCTGAATCATCGCCGATCAAAATGCCGTCTCCGTCATTGTCAGGAAACCAGCCTTCTATTTCAACCGCCTTGGACGTGCCCATATAAGAAACCGTCTCGACCCGGCGCGCGCGGTGGAGTATTGCCCCCGTTTCAGGATGGGTCATAGTTTTGACCTTATGCATGTCATTTTTCCTTGAACGATAGCAGGATAAACTCAGTCACGACCGCATCGATAAATTTCACATAGAGCACTCTGCCTTCATCCGGTATGTGATAGACATCTTGCCATTGTCGATGATCATGAAAACTCGTCATTGATTTAAAGAAATGTTTCCGCTCCAGCCTATTCACCAGTGCCGCAATATCAGATACCAAATAGCCTAACGCCCGCGCCGAACGAACCGCCGTAAGGGTAACGGCACGCTCGCGCGAAAACGCCGCTTGGAATGCCTTCAAATCATGACTTGGTTTGCTTTTTTCCATTTCGGAAATAAACCTTTAAGGTTGTTTTGTCAAGATCAGAATTAACCGCCTCTAAGGTGTAGGGTCTCTATTCATCCTTAGAATTTCAACCAATCCTTGGTTGCGGCCCGCTCCAAATCCCTTACAATTCGCCTAACGCCAACCCTCACGGACCCTGCTCCATGCGCCTGCACCTCAAAAACCCGCTCGCCATTCTCGCTGACCATGCGGCGGGTGGCCTCGTGATTGAGCACGGGCGCATTGTGGAGCTGCTCGCCTCTGGCCAATCGCCTTCAAAACCGGTTGATCAAACCTTTGACGCCTCGCGCCACGTCGTGCTGCCTGGACTGATCAACACGCATCATCATTTTTATCAAACGCTGACGCGCGCCCATCCTTCAGCCATCAACAAGGAGTTGTTTCCTTGGCTCAAAGCGCTCTACCCCATCTGGGCGCGGCTTGATCCTGAAACGTTTCGCCTCTCGGTTCGCTTGGCGCTGGTTGAGCTTTTGCTTTCGGGCTGCACGACGGCGGCGGATCATCATTATTTGTTTCCCGCAGGGCTTGATGAAGCCATCGACATCGAAGTCGACGAGGCACGCAAGCTCGGCATCCGGATGACGGTGACGCGCGGCTCGATGAATTTGTCCGAGAAAGATGGCGGCCTTCCACCGGATAGCGTCGTGCAAGATGAAGATACAATTTTGGCCGATAGCGAACGCTTGCTCAACCGATATCATGATAAAAGCGAGGGCGCGTTTATCCGCGTGGCGCTTGCGCCCTGCTCGCCGTTCTCTGTAACCAAACGCTTGATGAGTGAAAGCGCCGCGCTCGTTGAAAAATTCGATGCGCGGCTTCACACGCATTTGGCCGAGACCAAAGACGAAGACGCCTATTGCGCGGAAGTGTATAAATGCCGCCCAATCGAATTGCTCGAAGAAGTGGGTTGGCTGACCCCGCGTACATGGTTAGCCCATGGCGTGCATTTTACAGCGGATGATTGCACCAAGCTTGGCAAGCATGGCGTGGGCATTTGCCATTGCCCGACATCAAACGCCGTGCTCGCGTCAGGCTTTTGCAAAACGCGCGAATTGGAACGAGCCGGCGCCCCTGTTGGCTTAGGCGTTGACGGTTCAGCCTCGAATGATTCCTCCAACATGATGGAAGCTGTGCGCCATGCTTTGATGGTCAATCGTTTGCATTATGAATCGGCTGAGGCCGTTACCCATCTTGATGCTTTGCGCTGGGCAACGGAAGGTTCGGCGAGGTGCTTAGGCCGTGAGGATATTGGCAAGATCGCTATTGGCAAACAGGCGGATCTAGCGCTCTTCACGCTTGATGAGCCACGATTCTCAGGCGGGCATGATCCGCTGGCAACGCTTGTGCTGTGTGGCGCGCATCGGGCGGACCGCGTTATGGTGCAAGGTCAATGGCGCGTTATTGATGCGATGCCCGTTGGCTTGGATTTAGCCGAGCTGTTGGCAGCACATGGCGCAGCCGCGCGGAAGTTTGCTTAAAAGAGATCGTCATTGCGAGCGAACGCGAAGCAACCCAGTTGATGATTGAAGAATATAGACGCTACTAAAGCCGCTGCTTAATGATAGATGCTAGCTGGATTGCTTCGCTAACGCTCGCAATGACGGTAAACGTCACACCACATTTTTCAAAAACGCGGCCAGATCTTTCGTTTTGAAATGGATATAGGACGCATCAATATCCATCTGTTCATGAGCCTCGCGATAGGTGTCGAATTGCTTGGGTAAAATCAGCACCGTGCGCATGCCAAACTCGTAGGGCACGACAAGGTTCTTGGCCAAATCCTCAAACATCGCCGCGCGGGATGGATCGATTTGATATTTATCCAAAAACTTCACATAGGTCGCTTCTTCGGGCTTTGGCGTAAAGTCGGCTGCGACGATATCAAACACGGCTTCAAATTTGTCGATAATCCCAAGCTTACCCGCGACATTACGGGCGTGAGCTTCCGAGCCATTGGTGAGAATGAGTTTTCGCCCGGGAAGTTTTTCAATGGCCGATCCCAATTCAGGATCAGGGGCCAAGCCTGACACATCGATATCATGTGCGAAAGAAAGGAACGCCTCCGGCTTCATGCCGTATTGTTCCATCAGACCTTTCAGCGTTGTGCCGTATTTCTGATAATAATATTTCTGCAAGGCACGCGCCGAGAGCCCATCAATGCCAAACATATCGCCCAAAAACAGCGTGATGCGTTGATCGACCTGCGGCCATAAAGCAGACTCAGGCGGGTAAAGCGTATTGTCGAGATCAAAGATCCAGACATTGACGTGAGCGAACGCTTTGCGGATGCTTTCCGACGAATTGTCGTGATTATCAACACCGACCCGCACCGCCGCCTGTACGTCCTCGTTCATTCGATCTTTCCCGCTGTCAAATGTGACAGCTTGAGCCTAGCCGAGCAATCTTAATAGACTGTAATGAGAAACGTTGGCAGTTACCAATGCTTTTCGAATTCCTAAAGAAGGTGTATTATGAGGGGCGAGCGGAGATAATAGATGAGCATGGCTGCATTTGACACCCTTCGATTTGCCCAGACCTTGCGTGAAAAGGCCAAGCTGACGATCGAGCAAGCCGAGGGGATTTCGGAGGCGTTTGCCGATGCCACAAGCGAGCAAATGGTCACAAAATCCTATCTCGACACAAAGCTGAAAGAAATGCAGCTTACCATTGGAAGCATGATCGTCGCACTAGGTGGCATTCTTATTGCCATCAAGTTTTTGGGCCATTGATCACCGGTCATCGGCCCACCACCCTACCGCGTAATCAGCGTCCCTGCACCGTGATCGGTGAGCAATTCCAACAGCACAGAATGCGGTACTTTCCCGTCGAGGATAACAACGCCTTCAACACCCTGCTCCAATGCATAGATGCAGGTTTCAACTTTTGGAATCATGCCGCCGGTAATGGTGCCATCCGCAATCAGGCTGTGAATTTGCGAAACGTTTAATTCCGGAATGAGGTTTTTGTTTTTGTCGAGCACACCCGGTACATCGGTGAGCAGCAAAAGACGCTTGGCTTTCAATGCGCCCGCAATCGCGCCCGCAAAGGTATCGGCATTGACGTTGTAGGTTTGACCATCCACACCATTGCACACGGGCGCCAAGACAGGGATCAATTCACGGCCTAACAGCGCGTCTAACACGCGGCTATCGACGCTTGCAGGTTCACCCACAAACCCTAAATCGACTTCGGTTTCGAGCTTGGTTGAATCATCCACCACGGTGCGGGTTACTTTAGACGCCGTCACCATATTGCCGTCTTTGCCGCAAAGGCCGATCGCGCGGCCGCCTTCATTGTTGATGAAGCCGACAATCTGCTTGTTGATGAGGCCCGCCAAAACCATCTCGACGACATCCATCGTGGCTTTGTCCGTCACACGCAATCCGGCGGCAAATTCGCTCTTGATGTTGAGGCGCGCCAGCATCGCGCCAATCTGCGGGCCACCGCCATGCACGACGACCGGATTGACGCCCGATTGCTCCAGCAAAATCATGTCCCGCGCGAAATCCCGCGCCATCTGCTCGTCGCCCATCGCATGGCCGCCATATTTCACCACGATCGTGGCTTCGTCATAGCGCAGCATATGCGGCAAAGCGCGGACAAGGAGTTCGGCTTGTTCATGCGGATTGGTTTTAGTCATCCCATTGTCCATTTGAAGCAGAAAAGAAGAATGAGGCGCCTCTTAACCGATCCGGACGATTCTGTCGCGGGGGGTTAGCGCGTTTTTGGCCCAAAAAATCCGGCACCCGCCAAAATGATCCAGCTCACAATCAAAATCGTCCCGCCGGAGGGGGCGGCCATCGGAAAAAGCGGGGCACTCAAAAACGCGCGCATCGCCAAATCGCCGGAAAAGAGAAGCACGCCAAGCGCTATGCCTATTAAACCAACATAGCCCAATCGTTTCGACAGGATGCCCACGCGAAGCGCCGCCAATCCGCCCAATAGAGCAGGCGCGTGCACAAGCGCCATCAAGGCAGCGGAAGCCAGTGAGGGCGTTGAGGATAAATGCGCCGCAGCTGCTGCAAGCGCCACACCCGAGGCACCAATAAGCCCTGCTAAACCCACCAAGATCCGCTCAAGGAGGGCCATTAGATCTCCACGCCGCGTTGCACGAGCAGCCGCATAATGCCTTCGCGCAATTCGCCAATGCCCTCGCCTGTCTCGGACGAGGTGAACAGCACTTCGGGATGCGCTGCGGGCCGTTTGATCAAGCCCGCCTGCACGCTTTCAACCCGCGCTTGGATCTCGCCTTTTTTCACTTCGTCTTTTTTCGTCAACACGACCTGATAGGGCATGGCGGAAATATCAAGCAGATCGAACATCTCCAAATCCGGCGGCTTCAAGCCATGCCGGCCATCCACGAGCACGAAGACGCGCATAAGCGATGAACGGCCTTGCAAATAGGCGTGCATCAGCTTCGTCCAGTCGGAGATTTTTTCTTTCGATACCGCGGCATAGCCATAGCCCGGCATATCAACGAGACGCAAAGGCTCACTACCGGGCACACCAAGCGCAAAGAAATTAAGCTGCTGCGTACGACCCGGCGTATTCGATGTGCGCGCCAACGAATTGCGGCCCGTCAATGCATTGAGCAGCGAGGATTTGCCGACATTGGAACGGCCCGCAAACGCAATTTCGGCAGGCCCTATCGGCGGCAAACCGTCGATTTTGGAAGCCGCCCAAATGAACTCGCAATTACCCGCAAACAGCTTGCGGCCGCGCTCAAAAAGATCGTCTGGCTCACGGTCTGCCATTACGATTTCTTGCGCAACAGACCACTAAAGGTTTTGCCCAAATTATCCCACAGCTCTACCTTCACGCCATGGCGACGCATGATGAGATATTGCTGGGAAACCGACAGCGTGTTGTTCCAAGACCAATAGATCACAAGGCCCGCCGGGAACGAACCCAACATGAAGGTGAACATCACCGGCATCCAGGAGAACATCGCCTGTTGCACAGGGTCTGGCGGGGCCGGATTCATCTTCATTTGAACAAACATGGTGACACCCATGATCAAAGGCCAAATGCCGATCATCAACATCGTTGGTGGCGTCCACGGAATAAGTCCAAACAGCGTGAAGACAGAGGTTGGATCAGGCGATGCAAGATCGTGAATCCAGCCTATAAACGGCGCGTGCCGCATTTCAATCGTCACGTAGAGCACTTTATAGAGCGAGAAGAAGACCGGAATCTGAATCAGCATCGGCCAGCAACCGGCGATCGGATTGATCTTTTCCTTCTTGTACAGCTCCATCAATTCTTGCTGCTGCTTCACCTTGTCTTCGGGGAAGCGCTCTTTAATCGCCGCCATTTGCGGCTGCACGGCCTTCATCTTTGCCATCGAGGCGTAGCTCTTATTGGCGAGCGGGAAGAAGGCCGCCTTCACCAACACCGTGACAATCAAAATCGCGAAGCCAAAATTGCCCGTCCAATGGAAGAAGAATTCCATCATTTTAAACAGCGGCTTGGTGAAGAAATAGAACCAGCCCCAATCGATCAAAAGATCAAAGCGTTTAATGCCAAGCGTATCGGCATAACCGTCAACGGTCTTCACTTCCTTCGCACCCACAAAAAGGCGCTTGGTGGAGGTAACCGATGCACCCGCTGCAACCGTTAAAGCAGGCTGCGTCATATCCACCTGATAGATTTTGGTTGGCCCATCAATGCTGCGGAACACCGCATCATAAGGCGTTGCCTGATCGGGCACGAGCGCTGCCGCCCAATATTTATCCGTAATGCCCGCAAATCCGCCGGTCGCCGTTTTATACTGCGTACCCTTGCCCGACGCGCCCGGAACCGGATCGGCTTTATCGGCCTTGTCATAGGTCAGCTCGGCCAGACCTTGCTCGCCGATAAAGCCCACAAACCCTTCATGCAGCACATAGGTGCCAACCACCTTAGGCTTGTTGAACCGCTCAATGCCGCCATACGGAATAAGGGTAGCTTCCGTCGCGCCCGTCGCCGTCACCGTATCGGTCACGGTGAACATATAGCCGTCATCCACCGCAATCTCGCGCTTGAAGATAAAGCCCTGGCCATTATCCCATGTCAGCACCAAAGGTTGCTTTTCGGTGAGCGCGGTACCGCTTGCCGTCCAAAGGGTCGAAGAGGTCGGAAGTGCGATCTTCGTTCCTTGTGCCGCTAACCAGAAAAAGCGGGCGAAATAGGCATTCGGCGTCTGATCGGGCGAAAACAGCACAATATTCGGCGAGGTCGGATCAACCGTCTCGCGGTAGGCCTTGAAGGCCACATCATCAATATCGCCGCCCTTCAGGGACAGAGAACCCTTAAGCTTCGGCGTATCGATGATCACGCGCGGGCTGGCGGCCAGCGCTTCCTCGCGGCTGGCAAAGGTACCGGCGGCCATAGTGGCGGGTAAAGCCGCCGTCGCATTGGTGCCTGGCGCTGGTTGTTGCGCCTGATCGGGCAATTTGGCCACGATATCGGACTGTTTCTTCGTCTCGAGCAGCGGCATGCCGAAATAATATTGCCAGCCAACCAGCACGGCCACGGAGAGGGCGATGGCGAGAATGAGGTTCTTGGTATCTTGCATGGTCTTATGGACTGCTCGGTATGGACTTCAATGACGGGGAGTGACGGGGTTTCAAGCGCGAAATCCCGTCGATGAGTTCGGCGGTAATGGTTTCAAAGGGGGCATCAAGCAAGGCCCGACGGCCGATAAGCACATAGTCGGTACCGGGGAAAGCCACAAGGCGCGCTTGTAACCGGATGGCTTCGCGCAAACGGCGTTTGATCCGGCTGCGTTCCACGGAATTACCCGTTTTTGTGGTCACAGTGAGCCCAAAACGGGGTCCGCCTGCCGCATTTCGGCGGACAATGGCCTGAATCGTGAAAAGCGCCGCATGGTGACGGCGCCCTTTGGCAGCTGCAAGAAATTCTGCGCGTTGCGTTAGCCAGACGGCGGATTTGGGCTCTTTCATCGATCCCATCCGTGTCATATCAGCCCCCAGTTGGCTTTCAGCGTTCATCGCGCTGCCTACGGGGAGCCGTCAGGATCACGCCGAAAGGCGCTTCCGGCCACGGGCGCGGCGGGCAGCAATAACCTTACGGCCACCCTTGGTCGCCATACGGGCGCGATAGCCATGACGGCGCTTGCGAACGAGCTTGCTCGGTTGATAAGTCCGCTTCACGGGTCTTCTCCAGTCGTTTTACGCTCTCCACCAGCCGCCGTGAACGCGGCCTAAGGCGAACGCCCTGCCGTGATCTCCAAGGCTTTTAGCCTCACGAGCACCCGGTCAAAGCTGAGCGATGATCAAAGTCAGCGCGGTTAATGACGGAAGGGGCCGGGAAAGTCAATTCGAGTCTGGCGTCTCAGCCGAAAATACTGTCATAAAACCGCAAGAAAAGGTTTTAGAGAGAAAAATCGCCAGAAGGGTTGCTCTCCGCGTCATGAGAGGATATTGGAACCTTCATCGGTGATCCGCGCGGTTCAAGCAAGGATCCTGGCGCCCGTAGCTCAGCTGGATAGAGCATCAGACTACGAATCTGAGGGTCGGACGTTCGAATCGTTCCGGGCGCGCCATTTGCGAACAAAACCACTAACATTTGCGTTGCCCGTATTTTGTCCCGCGATGACGGCGGCGAGTACGGTTTTGTCACCGATAATGCTGATTTTATCATCATCGACGCGGATTTCCGAGATAACGGCACGGAGGTAGGCCTTCCGGGCCTGAACGTCGCCATTGTCGATCTTATCGCGCATGAGATCAGTGAAGGCCGTAACACGCTCCGGCGTGATGGAAGTGCGGCTGTTAAATTGTTCTGCTATTCGATCAATGGAGGCCTGAGCGAGATCGCGCTCGGCTTTGAGTGCCTTGATCCGATCTTTGAGCTGATCATCGAGTTCGACAATTCCCTCTTCAATGGCGCGGTAAAGACGGCTTAGCTTCTCTTCCTTCTGCGCCAGCTCGTTTTTCAAAGCTAGACGGCGCTCTTGGACGGCGGTGTCTTTGGTGGCCTGGCGCTCAAGCAACGCTCCAAGTATGGAGGTCATTCGATCTGGTACAAGGAGTTGGGATTTGACGTTATCAAGAATGAGCGTGTCGAGCTTACCCATGGGGACATGACGGCCCTTGCAAACGTACTTTCCTTTCTGATGGCATCCAGCGCACGTGTAATAAGAATAAGAACGATGACTACGCGCGGTGCCAGTGCGGGTCATTCCGGAACCACATGACGCGCATGTTGCTAGCCCCGTAAGCAGCGTAGGTC
>CANGLU010000062.1 GCA_947455025.1 Hyphomicrobiales bacterium
CAGACCGTCCCCGCCCAAGGTAACGATGACGTCCCGCGTTTCGCCTTTGAGCTTGGATGCGGCTTTGGCGGCATCGGCGAGCGTGTCGACGGGTATGCCCGCCAGCATCGCCGCTTCAACACGGTTCACCACGAGAATATCGATCTGGTCCAAGAATTCATCGGCCATTGGACGGGCAGGGGCCGCGTTGAGAAGGACGGTCGCGCCCTGCTCCCGGGCCCAACGCGCCAGCGCAAGGTTGACGGGTTCTGGAACTTCGTTTTGTAAGATCAACAAGGCACCCCCACCGAGCGCCTCCCATGACTGGCAGGCATCCGATGGATCCAGTTTTAGATTGGAGCCTGAAACGATCACCGCGCCGTAATTGCCCGATGGCTCCAAAATCGCCACGCTCATGCCCGACCCGGCCACGGGATCCATCGACACCTGGCTGCGCTCAACACCCGCCCGGTCGAGTGATTCGATCAGCCTTGTGCCAAAATCATCGGTTCCGATGC
This sequence comes from Hyphomicrobiales bacterium, assembly GCA_947455025.1. Lineage (GTDB taxonomy): Bacteria > Pseudomonadota > Alphaproteobacteria > Rhizobiales > Beijerinckiaceae > CAIUPE01. The sequence continues at coordinate 498 of CANGLU010000062.1, forward strand.
GGCCGATCATGGCGGTTCTGGCGCCCATTCGGGCTGCCATTTCGGCTTGATTGCGACCCTTTCCACCGCATTTATAGGCCCATTCGGAGCCGATGGCCGTTTCATCCGATTGCGGTAAATGCTGCGCTTTCACCATAATATCGAGGTGGAGGCTGCCGCAGACGATGACTTCATAGGGTTTAGGGTTCATGCTTGCTAAGTTCCGAGCCGAAACGGGCCTTAATACTGCGCGATAAAGTTCGAGATGGAAAATATTTTGTTTCGGCTGTCACACTTTGGCTATAGACGAATCCTATTAAGAACGATCATTGCGTGAACTAAGTGATCGTTTTGCCCCACAACTGCGTGAGTTTGGTTCTGGGAGCGTTTTTATAAAGGACCCGACACATGAAGAAATTATTGGTGATGATCGCCGCCGCCGGATTGGTTGCTTTGCCTGCTTTGGCCAAAGAAGCCAAAAAGCCTGCTGATTTTGTGATTACGGTATCGAACAGCTCGGCCGCCGCGCTGACCGAATTCAATCTGACCGAAGTTGTGCCAGCGGCTCCCGTGGCGTCCGCGCCTAAGAGCAATGATTGGTGGATGGCACCGGTGAACATGGTCTCGTCTTGGACCGCACCTGCGCAGCCAGCGCCGACGACCCGGGTGGTGAATTTGCTCAAAAAGCCAATCCCAGCCAAGAAATCGGCCAGCGTGATGCTTGGCAAGGCGTGCAACGTGACCATCTCCGCCGTGTTCGGCGATGGCTCGACGGTTGATGCAACGCCGATGGATTTGTGCAAGGACAAGAAGCTGAATATTGGCGGCTAATTTGCTCTCAGCTTTTGAATGATCAAGAAAAAGGCACCGTTTCCGGTGCCTTTTTTATTGCGGATGATTTGGAAGGATTAAGCGGTCAGGCCTACCGGTTCAGGCAAGCCCTTGGCGCGGCAATAGGCCGTCAGCGTATTGGCCAAGAGGCAGGCAATCGTCATCGGACCGACGCCACCCGGGACAGGGGTGATGGCACCTGCCACTTTGGCCGCGCTTTCATAATGCACATCGCCCACCAGTTTGGTTTTGCCGTCGCGTTCGATCCGGTTAATGCCGACATCGATGACGGTTGCGCCCGGTCTGACCCAATCGCCCGGGATCATTTCAGGACGGCCTACGGCGGCCACCAAAATATCAGCGCTGCGGCAGACGGTAGCTAAATCTTTCGTCCGGCTATGCGCGATGGTGACGGTGCAGCTATCGCCGAGCAGCAGTTGCGCCATCGGCTTGCCGACAATGTTGGAACGGCCAACCACGACAGCATTCATGCCGGCTAACGAGCCATGGTGGTCGCGCAGCATCATCAAGCAGCCAAGGGGTGTGCAAGGCACCATGCTTTTTTGGCCTGTGCCCAAGAGTCCGACATTGGAAATATGAAACCCGTCGACATCTTTGGCCGGATCGATCGTGTTGATCACCAGATCCGAATTAAGCTGCGGCGGAAGAGGAAGCTGCACCAAGATTCCGTGTACCTTTGGGTCAGCATTCAGTCTTTCGATCAACGCGATGAGATCATGCTGCGACGTGTTGACATCGAGCTTATACTCGAACGACTCCATGCCGACTTCAACCGTTTGTGTGCCTTTGTTACGGACATAGACTTGGCTGGCCGGATCTTCACCGACCAAAACAACGGCAAGGCCGGGGGCTTCATGACGTTCAGCTCGGATTTTGCTGACCTGTTCTGCAACTTGTTGGCGTACTTTGGCGGCAAAGGCTTTGCCGTCGATTATTGTGGCCGTCATGATGGATCCTTCGGGTCGTGCGAGCGGACTGCTCACCCTACCTCTATGCCGATTTAAAGAAGAGCGATTTCAGCTAATCGACGCCCAGTTTCGGCTAACCGACGCTTTAATCGCCGTATCGACGATCTTTTGGATTTCCCATGCCTCGCGGAAATCCGGATTGGCGTTATCCCCGCTCTCAATGGCCGCCAAAAACTCGGCCACCTCGATGGCTTTCAGATCGTTAAATCCAATCTGATGGCCGGGCGCCACACAGAAGCGTCCGTAAGGCGCGTGCGCGGGCCCCGCCTCAATGGTGGTGAAGCCCTGATGGCGCGTATCGCCGCCGACTTTGTAGTAACGCAATTCATTGAAGCGCTCTTGGGTGAAAGAGAGCGAACCCTTGGTGCCGGCCACTTCAAAACCAAGCTGCATTTTGCGACCGGTGGCGCACCAATTGGCCTCAATCGACCCACGGCAGCCGCGTGCAAATTTAACCGTGAGGCGGGCGATGTCATCGACAACAACCGCGCGGCGTTCGCTGGAACCGGGCGCAATAGGGCGTGTTGGCACAACCGTCTCCAGATCGGCGAACACTTCGGTGATAGGCCCCAAGAGAAAGCGTGCCATGCCGATGATATGGCTGCCCAGATCGGCAATCACACCGCCGCCGCCCTTCGGGTCTAAACGCCACGACCAGACACCATCGGGATCGGTCATATAGTCTTCGGCGTGAATACCACGAAAGCCGATAATATCGCCTAGCTCGCCAGAGGCGATCATTTCGCGGGCGAGTTTGAGAACAGGGTTCTTGATATAGTTGAAGCCGACTTGCGTTTTAACGCCCGCCTTTTCTGCCGCCTCTAACATTTCTTTGGCGTCCGCCGCATTAGGCGCAATTGGCTTTTCGCAATGCACGTGTTTGCCGGCGGCAATGGCGGCAAGCGCCATTTCTTTGTGCAGGGTATTGGGCGTTGTAATCGAGACAATATGGACCGCAGGATCATTGACGAGATCACGCCAATTGTTGGTTACCCTGCGAAACCCATATTGCCGAAAAGCGGCAGCACCTGCCGCCTCATTGTTGTCGGCGACCATTTCGAGAACCGGCTTGCGTTGCAATGGAAAAATGCCACCCGCAGCGCGATAGGCTAGCGCGTGTGATTGGCCCATAAAGCCCGTGCCGATAATGCCGATTCCGATGTCGCTCATTTTATGGTCTCACCACTTATCTAGGTTAGGATTAAATCTTCATCGCAGCGGATGGATGCGGTGAACCTTCATAAGCGCCCCAGACCGATTGGTCATATTGAATAACCGAGCCCGTCATCAGGCCTGATTCATCGGACGCCAAGAAGGCGACTGCACGGGCCACTTCATTCGGGTCAATCAGACGACCGAATGGTTGCTGCGGTGCGGCCTTTTCTAACCAATCAGGTGGATTGCCATCAACCTGTTGAATAGCGTTTTCGCCATCGCTCGCCATCCATCCGATGTTCAGCGCATTGACACGAATGCGGTTGCGCAACACGGAGAATGCAACGTTTTCGGTGATGGTCGAAAGTGCGCCTTTGGTTGCGCAATAGGCCGTCAAGAAAGGCTGTCCGGCTTTTGCTGACATCGATCCGATATTGACAATCGTGCCTTCAATTTTCTCGCGGATCATGACCTTCAACGCATCTTGAATGAGGAAGAAGGGGCCACGCACGTTCGTGTTAAAGAGATCATCGTAAAGCTCGGGCGTCGTGCTTAAGATCGTACCACGACGCGTATCAGCAGCGCAGTTAACAAGAACGTCGATGCGACCAAAGGCCTTGTCCGCTGCCGCGATAATCGCACGGCAATCTTCCACCTTTGATTGTTCGCCCTGAACGAAAATTGTCTTCGTGCCATAGGCAGCGGCGATTTCTTTGGCTTTTGCTTCGCCGCGGGTTTTATTGCGACCGCAGATCACAATGCCTTCTGCGCCACGCTCGGCAAGAAGGCGAGCAACGGCTGCGCCAAGACCTTGTGTGCTGCCGGTGATAACGGCGATTTTACCTGTAAACTGTCCCATTGAAGTATCCTTTTCTTTAAAGCCGGATCAAACGCCGACACGTTGTTTCTTGCGACCCTCGATTTGGGTTGCGTGTTGTTCATTGACGCTTTTGCGCGATGATACCGAAGGAACACCCACATCCCACCATGCATCGCCCGGCGTCCAGGTGAAGGCATCCGACACAATGCTGATGACGGTAGTACGGTCGGTGGTCTTTGCCCAATCCATGGCGGAAGCAAGATCCGCCAAGCTATCAACATGACGCGTGAGGGCGCCCATTGATGCCGCATGCTGCGCGAAATTGACCGAGAAGGGTTCTTTCACCTTGCTGTCTTTAATGAGGTTGTTAAAGCCCGGTGTACCCTTGGCTTGTTGCAAACGGTTAATAACCGCATAGCCGCCATTATCGCAGACGATCAAGATCATCTTGTGACCAGAAAGCACGGTCGAATAGATGTCCGAATTCATCATCATATAGGTACCATCGCCGATCATCACGATGGGTGTGCGTGTTGGATCGGCCATGGCCGCACCCCAACCGGCGGAGATCTCATACCCCATGCAGGAAAAGCCAAATTCCAAATCAAACGTATGAGGTGTTTTCACCCGCCAATTCTTCATCACTTCGCCGGGTAAGCCACCCGCCGCCGTGATGAGCAAATCGCGATCTCCTGCTTTATCGTTGATGACGCCAACAACCTGCGCATAGGTTGGAACCGGTTCATTGGTCGGCTTGCGGAAGCCATCAAGCATCTTGTCCCAGGCGGCAAATTCGGACTTGCCTTTTGCCGTCCAAGCATCCGGCACTTTCCAGCCTTCAAGCGCTGGGGCGAGCTCTTCGAGTGTCGCTTTCGCGTCGCCTACGACCGCAAGAGCGCGGTGCTTGGTGGCGTCCCAACGGGCGGCATTGATGGAGACGAATTTGGCATCCGGCTTGAAGCAAGTCCACGAACCGGTGGTGAAATCCATCAAGCGTGTGCCAATGGCAATGATCACATCCGCCTCTGCAGCAAGCGCGTTGGCCGAAGTGGATCCGACAATCCCCAAAGGCCCGATATGGGCCGGATGGTTATGGACAAGGCCGCCTTTACCGGCGATGGTTTCAGCGACAGGGAGACCATGCTTGATCGCTAAAGCACCCAACACTTCCTCGGCGCCCGAATAGCGAACGCCACCGCCCGAAATTACAAGCGGGCGCTTGGCATTTTTAATGAGCTTAATCGCTTCCGCTAAACGGTCTTGATCAGGGCGTGGACGTGGAATGGCGTGAATGGTCTCGGCGAAAAACACTTCCGGATAATCGCAAGCCAATTCCTGCACATCTTGTGGCAAGGCGATGAAAGCAGGACCGCAATCGGCAGGATCCAGCATGGTTGCGACGGCTTGGGGTAGCGAGGAAATGATTTGTTCCGGATGAACGATGCGATCCCAATAGCGCGTGACGGCTTTAAACGCATCATTCACATTGATGGTTGGATTGTTGTAATGCTCGACCTGTTGCATCACCGGATCAGGGCGGCGATTGACGAAGGTATCACCGGCCAACAAGAGGATCGGCAAGCGGTTGGAATGCGCCACACCGGCGGCTGTGATCATGTTGAGCGCGCCAGGTCCGATGGAGGAGGTGGCCACCATGATCTGGCGGCGGCGTGTTGCTTTGGCAAAGCCAATAGCCGCCAAGGCCATCGATTGTTCGTTTTGACCGCGCCATGTCGGGAGCGTGTCCTTGACGGCTTCAAGCGCTTCCGAAAGACAGGTCACATTACCATGACCGAAAATGGCAAACACGCCCGGAAACAGCGGGACTTTCTTTCCGTCCACCATCGTGAACTGGTTGCATAGATAGCGAACAAGGGCTTGCGCCATCGTCATACGAATTGTGGACATGAAAGACCCCCTCAGTTTGGTTTTGCTATAGGCTTATTCATCAAACGGCTTTTTCCAAACGCAATGGCATAAAGCCGTAATCACGATTGAATTTATTTCTTACTCTTGCTCTTGGCGCGGGAAAGCGCCATCTCGGTAACGGTTGGAATACGGGGCGACGACCGTTTTGACGGGTGCAGAACGGCCGCTGTTGCAACGGCCAGCACCTGCACAAGACAGGCGGGCGCCGCAAGCGAGCGCGAAAAGGAATATTCCTCTTCGGGTACTGTAAATAAAACGCTAGCGCCTTTGGCGATGGGTGAAAGCTGGCTATCGGTAATTGCAAGGATCGGAAATTTACGATCCGCTATAGCCTCGGCAATGGCGACCACTTCTTTGGCATAATGACGGAAGGAGATGGCCACCAGCACGTCGTTCTTTGTCATCGTTTGAGCGACTTCGGCAGCTAATCCACCCGATGAATCAAGCAAGACAACACGGCGTTGCAGCATGGTCATTAAATAGCGCAACAAAAGCGCAATCGGCTCTGAGCGCATCTGGCCTGCGATATAGATAGTGTCTGCTTTGGCGAGATACTGCGCGGCGGAAGCGAGCGTTGCCTCGGAGATACCTTCGAGCAATTGCTGCAAAGCGGCGATGTCCCGCACGACAAGATTTTTAAGATAACCTAAATTACCGTGATCGCTGTTTTTGGTTAATTCATCTTCGAGTGCGCTAACGCGTTCGCGAAAGCCCGGCGCAGCGGTGGCTAGGCGCGTTTGAAAGACGGCCTGCAAGGGCTTGAAACCTGAAAATCCAAAATGCTGCGCAAAGCGGACAAGGCTTGAGGGATGCACATCGCATTGGCGGGCAATCGCATTGATGGATTCAAGCGCGATAATGTTGGGGTTTTGGGTAAAGAAACGGGCAATCTGTTTGAAGCCATCGGACAGATTGTCGTATTCCGCAGTAATCGTATTCACGATTTCCTCATACCGACGCGGAACCTGCTCGGTTGCTTTCATTGTGGCAGAGGGCTTCGTCGGTTTATTGAGCATCGATGTTACGCACTTTCCCACGCGGCGATCAATTGCGCGAAACGATCCGCCATTTGGGTTACTGCCGTTGCATCATCGATTTTTCCTGCCATCCATTCGCGCGCCGGATCGGCGAAAATGGTACGTCCAACGGCAAAGCCTTTCACATGCTTGGCATGGCGACCGATGCGGAACGCTGCTTTTAATTCATCGGCAGGTGCATCGAGCCCGAGCATGACAATGCCGCGGCAAGAGGGATCATTTGCATCAATAACGGCTGCGATGGTGTCCCAGGCTTTCGCGCTTTTCTGTGGCTCAAGTTTCCACCAATCGGGCTTGATGCCGAGATCGTAAAGACGCGTCATGACGCGAGCCGATGTATCATCGTTCAAGGGGCCATGTTTGCCGCAAATGATTTCAACAAGCAGCTCGCGACCTAAAGAGCGGGCGGCGTCATAGAGCCTTAGCAATTCGCGCTCTTGTGCCGCTTTCATCTCCGCCGTGTCATCGGGATGATAGAAGCACAGGCATTTAATGATGTGGTTGACGGGCCATTCGATTAGCTTGGCCGCAAGCGAACCGCCACCTTCGAAATCAAGCGGACGGGAGCCGGGCAATTCTACGGGACGACCGATCCAGAATTTATGATCTTCCGCGCGGAACAAAGCCTCGCGGCCATAGGTACCATCGAGCAACATGCCAAAACCATCGCGGCCTTTGGCGATACGGCTTGCCGCATCAACCGCCAAACGTTTGAAGGTCTTGATGCGTTCATGCGAGACGCCCGCTTGGTCTGCGATCTCTTCCAATTGCGAGCGATGGTCGATGGCGAGGGCATAGACGTGATCGGCCTTGGGATAAGACGTCATAGCATCGCGTGTGGTGGACCAATGAAGGTGATTGAGCGCAGCATCATGGCGGACTGCGCGCGAGGCAGCGCCCTTCGTGATGAAATGCTGCATTTCCGTGAAGGTTGGATATTCAACCGAGCAGAGCAGGCGCGAGACGGCAAAGGCACCACCCGCATTGGCAAAGGCGCAGCAGGTTTCAACCGGCTCATCGCGCAGCCAGCCGCGCAAATAGCCCGACATAAACGCATCGCCCGCGCCGAGCACATTATAGACTTCAACGGGAAAGCCGGGGCCTTTGATGCCGTCTTCGATATCGTCGGGAATGGCGCCCGGAAACACGACACACCCCATCGGGCCGCGCTTCATCACAATCGTTCCGGTCGAGTGACGACGTACGGCCTTAAGGGCGGCAAGCGGCGTATCCTCGCCCCCTGCAATCATGATTTCTTCTTCGGTGCCGACGATCAGGTCGCAATCAGCGAGGATGGGTTGGAGATGCGCGGTCACATCGCCCGATTTGATGTAGCGCTCTTCGCCCGCGCCATGGCCTGCGAGGCCCCAGAGGTTCGGGCGGTAATCAATATCAATGGCAATTTTGCCACCATGTTTCTTGGCATACTGCATCGCAAGCTTTTGGGCGGCCGCCGTATTGGCTTTAGCGAAATGCGTGCCGGTGACGACCACCGAGCGGGAGGAGGCAATAAAGGCCTCGTCAATATCGCTTTCGTCGAGCGCGTTATCGGCGCAATTGTCACGGTAGAAAATCAGTGGAAATTGCTTGTCGTCGCGGATGCCCAAAATAACCAGTGCGGTCAGCCGGTCTTTGTCCGTATGCACGCCTTGGGTATCTACGCCTTCGCGCTCCAGCTGCTCGCGGATGAAACGGCCCATATGCTCGTCGCCGACACGGGTGATGAGGCCGCTTTTCAGTCCCAGTCGCGCTGTGCCGATGGCGATATTGGTCGGTGAGCCGCCAACGGCCTTTGAGAACGTCGCCATATCCTCAAGCCGCCCACCGACCTGCTCGCCATATAGATCCACCGATGAACGGCCAATGGAAATAAGATCGAGTGTTTTAAGCGGCGACATGGCTTTGCCTTTAACAGAGGAAGACGTCTTAAACCCGTAACAATAATTTCCACACTTGGTCAAATGGGAATTTTTGTTGCGAAGCAAGAATGGACGTGTAGAAAGGCAATCGGCTATATATGTGAAACCTTATTCCCGAATAGGAACCTGCTCGATGAAAGCCAAACTCGGTATTGCCCCAATCGCCTGGTGGAATGATGACCTCGCTGAACTGAGCGACGATGTCTCACTGGAAGAATGCCTGCGGCAGGCATCGGTAGCGGGCTTTACCGGAATGGAGACGGGAAGGCGTTTTCCGCTTGATCCGGCGGTTTTGGGCCCAATTTTGAAGCAATATGGCATTAGCGTTTGCGGCGGCTGGTTCTCGGGCCTCCTGCTCGACGGCGATATCGAGGTCGAAAAAGAGCGCATTGCGGCGCAAATGGCCCTGTTTAAGGCGATGAATGCGCCTTGCATCGTTTATGGCGAAACCGCTCGCACCGTGCAGGGCGATCGCTCAAAGCCATTGTCGACCAAGCCGAAGCTCTCGGAAGACGAGATCAAGGTTTATGCCCGCAAAATGACCGAATTTGGCGAGTGGTGCGCCGATCAAGGCATGCCACTTTCTTATCACCACCATATGGCAGCCGCGATCGAGACGGAAGAAGAGCTTGATCTGTTCATGAAATACTCAGGCGCCGGTATTCCCTTGCTTTATGATGCAGGCCATATGGCGTTTGCCGGCGGCGATGTGCTCCGCGTGATCGATAAGCACCATAAGCGCATTTCGCATGTCCACACCAAGGATGTGCGGATGGATGTGATCAAGGGGCTCGACCGGACGAAGGAAAGCTTCCTTGATGCCGTTATCAAGGGCGCTTTCACAGTGCCGGGCGACGGGTCGCTGGATTTTGAAGCGATTGTTAAAAAGCTTGCCGGTTATGGCTATGAGGGCTGGTTCGTGGTCGAAGCCGAGCAGGATCCGGTGAAGGCTCCGCCACTCGAAATGGCTAAGATCGGCCATAAGGAATTGTTGCGGGTCATGGCAGCGGCGGGCTACACTGTAGTTGCTGCTTGATCATGGGCTTTGGAGGCTTTCCCGGTGAATCATGGTTGCTGTTGGATTAGGCCTCCTCGCCGCCCTGCTTTGGGGGCTTCATGATTATTGCGTCCGCATGTTAGCTAGCCGGGCGGATGCGCTAGCGCTTTTGGTTCTGGTATTTATCGTTGGGGCCGTCCTGATGGCCCCTTTTGCGCTTATTTCCGACGGATGGGATCATTTTACCCCTATCACCTTGGGGTTTTCATTGGTTTCAGGGCTTTTTTACGCCATTGGCGCTTATGGGCTTTATTGCGCCTTTGCGATTGGACCTGTCCGTTTGGTCGCGCCGATTTGTGGCGCCTATCCCTTGCTATCCGTGGCGTTTCATATGATGCGCGGTGGCGAGGCAGGGGCCCTTGTCTGGCTCGGCGTTTTGGCCGTTGTTATCGGTATTTCAATGGTCACGCGAGGCGAAGCCGAGGAGGGCGCAGGGCGGCGGATGCTCGCGGTTTTATGGTCATTGCTCGCCGCGATTGGATTTGCGTTAACCTTCGGCTTCTCGCAATGGGCGGCGGAAACCGCGCCGGAAACGCCGGTGATCTGGATGGCTCGGCTTATGGCGGTAACCGCGGTTTTAATCGCCGTTCTGATGCGTGGCGTCTCCATCACCCCCATTTTTGCGATGGCGCGAACGGCTTTGCTGCTCGGTACATTGGACACTGTGGCCTTAATGGTGGTGGCTCACGCCGGCGGATTTCCGCACGCTGAATACGCACCTGTCACCGCGTCGATGTTTGGCATTGTAACCGTTTTGCTCGCCTGGAAGTTTTTGAAAGAGGCGATGCGGCCCATCCAATGGATCGGTATTATGGCGTCCTTTGGCGGATTGGCTTTGCTCAGCCTCGTCTGACGGGCAACAAAAAACCCGCGCCTTTTGCAAGGGCGGGTTCCGTGTGAGGGGCTAAAAGCCGCTCGATATTTTATCTGGCACCGTCTGATGACGACTCGCCGGTACATCCATGGTCGGAAGTCTCCGGACGATGCCTTTTTGAGCCCTTCAGCGCCTTGCGGCAGCAGGTAGGGCCAAAAAATTAGTCAACTGCCTTGAGATTATCAGCCGACATCTTGCCGCTCTTGCGATCAGCAACGAGTTCGTACGTGATCTTCTGACCTTCGCGAAGGTCGCGCATGCCTGCACGCTCTACAGCGCTGATGTGCACGAATGCATCGGCTCCGCCGTTATCCGGCTGAATGAAGCCAAAACCCTTGGTGGAGTTGAACCATTTTACAGTTCCAGTAGCCATCTTATATTCTCTTCCGAGTTCATGGTGGTGCAACCTAAGCCCCGCGGGCTAGGCCGTCGAATTTGCGTTTTCAGGAAAGAGAAATGTCGACCCGGGTAGAAAATTCTGCGCGAGTTCATGTCGTCTAGCCGTCCATCGACCTTACTCTTATGCGGCATAAATGCCTTAATGGCAAGGATATTCGCCCCGCCTTCGGCCATTACGGTTAAAATCTTTGTTTTCAACCGTTAGGGAGGAGCCATCGATTGGCCTAACCGCCCTGTTTATGTCCGATATTCTTACGTTATGACCGATTGACACTTCTGGAACGGAGCGTGACCAGACCATAAACATCGTGTCTGGGGCCGGCAGCCAATCTGAGCCTATTATGTGTCTAATTCGGGAACTCAACCATAAAACGTGCCCCGATCTGGCTTGAAATCTCGATTGTTCCGTCGAGTTGTTCGACCAGCATTCGAATTAATTTGATGCCGTTTCGCTTGATTTCTTGGGCTTTTTTAAAACCAATCCCATCATCGGCTACGACAAGCCGCGCGGATTTCTGATCGGGTATCTGACCCAGACTAATCTGAATGGTGCCGACGCCCTTCGGAAAGGCGTGCATATAGGCATTGGTCAGCAATTCCGTGACAATCAGTCCCAAAACCGAGGCGCGATCCAAATTCATGTCGATGTCATCGATTGTATGTTGAAGGGAAATTTGGGGCCGTATTGATCCGTAGATCTGCCTAATTTCGCCGATCAAAGCGCTCAAATAGGCGGCAATCGAGATCCCTTTCTCTTGTCCGGAAACGAGAAGCTGATCATAGACATGGGCCATTGCCATTACACGGCTGGCGATTTTGCGAAGTGTAATATGGGAAGAATCCTCATCGGACCCCAATTCTTCCATTCGGCTCACAAGCATTCCATGGATGATTTGCAAATTATTGCGAACGCGGTGGTGCAATTCGGCCGTTAATACTGATTTTTGTTCGATAAGCGTGTTTTTTTCAAGAATGAGAGCATCACGTTTTTTAATCGCTTGGTTTAGCGCTTCTGTCTTTTTTGCAGAGCGGATGGCCTGAGCGAGTATATTGGCAAAACTCGTCAGAAAGCTTATGTCATATTCATCAAATGAATTGGGATTTATACTGTCAATTTCCAATATTCCGTAGTGGTTTTTCTTTCCATTTATAACAATGTCGATCGTTGATCGGATCTTATGATCTTCATAAAAGGGCGGAAATTGGAATTCCTCATTGTTTTTTACATTGCAAAAGACAGGCAGGCCTGTTTCGAACGCCCGAATTTGAGGTGATGTATTATCGTCTAGGGTGTAGGTATAGCCGATAACGCCTTCCCGCCAGCCATGGCCGGCGACAACCACCAGTCGCTTTGATTTCTTATTGTATTCGCAAATTTTACTGAAATTTACCCCTAATAATTCAGCGCAAATGATGCATGCCTGCTCAAGAATTCGCGCCACATCTTTTTCGCTGAAGGCATAGCTTCCGAATTCAGCAATCGCTGTCTCTTGACGTAATATCTTTTCCATACTTTTTTCATCTTTTGATGATTATCGTTTTCTTATAATAATCGATTGTTCTATAATATATGTATGTAAATTTTTTGATTTAAGTCAATTGTCTTTATTTTATCTAATCAACAAAGAATAAAATTTATAAGTTAAACTACTTAAATTTATGCATTATAGAGAAAATTTATAATAATATAGGGGCTGACATAGATAAGGTTTAAGTATTCATACTTTGACCCATTCGGCGAGTGTCTTCAAGAGGTTGCTGGCTGGTCGATGATTGAAGCGCCATTCGCACTCTTTTAGAAACAGATGGAAGTGAGCTTTCGGTATGCCTTTGTAGCGGCGCATATGTCGATTAGCCTGGTTCCAAAAGTTCTCAATACCGTTGATA
>CANGLU010000063.1 GCA_947455025.1 Hyphomicrobiales bacterium
AGCATCCATCGCGATCGGGCCACATGGGCCGCCTATCTCCTCCTTACCTTCCTAACGCTTCAGGTCAGCCTCATTGGCCCGATCATGCCGTTCCTGCGGTCGGAAATGGGGCTCACTTATGCGGAAGGTGCGCTTCACACGAGCGCCTTTGCGTTGGGCATGATGGTGGCCGGTTTTCTATGCGCCCCATTGGAGCGGCGCGTTGGCCGCAAACATGCCATGATGATTGGCGGATTGGGGTTGGCGCTCGGTTTTACCATCATCACTCTGGCCACAACCCCGATTGTTTCGATTATCGGCGCAGGCCTTATGGGCCTCATCGGTTCCATGGTCGTCGTCTTTGTGCCCTTGGTGCTGATGGGCGTTCATGGCGAGCAAACCGATCAAGCCATTTCTGAATCAAATTTCATGAGCTATCTCGGCGCCCTCTTGGCCCCTGTAGCCGTCTGGCTTTTTTCTGGCACCTTGAGTTGGAAAGCCGTTGTCCTCATCAGCTGGGCCTTCGCCATCCTCTCCGTGCTAACATTGCAAAAGGCGCATCTGCCATCGGAGAGCCAACATTCCAGTAAAACCGCATCCCCTCTTGGGCGGGCCTATTGGGCCTATTGGACGCTGCTGGGTCTATCGGTAGGTGTGGAGTTTTGCTTCAGCGTCTGGGGCGCAAGCTTCCTTGAAAAAATAAGCGGACTACCGCGCGACACCGCCATTATCGCCTCAACCATATTTGCGTTCTGCGTCTTGTGTGGTCGTCTCTCCGGAATCTTTATCATTCAACGCACAGGGCCGTGGCCCTTGGCCTTTGTTTCATTGGTCATTGCCCTTATCGGATTTTTTATCTTCTGGCTTTCAACACCCGTGCTTCTCGTTCTGATCGGCTTGGGAACAGCAGGCCTTGGCGTCGCCAATCTTTTTGCCACCACGCTAACACTGGCACTCGCTGCAGAACCGAATAATTCAGCCAAAGCCGCAGCACGCACGCCGATAACAACCGGATTGGCGATCATCATAACGCCTTTAATGCTGGGCGCACTCGCCGATCATATCGGCCTGTTTGCGGGCTATGCGATTGTCCCGATCCTCATCATGCTTTGCATCGCGGCCCTTATGCTGGGGCGCTATTATCGAGCGTAAGCGCTGATGGAGCGCGATTTAGTTTGGCTCGATCAGTGACTTCACAAAGCCATCCAATTCGGCCTTGGTCGTGCACGACGTCTTCTCGTCGTATGCCACGCCATAGGTGCAATTCAGTGGTGGCTCATTAGGCTTCGAGCCCATTCGTTTCGATACTTCGAGATAGGCCGCATAAATCCGGTTTTCAAACGCATCCACTAGATAATAGGTGCTCATCAATTCGCCGGGCTTCACAATTTTGAAATTCAACTTGAAAAAACATTGATTGGTTTTTTCACGATAGATCGGCTGAAACTGAATATCGCGAACCTGACCGCCCTCTTGGCTCCAAATCAGCTTTTCTTCCGTCAAATGATTTTCAAGCGACTGCTTTGAAGCCTCGATACATGCCGGATTTTTTTCGATGCTGGTGGCGTAGGAATGCGAGGATGCCATCAGGCACAAGGCGGCCACCATCACAGCACTCTTGGTTCTCATTGCCTAAAATCCCAACGCCTGAATGCGATACCACCAACCGAAAGGCCGAACGAATCGGCTGCTCGACGCACCGATCACTATCGATAATGACAATTATGTGTCAAAAGGAATGTCGCCCAAAAGCCCAATTAAGGTTGCTAAAAGGGGTTGTTTTGATGGTGGGCGCTGAAGGGCTCGAACCTTCGACCCGCTGATTAAGAGTCAGCTGCTCTACCAACTGAGCTAAGCGCCCATCAAAACAAAGGCGGGGCCATGCCCCGCGCTGGTCGTGATTAGCAAAGCTGCGCCGTGCTTGCAAGAGCAATAGCAGGAAAATTAGCGCATCATGACAGAATTATAAACATCGATGTCGAAGACACGGCAAAAGCTTCGTCTAGGCTTTCGAAGCTTTTGCTGCTTTTATTGCCTTCAGCCCGCCATCAAAGTCTGCGGATTAACGCCCTTATTGCGCTTGACCATCAATTTATTGAGCGCTGCGAGATAGGCACGGGTGGAGGCAACAAGCGTATCGGGATCAGCGGCCTTTGCCGTCACCGAGCGACCATTCTCGCCAAGACGCACAGACACTTCCGCCTGCGCATCCGTTCCCTCGGTCACCGCATGCACTTGATAAAGTTCAAGCTGTGCTTCATTGGGCACCAGCGCTTTAATGGCGTTAAAGCAGGCATCAACGGGTCCATTGCCGGAGGCCTGAACAGTTTTGTGCGTGCCTTCTACGTCCAACGTCAGCGTCGCCAATTGCGGGCCTTGCGTGCCGCAAATTACGGTGAGCGATTCAACCTTGATGCGATCCTGACCGGACCCCACCTCATCGCCAACCAACGCCTCGATATCCTCGTCATAGACGTGCTTTTTGCGGTCAGCCAAATCTTTCATGCGGTTAAAGGCTTCTTCAAACGCATTTTCGCCGAGCTCATAACCAAGCTCGCGCAATTTATCGCGGAAAGCCGCACGGCCCGAATGTTTGCCCATCACAAGCGAGGTCTTGGAGACGCCAACCGATGCCGGTGTCATAATCTCATAGGTCTGCTGGTTTTTCAGCATGCCGTCCTGATGGATACCGCTTTCATGCGCAAACGCATTCCGTCCGACAATCGCCTTGTTATATTGCACGGGGAACGATGTGACAGCCGCCACCAATTTCGAGGCGCGCGTCAGCATGGTTGATTCAATACCCGTGGCATACCGTAATTTATCGCCACGCGTTTTAATCGCCATCACCACTTCTTCAAGCGCCGCATTGCCCGCGCGTTCACCAAGACCATTGATCGTGCACTCAATCTGCCGCGCGCCACCTTCAAGCGCTGCAAGAGAATTGGCAGCTGCCAATCCTAAATCATCATGACAATGGGCGGAGAAGATCGCCTTGTCCGAATTAGCCACACGCTCGCGCACTTGAATAAACATATCGCGGTATTCATCCGGCGTTGCATAGCCAACGGTGTCGGGCAGGTTGATGGTTGTTGCACCCGCCTTGATCGCCGCATCCACGCAGCGGCAAAGATAGTCAATCGGCGTACGCGTCGCGTCCATCGCCGACCATTCGATATCGGACACCAAATTACGCGCCCGTGTCACGGTTGCCGTGATGATATCCAGCACTTCCGCCTCGGACTTTTTCATCTGGAATTCGAGATGGATGGGCGAGGTTGAAACAAAAGTATGAATGCGAGGCTTCGCCGCAAAGCGTACGGCCTCGCCAGCCCGATCAATATCGGCATTAATCGCACGGGCCAAACCGGCGACCGTTGCGCGTTTGATGCGCTTGGCAATCTCGGTAACGGCTTCAAAATCACCATTGGACGCAATGGGGAAACCGGCTTCGATAATATCGACACCCATCGCATCGAGAAGATCAGCCACTTCGAGCTTTTCCTCCAACGTCATTGAAGCGCCGGGCGATTGCTCCCCGTCACGCAAGGTCGTGTCGAAAATGATAACGCGGTCTTTTTCCGTTGCAGCTGACATAATCTCGTTCCTCTTATCTCGTTAAAGCCCGGAACACGCCATAAGGGGTCACACGGGCCGTTCGGTGCGGCGTGATCTCGATGAACCCCTGAGCGCCCAGGCTGATGCCCGGCCGGCCCTCAGGGGCGGCTAAGAAGGAGAAGAGCTGCAAGCGGACGCGGTAAAGCCTGGCTCAAGGCGAGAGCCAAGGTCAATGCTGCTAAAAAGGTCGCTGATGCGGCCACGGCGTCCTCTGTCCTTGTTCACCCATTCCCGCGATCAGTTGATCACAACAAGGGTTAAGATTGCGTAAGACTACAGGAAAACCGGCCGTTTAGGCAAGGCCCGTCTTTTTGCGTCAGTCTACGCGTGCACCCTGTCGGGAGTGACAGGGTCTTGAGGGCATTTTAGGCTTGAAATTCAGACCCATGAAGCGCATTTTAAGGGCTCGTTTGGTTCTGCGTCATCCAAAAGCACCCTAAACACGCCTCAACGGGAAGCCGTTATGACCGCACTCGCCTTCGACACGCTTAAATTCGCCCAAACGCTCCGCGATAAAGCGAAGTTCACGCAGGAGCAGTCCGAAGGGCTGGCCAATGCGATTGCAGATGCAACGTCTGATCAAATTGCGACGAAGGGTGACATTAAAGATTTGCGTGTCGAATTAAGAAATGACATGCGCGATATGGAAGCGCGATTAGAAATCAAAATAGAGATGCTCCGCAGCGATGTCCTCAAATGGATTGTCGGCTCGATTGGCTTTCAAACGCTGGTCATCTTGGGCGCTGTCATCACGCTAACGCGCGTGATCGGACATTCTTAATCGGATCTTAGGCCCGCAACGTCCCCTCACTCACCACCACCGCCGAGCCACCAATCCTTGCGGCGCTTAAAGCACCGTTCACGCAATCCACCTCAAGCGTAATCTGTGAAGGCCGTCCCATCGCATAGCCTTGCTCGATGATGACACGGGTTGTGCCATCGCGAGGCCGTTCGAAATCAACAAAGGCGCGAGCGAAAGCGGCAACCGCGCTGCCCGTCGCTGGATCCTCACCAACCCCAAGATGCGGTGCAAACATACGGGCATGAAAGTGGTGGCCCACCTCAACCGTCTCGCGCGAATAAATAAATACATTGGGTCGACCTGCCGCACCAAAGGCTTCATTCCATGACGCCCCTTTGATCGAAGCACGTGTTACGGCGTCCTTTGTTTTCAACGGGACAAACGTAAAACCAACACCGGCGGATGCGATGATCGGTTCATGCGCGTCAAACCCGATCTCTTCCGATAAAACCCCAAGCGCTTCGGCCATCACCACATAAGGTGCCGCATCACCGATACGTTCCGGCAATCGTGGCAACGTAAACACGGCCTCGCCTTTTGTCGCTAGATCGCTTGAAACCACACAATCGACGCGACCAATTTTTTCTTCCAAGCCAAAACTGGCGGATGATTTACCATCCAGCACCGCAAGCAGCACAGCGGTTCCAACCGTGGGATGTCCCGCAAAAGGCAATTCACTAGCAGGCGTAAAAATGCGGAGCGCCGCACGATTTGAACTGTCTCGCGGTGGAAAGACAAACACCGTTTCCGACAGATTAAATTCGCGCGCAATGCTTTGCATCTTCGCATCATCAAGGCCCTCACTGTCCAACACAACAGCCAGAGGGTTTCCCGCAAGTGGCATCGTCGTGAAAACATCGAGCGTGTAAAAGCGGCGGTTCATGACAATGGCTCCGGATGAAATAAAATATCGGGTGAAACAAAAAAATCTTGCGCCGCAATCAACGCCAATTCACCCCCGCCTTTCTTAAGCGTCTCTTGCAACACCGCATAAACCGATGACGATGCCATCCCTAACGCCTCCGAAACGGAACGCGTGCGCAGATAATGGGCCGTGAAAAGCGAAGCCGTTAAATCACCTGCACCATTGGGTGAAAAGCCAAGCCGCGATGTCCGCACGCGCCATAACCCGTTTTCATCGGAAGCCAGCATATCAATGGCATCCTTAGGCGTTTCATCAATCACAGCAGAGGTCAGGACAATCACGCGCGGACCTTTATCGTGCAGCATCTGTAAAGCGCGCTTCGTATCCTCAAGCGTAGCGCAAATCATGCCTGTCAGCGCCTCCAGCTCAAACAGATTAGGCGTAACAATATCGGCGCAAGGCAACACATGATCGCGCATGAAGTCCGGCATTTCAGGCCGCACGAAAAAGCCTTTGCCCACATCGCCAAGCACAGGATCACACACATATAGCGCAGCAGGGTTCGCAGCCTTCACGCGTTGCACCGCGTCAAGAATAGCCCCACCAATCGCTGCCGACCCCATATAGCCCGAGAGCACAGCCTCGCAGCTCGCAAAATCATCGCGCATCGCGATGCCATCCATCACATCGCGAATATGGCTTGCTTCAAACACCTGACCCTTCGGTGGGCCATACCCCGTATGGGCTGCAAATTGCACCGTATGCACGGCCCACACCTCATGCCCCAAACGCTGCAACGGAAACACCGCAGCATCATTGCCAACATGGCCATAAGCGACGTGAGATTGAATCGAGAGAATAGGCATGGGGCTTAGACTAATCACAGATTGCAGGGTGAGCAAGAAAACAAAATAAAGGGCGCATCTATTTCATCCGTCATTGCGAACGAATGTGAGGCAATCCAGTTGATGGTAAAGAACGAAGTGCGATGGCACCGTTGCGTTTAAACAACAAATACCAACTGGATTGCTTCGCTTGCGCTCGCAATGACGGAAATAAAAAATCCCGCCGAAGCGGGATTTTTCAAACTCAAGAGGTAGAAGCCCAAGCAATCAGTTCTTCGCCTTATCGACGAGCTTATTCTTCGCGATCCAAGGCATCATGGCGCGGAGCTTGCCGCCCACTTCTTCGATCTGATGCGCATTGTGGCGGGCGCGAACAGCCTTAAACGAGGTCTGGTTGACCTTGTTCTCGAGCATCCAGTCGCGCGTGAATTTGCCGGTCTGGATATCGTCCAGAACGCGCTTCATCTCGGCCTTGGTCTCGGAAGTGATGATGCGTGGGCCGGTGACATATTCGCCATATTCAGCCGTGTTCGAAATCGAGTAATTCATGTTGGCGATGCCGCCTTCATAAATCAGATCGACGATCAACTTCACTTCATGCAAGCACTCGAAATACGCCATTTCAGGAGCGTAGCCCGCTTCAACAAGCGTTTCGAAACCAGCGCGGATCAGTTCCACCAAACCGCCGCAGAGCACAACCTGCTCGCCGAACAAATCGGTTTCACATTCTTCCTTAAACGTCGTCTCGATGATGCCTGCACGGCCACCGCCATTGGCGGATGCGTAGGAAAGGCCGAGATCATGCGCATTGCCCGTCGCATCCTGATGGATGGCGATCAAGGTCGGCACGCCGCCGCCCTTCTGGTATTCGGAGCGCACGGTGTGGCCTGGGCCCTTCGGCGCAACCATCAGAACGTCGAGATCCTTGCGGGGCTCGATGAGGTTGAAATGCACATTGAGGCCGTGCGCGAACAGAAGGGCTGCGCCCTGCTTCATATTGCCATGCAGTTCGTCGCGATAAATATCGGCCTGCAATTCGTCTGGCGTCAGCATCATCACCACGTCGGCCCATTTGGCGGCTTCAACGACGGTCATCACCTTGAGGCCTTCACCTTCGGCCTTCTTGGCCGTTGGCGAGCCGGCGCGGAGCGCTACAGCGATGTTCTTGCAGCCTGAGTCACGCAAATTGAGCGCATGGGCATGGCCCTGGGAGCCGTAGCCGACAATGGCGACGTTCTTGCCCTTGATAAGATTGATGTCGGCATCACGATCATAATAGACACGCATTTCGGAGAAGCTCCCTTTGGGGTGGTTTATATCAGTCAGGATGTGCGCTTAAGGGCGCAAAGTGAAATGGTCAAGAGAAACGCTGATATGCAGCGACTATTCAAACACAAACGGAACCGTCGAGGCGAGCAATAAAAGGCCCATAACGACGTTAAAAGCCCGCAAACGCCACGGAATAGACAGAAATCCGCGCAACGCCACGCCAAATCCGGCCCAAATCGCGATAAAAGGCATGCCAATGAGCCCAAAAACGGCGGCGACCAACAAGACACTCAAAAAATAGCCTTGCGCCGAAGTGTAAAGCGCGGTGGCGGTCAGGGCCATCACCCAAGCCTTAGGGTTCACCCATTGAAACAGGCACGCCGAGATAAAACGCATGGGCTGAGCGCCCGCCTGCCCCGTGCCCAGCGAACCACTGGTCCCGAGTTTCCACGCAAGCCACACCGTATAGGCCAAGGCGACATAGCGCAGGCCTATCATCACGCCGGGCACGATATCGAGCACCGCTCCCAGACCTAGGCCAACAATGGCGACCATCGCGGTAAAGCCAATAGCGATACCAAGCATATGCGGAATGGTGCGGCGAATGCCAAAATTAACACCAGAGGCCAGCAACATTAAATTATTTGGCCCTGGCGTTACCGAAGCCACAATGGAGTAAAGACTTAACGCTAGGAAGGTTTAAAAGGTCATCGGGTTCCAAATCACAGCTAATAAAAGAAAGCAGGCTCAGTTTCCGGCAGTTAAAGGCAGTTTGAGCAACACACCCAACCGTTCGCGATATTCCGCCATGGCATCCGACGGCACTCGATCGATCTGTCGTAGCACACGCCTTTGCCGATCAATTGACTTAATTTGATCAAGCATCACAAACCCACGAACCTTCAACCCATCGGGCAAGGCCATCTTGAAGGGCCAAGGTCGTATGTTCGAGGTGATCGGGCAAACCACAATATAAGTCGACGCGGCATTATAGGCCGCGTCCGTCATCACAAGCGCCGGACGCATACCGTCCTGCTCGTGACCTCGCACTGGTCGAAAATCCACGAGAACGATGTCACCATCGGCTAAATCACGGTTATTTTCCATCATGGAAACCGTCATATTCGCCAATTTCGGTTGGCAGCGTATCCCATTCCTCGGCGCCGAAGTCGTAATTGGGTCCGCCAAGCACTTTCATCTGGGCAACAAGTTGATCCAAGGTCGGAGCGTTCGTGCCGCGAACCGCGACGGCCCGCAATTCACCCTCGACCAAGCGCAGGTCAAGCTCGCCACCTTCTCCGATCCGCATCTCGTCCATCATGGCTTTCGGCAGACGGATGGCGGCACTGTTGCCCCATTTAGCGATCTTTACCCGCATGCCAGCGCCCTTTCCCGACCAACCCAATTGTATCTACATTGTAGATCATTTGGTTCGATCAGGCAATTTATTATAACGCTTCCGCACCACGGCTCATCGCGGCAATTCCGGTACGCGAGACTTCGGCAATACCGAGTTCGGCCATCACGCGGATAAAGCGCTCAATATCCTCGGAAGCGCCTGTCAGCTCGAACACAAACGAGTTCAAGGTGGCATCGAGCGTCCGCGCGCCGAAAGCTGCCGCAATCCGCAAGGCTTCGCTGCGTTGTTCGCCCCGTCCTGTTACCTTCACAAGCGCCAATTCCCGCTCGATCGCATCCCCTTGAACCGTGAGATCAATCACGCGATGCACGGGAATTAAGCGATCAAGCTGGTGCTTGATTTGCTCGATCACCATGGCCGTTCCCGTTGTCACAATCGTCAGACGCGAGACATGTTTTTCATGCTCGGTCTCAGACACGGTGAGGCTCTCGATATTATAACCACGGCCGGAAAAAAGCCCCGCTACACGGGCCAGAACACCTGGTTCATTATCGACCAAAATCGACAAAGTGTGGCGCGCTGGAATGCTGGAAGCGGGAGCATCGGAATAATGAGACTGCGTCATGTAACTTAAACTTTCAGATAATCTTGACGATACGATCAGGCAAAGAACGGGCCGATGCTCGGCTCATCCACTTCATCATGGGCAACGATCCACTCCTCCGCCAACGCATCCTTGTGCCACGCTACAAAGGCAGGGCTTGCGAGCACCGCATCCATATAGGCTCGAATGAGCGGATCAACCTTGATCGAATAGGTGTGCAACCGCGTAACGACAGGCGCAAACATCGCGTCAGCCGCTGTGAACGCGCCAAAGAGAAACGGCCCATGTCCGGAAGGCTGGCCAAACTCCGTCAATGCCTTCGTCCAAAGCTGCGTGATCCGCGCAACATCTTTTGCAACCAATTCACCCCGATCCATCGCGGCATAGCGTTTGCGAATATTCATCGGGCACGCGCCGCGAAGACCACGGAAACCCGCATGCATTTCATTCGAAATGACACGCGCAAACGTGCGGGCTTTCAAATCCTTCGGCCAAACGGCTTTATCGGGAAAACGCTCGGCCAAATAATCCATAATGGCAATCGATTCCCAAACGGTGATGTCCCCATCGACCAAAATCGGAACCGTTGAACCGGCATGATACGCATTCACACGCGGCCGAAACTCCGGCGTGTCGAGGGGGATCAAATCCTCCTCGAACGGAATGCCGAGTGCCTTCATCAAAATCCACGGCCTCAACGACCAAGAAGAATAGGCCTTATTTCCAATAGCGAGTTTCATCGGTTTCATCTCACTTCGAATTAAACGAGCGCTTTGCCCTTTTGATCGATAATATTGCCAATCTCGACACCGGCATCGTCCGAAAGATCATTCATGATCATCTCATTATGCGCCTTGCCCGATGGGATCATGGGGAAGCAGTTTTCCATCTTCTCGACCAAGCAATCGAAAATTACCGGGCCCGGATAGTCGATCATCTCGCGGATCGCATCATCAAGTTTGGCGGGATCCGAGCAGCGAATACCCTTGCCGCCGTAAGCCTCCGCGAGCTTCACAAAATCAGGCAGCGACTCTGAGTAGCTCTCCGAGTAGCGCGAGCCATGCAGCAATTCCTGCCATTGGCGCACCATGCCCATATATTCATTGTTCAAGATGAAAATCTTGACCGGCAAGCGATATTGCACCGCCGTCGACATTTCCTGCATGTTCATCAAAATCGAGGCTTCGCCCGCAATATCGATAACGAGCGAGTCACGATGCGCCATCTGCGTGCCAATCGCTGCTGGCAAGCCATACCCCATGGTGCCGAGGCCACCCGATGTCATCCACCGGTTGGGGCTTTCAAAGCGGAAATATTGCGCCGCCCACATCTGATGCTGACCCACTTCGGTCGTGATGTAGGGGTCCTTATCTTTGGTCAGCGCGTAGAGACGCTCAATCGCATATTGCGGCTTGATCGTGGTCTTGGAGCCGCGATAGGCCAAGCAATCTTTGGCTTTCCACGTCGTGATCTCG
Organism: Hyphomicrobiales bacterium; assembly: GCA_947455025.1. Taxonomy (GTDB): domain Bacteria; phylum Pseudomonadota; class Alphaproteobacteria; order Rhizobiales; family Beijerinckiaceae; genus CAIUPE01. The sequence continues at coordinate 10,818 of CANGLU010000063.1, forward strand.
TTCAACCATGGCGCGATGGCTTTCGGATCGGGCTTTTTGTTCAGCGCTTTCCATTCGGCCAACATGTCTTTCAACACACTCGCGCAATCGCCCACAATGCCAATATCGACACGCACATTCTTATTGATCGAGGATGGATCAATATCGACATGGATCTTTTTCGAATTAGGCGAGAACGCATTCAAACGGCCCGTGATACGGTCGTCAAACCGCGCGCCAATGCAGATCATGACATCACAATCATGCATCGCCATATTGGCTTCGTAAGTGCCGTGCATCCCAAGCATGCCGAGCCATTGCGGATCAGCCGCAGGATAAGCGCCCAAGCCCATCAAGGTCGAGGTGATCGGATAACCCGTCAACCGCACCAATTCGCGCAACAAAGCCGAGGCTTCATCGCCTGAATTAATAACCCCGCCGCCCGAATAAAACACCGGCTTTTTGGCGTTCGCCATCAATTCGACAGCGGCACGGATTTTGGACCGGTCGCCATCCATCTGCGGACGATAGGATTTATGCTGGTTGCTTTGCGGCTTTTCATATTGGCCCATGGCGAACTGCACATCCTTTGGAATATCCACCACCACGGGGCCCGGACGGCCATTGGCGGCGACATAAAAGGCTTCATGCAAAATGCGTGGCAAATCCTCAACCGAACGCACAAGGTAATTATGCTTCGTGCAATGGCGGGTAATGCCAACCGTATCGCATTCCTGGAACGCGTCCGAGCCGATGAGATGGGTTGGCACCTGTCCGGTAATGCAGACAAGCGGAATGGAATCCAACAGCGCATCCGTCAGGCCCGTAATGGCGTTGGTCGCACCTGGACCAGAAGTCACCAGCACGCATCCGACTTTACCGGAAGAACGCGCATAACCTTCGGCCGCATGCACCGCGCCCTGCTCGTGACGGACAAGAATATGCTTCACCTTGTCCTGATGGAACATCGCGTCATAAATCGGCAAAACCGCGCCGCCGGGATAGCCGAAAATATGCTCCACGCCTTGGTCCTGCATGGCCTTGATCACCATTTCCGCGCCGCTCATTGTCTCTGACATCATCTCTCTCCGGGCCGTCTTTTAAAGGTCTGAACGTTTAGGCAATAAAAAAGCCCCTTTCAGGGGCTTCGTGTCAGCGTCAGTCTCGGGAAACCGAACTTAATGTTCGGCCCGCTCCTGACGCCCCGCTACTACGACAATATTCATGCGCATGATGCGCTCCTCAACCTGATTTCGGGGGAAACGCTAGTGCGGAAGCGCCAAGACGTCAAGGGGGAATTGGGCAACAGCCATGTTTTGGCTCACCGCCCCCGCCCCTCACGCTCCAAATGAAGCCGCAACACGTCATTCATCCGCGTCTGCCAGCCCGGCCCCTCGGCCCGATAGGCCGCTAAAACATCCGCATCGAGCCGGATCGTGGTCGAAACCTTAGGCTCATCCAAAGGCGGCCGCCCCCGCCGAACAGGAACTTTGTCGATAATGGCCTGCCATTCGGGGGTAGAAAGATCCGGAACGTCGTCAGGGTCCTGCCAGTCTTGACCCGTAAAGTTTTTGTTCTCGCTCATTGGCTTTCCTAAATGATATCGTCATAATCATTATTATTTATGTAGTAACAATAATTAGAAAATTCAATCAAAAAACAAATCGATTAAAAAAGAACCGGATGAAAGCTCCTATCACAAAAAGTTACTGTCCTTGTTCAAATCATACCCCCTCACTCGCTCCGTATGATCGTTCGATGGAGCTATCAAAATCCCTTTTGTCCGCGCACACCCTTCAAGTTGATCAACACCAGCCCGCGCGACAAATTTGGCGAATTTGATCCGCTTGCCATTTTTTAAAATCGCCTCATTGGATACGAAAGGACCACCAAGTTCAATGTGATCAATGTCACCCCATCGAACCGATCGCGTTTCAAAAAACATATCACGATATTCGATTGACTGTTCATTCCAGCGCAATCGGCTCACAAAACCGGTCACAATGCCATACAAAACGAAAGAAAATATAAAAATGCCAAACAAGGGTTGTTCGACATAGACCGACAACAGAGAGAAATAGGAAAAATCATAACGTTCCGAAAAGAAATAATAATCCACCCAACGCTGCGTTAGAGTAATCAGGGCTATAAAAAATGGCATTCCGATAAAAATCAAAGCATTTGAATCGGGACCAAGAACGTTCCAACCATTTTCTCTGGCAATCGGATAAAAACGCGCAAGCCATTGAAGGAACAAGAAGCCAAAAAAAATAATAGCCCAAACAAATACGCTATGGACCGCCGCTTTAGGCCCATCGGTATTAAAAATATAAGGGGCTGGCCTAGATAGGGTTACAGTATTGTGAGATTATTCCATTTAAGGAGTGCAGCCAAGTGGTTTCTGGCTGGGCGATGATTGAACCGCCATTCGCATTCTTTCAGGAACAGATAGAAGTGCTGTTTAGGCACGCCGTTGTAACGCCTCAGGTGCCGTTTAGCCTGG
>CANGLU010000064.1 GCA_947455025.1 Hyphomicrobiales bacterium
AACAACTGAATTCCCGGGGCCTTAACGACCCCTAGGGAGCTGTCCCTGCCTTGGTCCGTGGACCGGGGCACACGGCGCCCACCTACATATGTAGGCACCTGGGATCGATCGTTCCACGGCTATTGTGGCTCCGCACTTTATTGGTTGAAACATGACCGAACCGACTGCCAAAGATTTACGCCGTAAAGAGGCGCTGAACCGCCGAAGCGCCCTCACCCCGACGCAGCGTGCTGAATTTTCACTTCAGATCGCGGAACGCGTCTTACCCTTTGCCGATAAAATGGGCGGCGGTCCCGTGGGTGGCTTCTGGCCGATCCGATCTGAGATTGATCCCCGCCCCGCTTTGCTCGAACTCGATGCGTTGGGGCTTCGCTCGGCGCTTCCTGTTGTCACGCCATCGGGACTTATTTTCCGCGCATGGAAGATTGGCGATGCCATGGCGGAAGGGCCTTTCGGTCTACGTGAACCGGAAGCGACCGCACCCGAAGTTTCGCCCTTAGCGCTTCTCGTGCCGCTGGCGGCCTTTGATCGCCGCGGACATCGCATCGGCTATGGCGCGGGCTATTATGATCGCGCTATTGCAAGGCTCTCGGCCATTGGCCCTTTGTTGACGATTGGCATTGCGTTTTCCGTGCAAGAAATTGATCGCGTGCCGGACGAACCGCATGACCGTTCGCTGGATGTGATTGTAACGGAAAAAGAAACAATCCTCCTTCCGGGTGCTTAAAGCGGCGATTAGCCTTCCGCATTCTGGATGGCGAGCGTTGCGGCCACCGTTCCCGAAACAAAGGCGAACAGAGTCAGCGCGATCAAAATCGAAAACGGCGTCATAAATGGAATGGTCCCGCCAAGGGCAGCGGACGTGGCCGATATGCCGAAAATCAGAACCGGTATCATCAGTGGCATCACAAGGACGGACAAGATCAATCCGCCACGCCGCATACCGGCCGTCAAAGCCGCGCCAATGGCACCGATAAAGGTGAGCGCGGGCGTGCCTACCAAAAGCGTCACGGTGACCGCCAGGAGGGCCTTAGGCTCAAGTGCTAAAAGTAACCCTAAAAAGGGCGCGGCCAAAGCGAGCGGCAAACCCGTCGAGATCCAATGCGCCAAACCTTTCGACAGCACAATGAGAGGCAAAGGCAGCGGCGACATCCGCAAGAGATCGAGCGAACCGTCCTCATCATCCGCCTGAAAAAGACGGTCTAACCCGATCAGCGTGGCGAGTAAGGCGGCGACCCATAAAATCGCCGGGCCAATGCGGGCGAGCAACACCATATCGGGGCCGACCGCAAAAGGCATAATCGTGACGAGCATCAAAAAGAACACGAGACCGACACCGGCACCGCCACCAATACGCGCGCCGAGCACCAGATCGCGGCGAAACACAGCAAGGAAAGCGGCCATTATGCCCCCCCTTGCATAGCGAGGCTGCGTGCCGAAAAACCCAATGGCGTGTGGGTGGCAACGAGCACCATTCCACCGCTTGCGACATGCTCGCCAACCAACCCATTAAACATGGCTTCCGACGCAGCATCGAGCGCGGACGTGGGTTCATCAAGCAACCAGACAGGCCTGCGTGAAACCAAAAGCCGCGCCAAAGCCAGACGGCGGCGTTGACCCGCTGAAAGATAAGCCGATGGTAAATGCGCAGCGTGCCCAAGGCCTACTTGCGTGAGCGCTTTGTCAGGATCAAGCAGCGGGCGGCCCAACATCGACTGCCAAAAGGAAAGCGTCTCCACGGGCGATAGGCTTGGCTTTAACGCATCGCGATGGCCGAGATAATGCGCCTCTTCCCCAAGAGAGGCCTCCGCATCGCCACCTTCAAGCGCCACTTTTCCTTCAGATGCAGGGAGAAGGCCTGCAATGATGCGCAAAAGGCTTGATTTACCAACGCCGTTTGGACCTGTAACCGCCATGGCCTCGCCCGAATGCAGCTCGAATCCGAGGCCGGAAAAAACGGGGCGGCCGGAACGAATGGAAGCTAATCCGTTAACAACAAGACGCATAAACCTGTTCCGAAGATAAAAGCTGCACCTGAAATAAAAAATTCACGAAAACCATCTTAAGTCGATATAGCGATAGTGTTAGAAATTATCTATAAGACTTGTGCGCCGATGCTTCGCCAATGAGCGATGCAGGGGGCCTGGGCACTCCCGGGGCGGCGTGATCGCAGAACGTCGGTGACGGATTTGCTTTAACCAGACCCCAATCGGAGATTTCCTATGTCATCGTTAGACAGCTTCAAATGCCGCAAGAAACTCAAAGTCGGCAATAAGACCTATGTTTATTATTCGCTGAAACAGGCGGAAAAGAATGGCCTCAAAGGTATTTCAAAACTGCCCTTTTCGCTGAAAGTTTTGCTCGAAAACCTGCTGCGGTTTGAAGATGGCCGTACGGTTACCAAAGCCGATATCAAAGCCGCGGTTGGTTGGCTGAAAACGAAGGGCCAGGCTGAAGTTGAAATTGCCTTCCGTCCAGCGCGCGTTTTGATGCAGGATTTCACGGGTGTTCCAGCGGTCGTTGATTTAGCCGCCATGCGCGACGCCATGAAAAATTTGGGCGGCGATCCAAAGAAGATCAACCCGCTTGTGCCCGTTGATCTCGTCATCGACCATTCGGTGATCGTTGATGAGTTTGGCTCGACAAAGGCGTTCAAAAAGAATGTCGATCTCGAATATCAGCGCAATGGCGAGCGTTATCGCTTCTTGAAATGGGGCCAGCAGGCGTTTGAAAACTTCTCTGTTGTGCCGCCGGACACCGGCATCTGCCATCAGGTGAATTTGGAATATCTCTCGCAAACCGTCTGGACGCGGAAAGAGAAAATCAAGAACAGCCGCGGCAAGACGGAAACGGTTGAGGTGGCCTATCCGGATACGTTGGTCGGCACCGACTCGCACACGACGATGGTCAATGGCTTGGCCGTTCTCGGTTGGGGCGTGGGCGGCATTGAAGCGGAAGCAGCCATGCTGGGCCAGCCGCAATCGATGTTGTTGCCGGAAGTCATCGGTTTCAAGCTGACAGGCAAATTGGCCGAAGGCATCACGGCAACCGATCTTGTGCTCACCGTCACGCAGATGCTGCGCAAAAAGGGCGTGGTCAACAAATTCGTCGAGTTTTATGGCCCCGGCCTGAACGCGATGACCCTCGCTGACCGCGCAACGATTGCGAATATGGCGCCTGAATATGGCGCGACTTGCGGCTTTTTCCCGATCGACACCGAGACGCTGGCCTATCTCACCATGACAAGCCGCAAAAAATCGCGTGTGGATCTCGTTGAAAAATACGCCAAGGCGCAAGGTTTGATCCGCACCAAGACAACGCCCGATCCGGTCTTCACCGATACGCTTGAACTTGATCTCGGCTCGGTCATGCCATCGCTTGCAGGACCTAAGCGCCCTGAAGGCCGCGTGGCATTAACCGATGCCAAGACCGGCTTCATCTCGGCCATGGATACCGAATACAAAAAGGCCGCCGACCTTGCGTCGCGCTACAAGGTTGAAGGCAAAAACTTTGACTTGGGCCATGGCGATGTCGTGATTGCCGCGATCACATCCTGCACCAATACGTCGAACCCTTCGGTGTTGATGGGCGCGGGACTTTTGGCCCGCAACGCGCTCGCCAAGGGCTTAACGGTTAAGCCATGGGTCAAAACCTCGCTGGCCCCCGGCTCGCAAGTTGTTGCCGAATATCTCGCTAAAGCTGGCTTGCAAAAAGATCTCGACAAGCTTGGCTTCAATCTTGTGGGCTTTGGGTGCACGACCTGCATCGGCAATTCGGGACCACTGCCGGCCGAGATTTCAAAGACCATCAATGATAAGGGCCTTGTTGCCGCTGCCGTTATTTCCGGCAACCGCAATTTCGAAGGGCGCGTATCGCCGGATGTGCAAGCCAACTATCTCGCTTCGCCGCCGCTTGTTGTGGCCTATGCGTTGGCAGGCTCGCTGCAGATTGACCTCACCAAGGAGCCTATCGGCACCGATAAAAAGGGCAAGCCTGTCTACCTTAAAGACATCTGGCCTTCGAACAAAGAAATTGCCACTTTCATCGCGAAGAATGTCACGAAATCGATCTTCAAATCGAAATATGCTGACGTATTCGCGGGCGATAGCAATTGGCGCAAGGTGAAGACGCCGGACAGCCAGACCTATGCGTGGGAAAATGCATCGACCTATGTGCAAAACCCGCCTTACTTCGTGGGCATGAGCAAGACGCCAAAGCCTGTGACGGATATCAAGGGCGCCAAGATTTTGGGCCTGTTTGGCGACAAGATCACCACCGACCATATCTCGCCAGCAGGCTCGATTAAGGCTGCGTCTCCGGCGGGCAAATACCTCTTGGCCAATAAGGTTGATCCGGCCGACTTCAACCAATACGGCACACGTCGTGGCAACCATGAAGTGATGATGCGCGGCACTTTCGCCAATATCCGTATCAAGAACTTTATGGTGAAGGACGCGGACGGCTCGACGCCTGAAGGTGGCTTAACAATCCATCAGCCATCCGGCAAACGTCAGTCGATCTATGACGCGGCCATGGAGTATGCGAAATCCGATGTTCCGCTGGTTGTGTTCGCAGGCGTCGAATACGGCAACGGCTCCTCGCGCGATTGGGCGGCAAAGGGCACAAACCTGCTTGGCGTTCGTGCGGTTGTGGCGCAAAGCTTCGAGCGTATCCACCGCTCCAACCTCGTCGGCATGGGTGTTGTGCCCTTCGTCTTCGAGGAAGGCACGAGCTGGAAGACGCTGGGACTTACTGGCGACGAGACGGTTTCCATTCCGGGCCTCACCTCCGTTAAGCCACGCCAGAAAATGCATCTCGAAATCACCAATTCAAAAGGCAAGGTAACGCAGGTGCCCGTCACCTGCCGCATCGATACGCTCGATGAGATTGAGTATTTCAAGAATGGCGGGATCTTGCACTATGTGCTCCGGCAGCTAGCGGCCTAAGCGCCGGTCCATACTTGGACAATAAAAAGCCCCGCCGGAGCGATCTGGCGGGGCTTTTTTATGATGATCAATCGAGCCGGTTTATGGACGTACCACCCGCGCCGTCACCTCAATCTCCACCTTCATCTCTGGCTTCAACAATCCGGCGACAACATAGATTCCGGCTGCGGGTCTGATTTCGCCTAACACTTCGCCGCAAACGGTTAGCACAGGTTCGCAATAGGTTTGACCGGTAACAAAATATTGCGCCCGCACGATATGCTCGAGCGATGATCCCGCGTCTTCAAGTACCTTCGCAATCGTTTTGAAAATATTACGCGTTTGCTCGGCAACATCATCCGGAATGGTCATGGTCGAATAATCATAACCCGTTGTGCCCGACACATAGATCATATCGCCATCGATGACGGCGCGCGAATAGCCGAATGCTTTTTCAAACGGTGAACCTGTCGAAATCAAACGGCGTGTCATCGGCCTACCTCAGTTCAAAATTGGCGACCAAGCAGGGTCGGAGCCGTAGGAGGGCGTTGGCACCGGCAATTCAACGCGGCCTGTGACGTCCACCATAAAGATGCGTGCGCCCGCGCCGCCACCTTGGTCGCGGAAGAACATCAGATAGCGGCCATTGGGCGCCCAAGTCGGGCCTTCATTGTGGAAGCCTTCGGTCAGGATGCGCTCGCCCGAACCATCTGGTTTCATAATACCAATCGCAAAGGCTCCGGCTTTTTGCCGCGTAAAGGCAATATAATCGCCCTTGGGCGACCAGACCGGCGTCGAATAGCGCGCGCCGTCGCTGAAGGAAATCCGCTTGGCGCCACCGCCTGAAGACGACATGACGTAGATTTGTTGCGTACCACCACGGTCGGATTCAAAAACGACTTGCGAACCATCAGGAGAATAGGAAGGCGAAGTATCAATCGCAGGCGTGTCCGTCAGCCGCGTTGTGGTGCGTGTGCGCAAATCCATCGTGTAGATATTGCTCGCCGCCCCTTGCGCCAAGCTCATGATCACTTTTTGTCCATCGGGCGAGAAGCGCGGCGAAAAGGTCATGCCGGGGAAATTGCCAACCACTTCGCGCTGGCCCGTTTCAATGTTCAGCACATAGACTTTCGGGTCGCCTTCGCCAAACGCCATATAGGCGACTTCCTGCGAGGTGGGAGAAAAGCGCGGCGTTACCACCAATTCATCGCCTTTGGTCAGATAGCGCGCATTGGCGCCATCTTGATCCATAATCGCCAGGCGTTTGACGCGCTTATCCTTCGGGCCTGTTTCATCCACAAACACAACATGCGTGTCGAAGAAACCCTTTTCGCCCGTCAGCCGCGAATAAACACCATCGGAGATGATATGCGACACGCGCCGCCACAGCGTCGGATCGGTCATATATTGCTGACCGGCCAATTGCTGGCCTGAAAGCACATCCCACAAGCGATATTCGGTTTTCATTTTGCCCGAAGCATCTTTGGTAACACGACCCGTCACAAGCGCTTGGGCATTGATGGCTTTCCAGGAAGCAAAATTTGGAACGGCGTCAAAATTCGGAGTCTTGTCGATGAAGGCTGCTTTATCAATCGGCTGAAACACACCGGAGCGCTTTAGATTATTGATGATAACGGCGCTGATTTGCGCGTTCATCGCGGCATCGGCGCCAACAAAATCCGTGATCGCAATCGGCATCGGCTGGAAATTGCCTTTGTCGATGGTAATCGCCAATTCGGCCCGCGCGGCTGTGATCGTAAAGCCTAAAACAAACGCTGCGAGGAAGCGAACCGGTGCGGAAAACAGATTAGGCATGGCGAGAGGCCTCAACGAAAACGGGGGACGATGAACGAAGGACGAGCAACATCACGCGTCCTTCAAGGTGAAACTTAAAATGACACTGCGCCATTCGCCGTAAAATGTTTTGAAATTTTTCGGCAACATATCGAACGGCGCGGCGCAGCCGCTGATGGAACGAATGGCGCTTTCTTCAATGGCACGTGCCGTGGCATCCGAGGACGGGTTTTCGACCGTTGGTTGGCCATCAAGCGAACCATCCTCGTGCAAGCGAATGCGGATTTGCGGCGCGGGACGATTGGGGTCCGGGAACAGATTGGCGAGCTTCCAGCAATCCGTGACTTTTTTGTAGATATAACCATTGATCTGATCGATCTGGCTCAGGCTCAATTTGGCGGCCGCCCCGGTGGCAGTACCTGCGGCGGAATTCTTCGATGTTTCAGCCGCGGTCGACGCCATTTTCTGCGGCGCTTCTTTCGAAATCAGCAGTTTTTGCAAAGCCGCTGGATCAAAATTGGTTGTCGGTGCCTTGGGTGCTTCCACTGGCTTTGGCGGTTGCGCCTTTTTATCTTGCTCGATCAGCTTGGCCAAAGGATCCACTTCAGCCTTGGGGGGCTGTGGTTTGGGCTCAGGCTTTGGCGGCGGCGCTTGCTTTAAGCCGTCAGGCTTCGGCTCTGCGGGTGCAGGGTCGGGCTTTGGCTCAGGCGCAACAGGGGTGGGGGCGGGAGGCGGCGTGGGCGCTGGCTTTGGATCGGGCGCGGGTTGCGGCTCGGGTGCTTTGGCAGGCGGGGTCGGAATGTCCTTTTTCGCATCCGCCGTTTCTTGCTTGATCAGCTCTTCTTCCGCGACCTTATCGGCTTTGATTTTGGCGTCGGGCTTGATCTCTTTGACCGTTTTGTCGCCCTTGGTCATTTTGGTGAGCTCGTCGGCAGTCACCATTTCAACGGCGATGGATTCGGGCTGGTCTTCGAATTTCGGCGTGTTTGAAAAGGCAATCAAAGTCGCAAGCAAAAGCGCTGCGTGAATCGCAGCGGAGAGCGGTACGCCAGGTTCGGACCAATTGATCTTCACCGCTTAAAATCCATTGCGTCGTGCCATTATTTCGTCGGCTGCGGTTCGTTCACGAGCGCAACCTTTTTGTAACCGGCCGATGTCAGAACAGCCATCACATCGGCCACTTTGCCATAGGCCACCGTTTTATCGCCGCGGACAAAAATACGTTCTTCTGGACCTGTTTTTGCAATCGCTTGTAGTTTCGGAAGAAGGTCAGCTTGCGCCACTTCCGTATCCATCAAAAACAATTTGCCATCGCCTTTGATCGAAACAATCAAAGGTTGCTTGTCGACATTCAAAGCGGCGGCTGCCGTTTGCGGCAAATCGAGCGGGACGCCCGTTGTAAGCAACGGGGCAGCGACCATAAAGATAATCAAAAGCACCAACATGACGTCGATAAACGGCGTCATATTGATCTCGGACATTGGACGATGCTTGCGTCCGCCGCGACGTCCGCGTCTACCGCCACCACCACTTGGAGCTGCTGCTGCCATTGCCATAGCGTGCTGCTCCCTTAGCTCGGAATGCGTTCGTCAATATGACGGGATAGAATGGCGGAAAACTCGTCCGCAAAGCCTTCAAGCCTCGCCTGCTGCTTGGCCGCGCGCGCTTGCAGCCAGTTATAGGCGATAACTGCAGGAATAGCGGCGAAAAGGCCGATGGCGGTTGCAAACAAAGCCTCGGCAATGCCGGGGGCTACAACGGCGAGCGAGGTGTTTTTAGACGCCGCGATCGAACGGAAGGCGGTCATAATGCCCCAAACCGTTCCGAAAAGGCCAATAAACGGTGCCGAGGCACCGATGGTGGCCAGCACCAGCAGCTTTGATTCAAGCCGACCCACTTCACGCTGAATGGTGACATCCAAGACTTTATCAATTCGCTGGGCGAGGTTGACGAAGGAGCTTCCTGTGGCCTGCAAAGAGCGTTTCCATTCGCCCATCGCCGCCATAAAGACGGACGCCATATCATGCGTCTCGCGGTCTTTGAGCGTGGCATAAAGATCATCAAGCGATTCACCGGACCAAAACACATCCTCGAACCGATCCATCGCATTTTGCGTGCGGGCATAGAGGAAGGATTTGTCGATGATAATGCCCCAGCACCAGATGGATGCGCCGAGCAGTCCGAGCATGACGAGTTTAACCACAAAGGCTGCTTGATAAAACATCGTCCAAAGCGTGATGTCGCTTGAGGCGGCGGCAACGATATCGGTAGCGTCCATGAGCGTTCGGATCCTTGAAGACGGCAAAACGTGGCAGGTGGTCGTTACTGCCGCGAACTCAATCCGCACCTCCGTTACGCAAGATTTAGGCGAAACAAGGGCCAAACCGAATCGGGCCGATAAAAACCGAGCCTGGATACACTCTGTTAAGGCATCATCAAGGTTAATAAGCGGTTACGAAAGGCAAGTTTTGGTGCCTTTTGGCTTATGATGAGCCAAGCTTTTCGCGTAATGCTTGTGTCAGACGTGCAGCCTTTCCGTTTTGCACCAAAGCGACCAACACTTCAGCCGTAAGCAGCACCGTATCACCCAACATAATGCGCTGCCCAAGCAGTAATGAGGCGCCGCGCAGCGTTTCAACCCATGTCTCGACGGTCACGAGATCATCCATGCGGGCGGGCTTTAACCAATCAATTGTCATTCGGCGGACAGCAAAGGCCAACGCCCCTTCATCGCCATGCAAAGCCGCCTGATGCACGCCAAGATCCCGCAACATTTCTGTGCGGCCCCGTTCAAGAAAACGCAGATAGGAGGCGTGATAGACGACGCCAGAAAAGTCGGTGTCTTCGTAATAGATGCGGATGGGGAGGCGATGGGACATCTTATTCGCCCTCATCCGCAAATAAGCCAAATTGCGGTGTTTCGCGCTTCGGCTCCACCAACCCCAAATGCCTGAACGCGGCTGCTGTTAGCACGCGGCCGCGCGGGGTGCGTTGCAGGAAGCCCTGCTGGATGAGATAGGGCTCAATAATGTCTTCAATCGCGTCGCGCGGCTCGGAGAGCGCTGCCGCAATCGTTTCAATGCCAACGGGGCCGCCACCAAAGCTCACTGCAACCTGATTGAGGTAGCGTTGGTCCATAACATCTAGGCCGATCGCGTCGACATCGAGCATGCGCAGGGCTTTGTCGGCCACCGCACGGGTTACTGCTTCGACACCATCGACAATCGCAAAATCACGCACCCGCCGCAACAAACGGCCTGCAATACGCGGCGTGCCGCGCGCGCGTTTGGCGATTTCATTCGCGCCATCATCCGTCATCGGTACACCAAGCACACGTGCGCCACGCCGAACGATTAAATCCAATTCGTCAACCGTATAAAAATTCAACCGGATCGGAATGCCGAACCGATCCCGTAAGGGCGTTGTCAAAAGCCCAGCCCGCGTTGTGGCGCCGACAAGCGTAAATTTCGCGAGATCGATTTTAACCGAGCGCGCGGCTGGCCCCTCGCCAATGATCAAATCGAGCTGGAAATCTTCCATCGCCGGATAGAGAATTTCTTCCACCGCCGGGTTGAGCCGATGAATTTCGTCGATGAACAACACATCGCGTTCTTCGAGATTGGTCAGCTGGGCCGCAAGATCGCCCGCTTTGGCAATGACAGGGCCCGATGTGGAGCGGAAATTCACGCCCAATTCGCGGGCCACAATTTGCGCCAAGGTTGTTTTGCCCAAGCCCGGGGGACCGACAAACAACACGTGATCGAGCGCGTCTTTGCGCGCTTTGGCAGCCTCGATAAACACTTTCAGATTGGCCCGCGCCGCCGCTTGGCCCGTAAAATCGTCTAAAACGAGCGGACGCAACGAGGTGTCGAGATCATCCTCGCGCTTTTCGGCATTCATCAGCCCCGGACGCGTCACTTGGCCAACTCCTTCAAACCTTGTCGGATGAGGGCAGAGGTTTCAGCACCATCCCCCAACGCCTTCACCGCTGCAGCAATCGCCGTCATGGCGTGCGCTTGCGGATAGCCGAGATTGGCGAGAGCGGATACCGCATCAGCCACGGGCTTGGGTGCCGCGCGATCCGATATCGAAGTTGCAAGGCTCGACAGGCCCAAATCAATCCCCGTGAGCGCTGGCGATTTATCCTTCAATTCCGAGACAATCCGTTGCGCGAGTTTCGGACCAACGCCCGGCGCACGCGCCACCATGGCTTTATCACCCGTGCCGATGGCCGTTGCGATTTCACCACCCGTCATGATCGACAAAATCGCGAGCGCGACTTTCGCGCCGACGCCCTGCACGCTTTGCAGCAGGCGAAACCATTCGCGTTCTTGCTCAGTGGTAAAGCCAAACAGACGGATCGCATCTTCACGCACTTGGGTTTCGATGAACAGAATAACGGCCTCGCCATTGGTTAGCGTTTGCAATGTCCGCGAAGAGCCTTGCACGACATAGCCCACACCATGCACATCGATAACGGCGTGGTCTTCTGCGACACCATCAACCGTGCCTTTGAGTTTGCCGATCATACGTTGCTGCCTTTCGTCGGATGAAGCCGTTCATCAACAAGGCTGGCCATCGCGTGCGCTTCACCATCCGGTATCGCTTGAAGACCTGCAACAACGCCTTCGCGGTCCGCCTCGGAGCGATTTTGGCTGACTTTCCATTTACCGGCGATGGCAACAATATCGATTTCAATACCGACAATGCCGCGAACCTGCCCGTCAATATAGGGGGCGGGCGCATCATCGACGGCCCAAGGCTTTGGATAGCCGCCTTCCATCATGTCGGTGAGATCGCGGATTTGGCGGCCAAGCCATTGCGGATCATCCATCACCCGCGCAATGCCCCGCACTTGCACCATGGCGTAATTCCATGTCGGGACGACTTTCCCCGTCTCGCGTTTGGTTTCGTACCAGCCGGGATGCACATAATGCTGCGCACCTTGAAACACGACCAAGGCCTCCGAAACCCCATCAATTTCTTTCCACTGCGGATTGGCGCGCGCCACGTGACACCGTAACCTGCCCTGTTCGCCCGCCTCGGGATCGATCATGAACGGGATGGGATTGGCGACAATCCCCGATGGCCCGTGGGTAATCAGCAACCCAAGCGGAAAAGCACGGATCAGCGCATGCTGATTGGCGGGCGAGTCTTCATGAAAATGGGGCGGCTGATACATAGCGAAGCCTTCGATAGAAGAGAACGAAACCAGAATATAGAAGGATTCGGTGTTAGTAAAACGCTTAAAGGCCAGCCAATCGGGCTTTTAAGCCGCGATGTTGCGCGTGAGTGAGCGCAATCGCCAAAGCGTCCGCCGCATCAGGCGTTTTCGCATCCGATTTTGGCAAGAGCACCTTTACCATCATGTGAATCTGATCCTTATCGGCATGGCCTGAGCCAACCACCGTCTTTTTAATCAGATTGGGCGCATATTCGCCCACCGACAAACCATTAAGCGCCGGAACGAGCAATGCGATGCCGCGGGCTTGGCCGAGCTTGAGCGTTGCGCGGGCGTCTTTATTGACGAAGGTTTCCTCCACCGCCGCCTCATCGGGGGAGAAAGAAGCAATCACGCCCTGTAAACCATCATGCAACTGGCGCAGCCGCTCGGAAAGCTCGCGCTTTTCATCGGATTTGACGGTGCCGCACGCGATAAAGTGCAGCTGAGACCCATCCTGCTCAATCATACCCCAACCCATATTGCGTAGGCCGGGATCAATGCCAAGGATGCGGATGGGCGCCATTATCCGCCGAGTTTCGCCATCAGCGCATCCGAGAATTCGACATTCGAATAGACATTCTGCACATCGTCGCTGTCGTTCAGATTGTCGAGCAGCTTCATGATTTTCTCGCCCGCCTCATCATCCACCATGATGGTGTTTTGTGGCCGCCAGATCATGCCGGTTTTACGCGGCTCGCCGAATTTTTCTTCGAGCGCTTTGGCCACATCGCGCAGGGTTTCAAGCGTGGTGATGATTTCATGGCCATCTTCCGAATAGGTCGCGTCATCGGCGCCTGCTTCGATAGCGGCTTCCATCATCTGGTCTTCAGATGCGACTTTGGCGTCAAATTCAACGACGCCGATCCGGTCAAACATAAATGAAACGGCACCCGTTTCCGCCATCGCACCGCCCGATTTTGAAAAATAGGAACGCACTTCGGGTGCTGTGCGGTTGCGGTTATCGGTGAGGGCTTCGACGATGACGGCGACGCCACCAGGAGCGTAACCCTCGTAGCGAATTTCTTCGTAATTTTCGGCGTCGCCCCCAAGCGCCTTTTTAATGGCGCGCTCAATATTGTCTTTCGGCATGTTTTCGGCGCGTGCGGCTTGGATCGCGGCCCGCAAGCGCGGATTCATGTTCGGATCTGGCAGGCCTAATTTGGCGGAAACCGTGATTTCGCGGGCGAATTTCGCGAACATCTTGGAACGCACCGCGTCCTGCTTGCCTTTGCGGTGCATGATGTTCTTGAATTGTGAGTGGCCGGCCATTGTAATCCCTACCAATTATGTTCGAAGTGGAGCGCTTATAGT
>CANGLU010000065.1 GCA_947455025.1 Hyphomicrobiales bacterium
AATGAAAAACGCCGTCGCGGAGGCTGCCAAGAGCGCCGAAAGGCCTAGCCCGGCCAATAAAGCATGAACAATGAGACCCGTTGAGGCGCCGAACATGGCGGCAAATCCGGCGCTCCGCCCACCCGTAACGGTACGGGCAAGAAAAAGAGCCATATCGGGTCCGGGCGTCAGCGCGAGGATCAAAGATGCTAATGAAAACAGCGCTATCGTCTGTAGCGACGGTATAAAATCCAAATTCAGCATCGCGGATCCTTATTCGAAATGGTCACAAACCATATCGAAAGGATCCGCATTCGAAAACCCGATTTCGATGGTACCGAAAGCGTCTACCGTCAAATATGGATGGAGCGCTTCTCAACGCCGAGTGCAGCCTCTTTAACCGCCTCGGACATAGTTGGATGGGCATGGCAGGTCCGCGCCAGATCTTCTGACGATCCGCCAAATTCCATCAACACGGCGACTTCGTGAATAAGATCGCCGGCACCCTTACCGATGATATGGCAGCCCAAAACGCGATCCGTTGCCGCATCCGCTAGCACTTTCACAAATCCATCGGTTGAACGCATCGCCCTTGCGCGACCATTCGCTGTGAAGGGGAATTTACCGACCTTGTAGGCGATATTGGCCGCCTTCAAATCTTCTTCGGTTTTACCAATCGTTGCGATTTCTGGCTGGGTATAAACAACGCCGGGAATGACGCCATAATTCACATGGCCAGCTTGCCCGGCAATGATCTCGGCAACCGCTACGCCTTCATCCTCAGCCTTATGGGCAAGCATGGGTCCGCGCACGACATCGCCAATGGCGTATATGCCCGCAACGCTCGATTTGAAGTGATCATCAATCACCACACGGCCGCGATCTAAGGTAACACCCGCTGTCTCAAGTCCGAGACCTTCGGTATAGGGACGACGACCGATGGCGACCAACACAATATCCGCATCCAAGATTTTGGCTTCACCGCCTGAGGCTGGTTCAACCGTTACTTTCGCACCGGCTTTACCGGCATCCACCTTTGTGACTTTTGAGCCAAGGTGGAAGGTGAAACCTTGCTTGGTCAGGATGCGTTGAAATTGCTTGGCAACTTCATCATCCATACCCGGTAGTATCCGATCAAGATATTCGACAACGGTTACTTCTGCGCCAAGACGGCTCCAGACGGAGCCTAATTCGAGACCGATCACGCCAGCGCCGATAATCAGAAGCTTTGCAGGAACCTTGCTCAGCTCAAGAGCGCCCGTTGACGTGACAACGGTCTTTTCATCGACTGTCACGCCGGGGAGAGGTGCTGACTCAGAGCCCGTTGCAATGACGATATTCTTTGTTTCAATGGTCTCGATGGATCCATCGGATTTGGTAATTTGAACTTTACCGGCTGATGGAATGGACCCTGCACCAATAAAGCTATCGACTTTGTTTTTCTTGAGCAAAAAAGCGACGCCTTGAACATTGGCATCAACCGTATCTTGCTTGTGTTTCATCATGACGGGCAGATCGAGCTTCGGGGCTCCGACCTTAATGCCAAGCGCTTCGAGCCCATGGCCTGCTTCCTCAAACATTTCGGAAGCATGCAAGAGTGCTTTGGATGGAATGCACCCGATATTGAGGCAGGTGCCGCCAAAGGTTGGGCGCTTTTCGACAATGGCCGTTTTCAATCCCAATTGCGCAGCGCGGATGGCACAAACATAGCCACCAGGTCCGGAACCAATAACCACAAGATCATAGGACATTATTTTTCTCCAACCCGCGCCAAACACTCATCGTCAATCAAAGATCAAGAACAAGACGCGCTGGATCTTCAAGCGCTTCCTTCACACGAACAAGGAAGGTCACAGCCTCTTTGCCATCGACAATGCGGTGATCATAGGACAGCGCCAAATACATCATCGGACGGATTTCGATTTTGCCACCGATCGCCACCGGACGTTCTTGGATTTTATGCATGCCAAGAATACCGGATTGCGGCGCATTCAGAATGGGAGTCGACATCAGCGAACCATAGATGCCGCCATTGGTGATGGTGAAGGTGCCACCCTGCATCTCATCAATTTTCAACTGACCATCGCGAGCGCGTTTGCCAAAATCGGCAATCGTCTTTTCGATACCCGCGAGCGAAAGCGTATCGGCATCGCGCACAACCGGCACGACAAGGCCCTTTTCGGTGCCGACCGCGATACCGACATGGTAATAGTTTTTATAGACGAGATCGATGCCATCAATCTCCGCATTGACCGCCGGAATTTCTTTAAGAGCCTGTGTGCAGGCTTTGACAAAGAAGCTCATAAAGCCAAGTTTTGCGCCATGCTTCTTCTCGAACACGTCTTTATACCGGTTACGCAGCGCCATGACTTCCGTCATATCCACTTCGTTAAAGGTTGTGAGCATCGCAGCCGTGTTTTGTGCATCCTTCAAACGGCGCGCAATGGTTTGACGCAGCTTCGTCATCCGAACGCGCTCTTCGCGCGAGGCATCATCGGCAGGGGACGGTGCACGAACAGATACGGCAGGCGTTGGCGCTGGTGCTGCGCCTGTCGCAATAGCGGCCAACATATCACCCTTCGTCACGCGACCATCTTTACCCGTCGCCGTAACGGAGGCCGGGTTAACACCACTCTCTGAAGCAAGCTTTGCAACCGCCGGACCATTTTCAGCAGTTGCAGGGGCTGCGGCAGGAGTGGCTTTTGGAGCAGCAGCAGGCGCTTGCGGTGCAGGCGCGACAGCGGCAGCCGAGCCCGCTGCAATCGAACCCAATAAGGCGCCGACACCAACGGTATCGCCGTCCTTAGCAACGATCTCGCTCAGAACACCGGCAGCAGGAGCATTGACTTCAAGCGTCACTTTGTCGGTTTCAAGTTCAAGCACGGGCTCATCCGCCTTAACGGCGTCGCCCACTTTTTTAAACCATTTGCCGATGGTTGCTTCACTAACCGATTCACCAAGGGTCGGAACGCGGATTTCAGTGGTCATATGTAAGATCCTTTAATCGTCTGACGATCGGGTTAAGCGGCAAATGCCTCTTCGAGGAAGGCATTCAATTGAGCGAGATGGGTCGACATCAGCCCTGTTGCTGTCGCAGCAGAAGCGGGACGTCCTGCATAACGTGGACGCTTAACTTTTGAAGTGGCCTGCTCAAGCACCCAAGCCAGATAAGGTTCAACAAACGACCATGAACCCATGTTTTTAGGCTCTTCCTGACACCAAACAATATCGGCATTTTTGAACCGGGAAAGCTCGGCTACCAACGCCTTTAACGGGAAAGGATAAAGCTGTTCGACGCGCAGCAAATAAACATCGTCAATGCCGCGCTTTTCACGTTCTTCGTAAAGATCGTAATAGACCTTGCCCGTACAAAGGACGACACGTCGAATTTTATTGTCTTTCACAAGCTTGATTTTTTCGCCCTTGAGATATTGTGCATCATCCCAAAGCACACGATGGAAGCTTGTTCCTTCCGCCATTTCATCAAGACGCGAAACCGCTCTTTTATGACGCAACAATGATTTCGGCGTCATCAAGATGAGAGGCTTACGGAAATCGCGGTTAAGCTGACGCCGCAAAATGTGGAAATAATTCGCAGGTGTCGTGCAATTGGCCACCTGCATATTGTCTTCCGCGCACATTTGCAGGAAGCGCTCTAGGCGCGCCGAGGAATGCTCCGGACCTTGGCCCTCATAGCCATGGGGAAGAAGGCAGACGAGACCCGACATACGCAGCCATTTGCGTTCACCAGACGAGATGAACTGATCGAAAACAACCTGCGCACCATTGGCGAAATCACCAAATTGCGCTTCCCACAGCGTTAGCGCGTTGGGCTCTGATAAAGAGTAGCCATATTCGAAGCCAAGCACCGCTTCTTCGGACAGCATCGAGTTGATAACTTCGTATTTGCCTTGTCCTTCGCGAATATTGCTCAAAGGCTTGTAACGACGCTCTGTTTCTTGATCGATCAAAACAGAGTGGCGCTGTGAAAACGTGCCGCGCTCAACATCTTGTCCCGAAAAGCGAACGCGGGTGCCCTCATTGACCGTGAGACCAAACGCCAAGGCTTCACCCGTCGCCCAATCGATGCCTTCGCCCGTATCAATCGCTTTCCGGCGATTTTCTAAAAAGCGTTGAATCGTTTTATGCGCGTTAAATCCTTCGGGGATTTGGGTAATTTTCGTGCCTATTTCCTTTAGCAAAGGAAGGGGCGCGCCTGTTTCACCGCGACGTGCATCGTCTTGTGTCGAGGCAACCGCTTTCAAGCCAGCCCAGCGGCCATCGAGCCAATCCGCTTTGTTTGGCTTATAGGCCTGACCCGCTTCATGTTCAGCCTCAAGGCGTGCGCGCCAATCAGACTTCATCTTGTCGACTTCGCCTTCCGTAACAACGCCTTCCGAAATCAATTTTTTAGAATAGATTTCGAGCGTCGACGGTTGTTGACGAATTTTCTTATACATCAAAGGCTGTGTAAAGCTCGGCTCGTCACCTTCATTGTGACCAAAGCGCCGATAGCAGAACATGTCGATCACAACAGGCTTGTGAAACAGCTGCCTAAATTCGACAGCAACTTTCACCGCGAACACAACCGCCTCAGGATCATCCCCATTCACATGGAAAATAGGCGCTTCGATCATCTTGGCGACATCAGACGGATAAGGCGACGAACGCGAAAACCGCGGATAGGTCGTAAAGCCAATTTGATTATTGATAATGAAGTGAATCGACCCGCCGGTCTTGTGGCCCTTTAGACCGGACAAGCCTAAACATTCCGCCACCACACCCTGTCCGGCAAAGGCAGCATCGCCATGAATGAGCAACGGTAATACTTTAACGCGCTCGGCCGTATCATTGAGCTGATCTTGCTTGGCGCGAACCTTACCAAGAACGACCGGATCAACGATTTCAAGATGAGACGGATTGGCGGTTAGCGATAAATGAACATTATTGCCGTCAAAAATTCGATCAGACGACGCGCCGAGATGGTATTTCACATCGCCTGAACCTTCGACGTCGGCGGGCGCATAAGAGCCGCCTTTAAATTCATGGAAGATCGCACGGTGGGGCTTGCCCATCACTTGGGCCAAGACATTCAATCGACCACGATGGGCCATCCCGAAGACAATTTCTTGCACGCCAAGGGCACCACCGCGCTTGATAATTTGTTCAAGCGCCGGAACCATTGATTCACCACCATCGAGACCAAAGCGCTTGGTTCCGGTGTATTTAACATCGATAAATTTTTCGAAACCTTCTGCTTCGACCAGCTTGTTTAAAATCGCGCGCTTACCTTCGCGGGTAAAAGCGATTTCTTTATCTGGTCCTTCAATGCGCGCTTGAATCCAGCTTTTTTCAGCGGGATTTGAGATATGCAAAAATTCCCAGCCGATTGTTGAGCAATAGGTACGGCGCAACAGTGCCAGCATCTCGCGTATCGTTGCGTATTCAAGACCTAAGACAAAATCGATAAAGATTTTGCGATCCCAATCCGCTTCCGTAAATCCATAGGACGAGGGATGCAGTTCCTCGTGATCTTTACGTGGCTCAAGATTAAGCGGGTCTAAATTCGCATGAAGGTGACCGCGCATACGATAAGCGCGAATCATCATCAACGCACGAACCGAATCGCGGGTGGCTTGTTGAAGATCGCCTTGCGATACAGCCGCTTTCGATCCGTCAGCCTTACCCTTTAATTTATCGCTGACGGCCTTTTCGATATCGGCCCAATTTCCATCGAGCGCGGAAACCAAATCGTCACGCTTGGTGATCGGCCAATTGGGCTTTTTCCAAGAGGCGCCCTTAACAGATCTTTGAACGGACTCAGGATCATCTTTCAACGCATCAAAAAAGGCGCGCCATTCGGCATCAACCGATGACGGATCCTTCTCATAGCGCCCTTGCAGTTCTTCGATATAGGCCGCGTTTCCGCCGTAAAGAAATGAGGTCTCGAGAAATGCTTCGTTCTGATCCTGGCGTCCCATGATCTACTCCTTAGAGCCTTAGCCCTTTAACAATTCGACCAGTGTTTTACCCAACCGCGCTGGCGATGGAGATACGCGGATACCTGCGGCTTCCATCGCAGCAATTTTATCCTCAGCCCCACCCTTGCCGCCCGATATGATGGCGCCGGCATGACCCATGCGACGTCCGGGAGGTGCCGTACGGCCGGCAATAAATCCAACCACTGGCTTTTTGCGGCCGCGCTTTGCTTCATCGATCAGGAACTGCGCGGCATCCTCTTCCGCAGAACCACCAATTTCACCGATCATCACGATCGATTCTGTTTTCGGATCGGCCAAAAACATTTCGAGCATATCGATAAATTCAGTTCCCTTTACAGGGTCACCGCCAATACCGACGGCCGAAGTCTGCCCTAAGCCCTCCATCGTGGTTTGGAAAACGGCCTCATAGGTCAACGTTCCAGAACGTGAAACAATACCAACATTGCCAGGCTTAAAAATATTGCCGGGCATGATGCCGATCTTGCACTCGCCTGCCGTCATCACACCTGGGCAATTCGGTCCAATCAAACGAGACTTTGAGCCTGATAGCGCGCGCTTAACGCGTACCATGTCCAAGACTGGAATCCCTTCCGTAATACAGACGATAAGCGGAATTTCTGCCTGAATGGCTTCACAAATCGCGTCGGCGGCACCGGGTGGCGGCACATAAATAACGGAAGCATCGGCACCCGTTGCATCACGCGCTTCGGCGACGGTATCAAAAACGGGTAAACCCAAATGTGTCGACCCGCCTTTACCAGGTGACGTACCACCGACCATCTTGGTTCCGTAAGCAATGGCTTGTTCCGAATGAAACGTGCCCGTTTTTCCGGTAAACCCTTGCGTCAAAACTTTCGTATTGGCATCGATAAGAATAGCCATTAGCGGATCTCCATCACGGCCTTAACAATTTTTTGGGCGGCATCATCGAGATCATCAGCCGCAATAACGTTGAGACCGGATTTAGAAATAATATCTTTGCCGAGCTGGACATTGGTTCCCTCCAAGCGAACAACGAGGGGAACGGTAAGGCCCACTTCTTTCACAGCGGCGATCACACCTTCGGCAATGACATCGCATTTCATAATGCCACCAAAGATATTGACGAGAATGCCCTGCACATTCGGATCGGCGGTAATAATTTTAAAGGCTGCTGTTACTTTTTCTTTGGTTGCGCCGCCGCCGACGTCCAGAAAATTCGCCGGAAATTCACCATAGAGCTTAATGATATCCATGGTGGCCATTGCTAGACCGGCACCATTCACCATACAGCCGATTGTTCCGTCGAGAGCGATATAGGAAAGATCATATTTTGACGCTTCAATTTCTTTGGCGTCTTCTTCCGTTTCATCGCGCAAGTCCATTATTTCCGGATGGCGATAGAGGGCGTTTGAATCAAACGACACCTTCGCATCCAAACACCTTAAGTGATGATCAGTTGTTACAATCAAAGGATTAATTTCTAACATCGCCATGTCTTTGGCAACGAAAGCGGCGAAGAGCTGTTCGACTAAAACACCTGCTTCTTTTGCCAAATCTCCCGTTAGCTTTAATGCCTTTGCGACAGCACGTCCGTGATGGGGCATGATACCGGTTGCTGGATCAACCGAGAAAGTAACAATTTTGTCGGGCGTCTTATGAGCAACTTCTTCGATATCCATTCCACCTTCGGTCGACACCACAAAGGCAATTCTTGAAGTTGCGCGATCGACCAGCATCGAGAGATAGAATTCTTTAGCGATATCCGAACCATCTTCGATATAAAGCCGGTTAACCTGCTTGCCATGAGGACCCGTTTGGATCGTCACAAGTGTGTTACCGAGCATTTGTGATGCGTATTGCTTTACTTCATCGATTGATTTCGCAAGCCGCACGCCGCCTTTTTCTCCGGCGGCGGCTTCCTTAAATTTACCCTTGCCACGTCCGCCCGCATGAATTTGAGATTTTACAACCCACAGCGGACCGCCGAGCGCTTTCGCTGCAGCTTCGGCCTCGGAAGCCTGCATAATTGGCCGGCCGTTAGAGACTGGCACACCGAATTCCTTCAGTACTGCTTTTGCCTGATATTCATGGATGTTCATAGAGTATCCTTAAATGCATACGTTAAAGGACGCGGTCCCTGTTGGGCACGGCAAGGGTTCGAATTATGCGAGGGCAGGATTAATCGCTTTACATGCCTCAATGAGGCTCTGCACCGATGCAACAGACTTGGCGAAAGCTTCTTTTTCGTCTGATTTCATCCGGAGCTTCACGATACGCTCAACGCCCTTTTCACCGATAACAATCGGCACGCCGACAAACATATCCTTTACGCCATAGGCGTTTGAAATATAGGCGGCGCATGGCAATACGCGCTTCTGGTCTTTCAAATAGCTCTCGGCCATCGCAATAGCGGAGGCGGCAGGCGCATAGAAGGCAGAGCCCGTCTTCAACAAATTGACAATCTCGCCGCCGCCCTTGCGCGTGCGTTCAACAATGGCGTCCAAACGTTCTTGCGTCGTCCACTTCATCTTGACGAGATCGGGAAGAGGAACGCCACCAACATTCGAGTAACGAACCATAGGCACCATATCGTCGCCATGGCCGCCCAAGGTCATCGCGGAAACGTCCTTGACTGAAACCTTGAATTCTTCAGCCAAGAAATAGCGGAAGCGAGCGGAGTCTAACACGCCTGCCATGCCGACAATTTTCTTTGGATTAATGCCGGAAAATTTCTGAAGCGCCCACACCATCGCATCAAGTGGATTGGTGATGCAGATAACAAACGCCTTCGGGGCGTATTGCTTGATGCCGTTACCGACTGCTTCCATCACTTTCAAGTTGATGCCCAGAAGATCGTCGCGGCTCATGCCGGGCTTGCGGGGAACGCCGGCAGTTACGATGACGACGTCGGCGCCTGCGATGGCCTCGTAGCTGGAGGCGCCTCTATAGGCGGCATCGAAACCATCAACGGGAGAAGATTCTGCAATATCAAGGCCTTTGCCCTGAGGGACGCCATCCGCGATATCGAAAAGGACAATGTCGCCCAATTCCTTCAGACCAGCGAGGTGAGCGAGGGTGCCACCAATTTGGCCGGAACCGACGAGTGCGATTTTCTTGCGAGCCATCAAGCTATTCCTTCTAACGAATGGTTACCTGCAGGGATCCCTATCCGGGATTTATTGACCGAAGCGCTTAGCCTTGAATGGCCTTCCCTTCAAGTTGGTCGAAAGGGGTAGCCCGCCGAATTTTGAGGCAAAATCGCCGATTTCAAGGATAATCAATATTGAAAATATAATTATTTCAATAAGATAACAAATTTATGTAGAAAATTGACAAAGTGTCTGCTTTGTCGAAAAAATGGATTACAAATAACAAAATATGAAATTTGTCATGGCGATATCAGATAATGGAGCCCGCTAAAGCGCGCACCAGCATGGACATCGTAAGGACAAGACGGGCCTCGATGGAGCGGCGGGGAATTTCGTGATCGAGACGGATCGCCTCGGGTTGGAGGAAGCGATAGAGGGTGTCGAAGACCAATATCATCGCCTTTTCGCGGCTTTTGATGGCGAGGGAGCCGGTGGAGAGGCCTTCTTCGAAAATTCGGTCGAGCAGGATGCGAATGCGGGCGCGGTGCTGCCGGGCGGGCGAGCGGTTTTCCTTAAAAGCATCGACAAAAAGGTCGAAAAGACGGGGATCCGCGTCTAAACGGTCGCGATAGGCGCGGAAAAGGGCGGTTATCAGCCGTTCCAGCTTGTCGCGGGCGGGATCGGGGGAATCGGCGATTTCGCCCAATTGCGCTTCAATGGGTTTGAGCCATCCGAGCGAAATCGCGTCAAAAAGGGCGGTTTTCGAGGCAAAATGGCGGTAAACATTGGCGTGGGTCATCCCGGCGGCTTGGGCGATAGAGACGACGGTGGTTCTGGCGCTGCCATAGGCCGAAATCTCGGCGATGGCGGCGTTTAGGATGCGTTGGAGGGTCGATTCGGGCGATTTTGGCGCTTCTATCATGCTTTCCGGATCGTTTTGGGGCTTCCTGTGTTATTGGGATGGTGCATTTTTCCCGATGATTCGACTTAATAAAGATCGGCCCTCCGATGAGTTTTCCCTCAAAATCTGACAAAAAACGGTCGATTCACCACCCAATTTCGGTGTTTTTGCGGCTTTTGGGGCCTGGTGTGATTGCTGGGGCGGCGGATGATGATCCTTCTGGCATTGCGACCTATTCGCAGGCCGGGGCGCAGTTTGGATTTCAGCAATTGTGGTCGGTTGTGCTTACTTTTCCGTTTATGGTGGCTATTCAGCTGGTGGCGGCAAGAATTGGCCGAGTAACCGGCAAGGGCGTGATAGCCAATGCCAGAATAATCTACCCCGAATGGGTGGTGATTACACTCGTACTCCTCGTGGTTATTGCCAATACGATCAATATAGCGGCCGATCTCGCCGCCATGGGCTCCGCGATTACACTGATTATCGGCGGCCCCTCCCCGATTTACGCGCTTATACTGGGCCTTTTCTGCGCGCTGACGGAAGTTTTTATCCCCTACCGACGCTACTCCCACGTGCTTAAATGGCTGACCCTCGCGCTATTCGTGTATGTCGCGGCGGTTTTCACGATCCATATCGAGTGGATAGAAGCAGTGCATGCGATCATCAAACCGGCCTTTGAGATAACCACAGACTATCTTCTGGTTATTGTTGCGGTGTTCGGCACCACGATCAGCCCATACGTGTTTTTCTGGCAGACGGCGCAGGAAGTCGAGGACATGCAACTGGCGCGCGAGCAGCCCCTTGTCACGCAATCAGCCGACACGCGGCACCATCTCCGGCGCATGGCGGTGGATACCGGGGTCGGGATGGCGTTCTCCAACGGCATCGCGTTTTGCATCATGATCACGACGGCGGCGACGCTGCACCAAGCGGGCGTCACGACGATTGCGACCGCCGCCGAAGCCGCCGAGGCGCTGCGCCCACTGGCGGGCCCCCTCACCTTCGCGCTGTTCTCGCTCGGCATTATCGGCACGGGATTGTTGGCGGTGCCGGTGCTCGCGGGCTCGGCGGGCTATGCGGTGGCCGAAGCGATGCACTGGCGCTCAAGCCTTGAATTGAAGCCGCTGCGCGCGCGGGGCTTTTATGCGGTGGTGGCGGCGGCAACGCTCATCGGCGCGGCCTTGGGCTTCACGGCGATGGACCCGATCAAGATGCTGTTTTGGGCAGCGGTGATCAACGGCTTTGTCGCTGTACCCGTGATGGCGGCGATGATGATCATGGCGAGCCGCGTGAGCCTCATGGGCCAATACCGACTTGGCCTCGGCGTGGCGATGGCCGGATGGGCAGCAACAGGGTTGATGGCGATTGCGGCAGGGTTTTTGATTTGGTCGATGTTTGTGTGAGGGAGCGCTTTAAAACGCCGCACCGATAACCGTCCTTGCGAGCGATGAGCGGGACACGACGAAAAGTAACCATGATTGCCAGATGGATATAATAGCACGAATTTGATTACTGTAGCTCAAATTGATATTCGTCTTTATTGTGATTTTTAATAACTTCTAACACTTCATTGATTTCGTATTCCGTACTAATTGTACGTCCGATACGATCTTTTGTCCTCGCTATCGTCGCTCGTACGCGCAACC
The DNA here is from genome assembly GCA_947455025.1 of Hyphomicrobiales bacterium. GTDB lineage: Bacteria > Pseudomonadota > Alphaproteobacteria > Rhizobiales > Beijerinckiaceae > CAIUPE01. The sequence continues at coordinate 11,600 of CANGLU010000065.1, forward strand.
CGTCGCCGGGAAGAGGAATTTCATGAGTTGACAAAGATCCATTTTGAAATCTCTTTAACCATTCACTATGCATTATTTTCGCATTTATCGGAACACCATCATAATAAAAATCCCATTTACTCTGTCCAATATAATCTGGTTTCTTAACTAAAATTCTAATCTCTTGGTCACGGTAGATTTCCTCTACGTTTATAGATCGCTCAATTTCACTACGATTATAATTGATATCTTTGTTTATTATATATTCGTGACGGTTGCGTCCGTAAAGTGCTGTAAATTCTGAGGTGGGCAGCCACCACTTCGGCTCGGTAAAAGACGGTTCTGAGACGTTTTTCACCGAAGGAGCGAAGCGATGGCTGGATATGATGTTAACGTCGGCAAGGATCTCT
>CANGLU010000066.1 GCA_947455025.1 Hyphomicrobiales bacterium
CTCCGCAACCGGAACACCGCTATCCGCCTGCTTTAATATCCCCATAATCTGGGGTTCGCTAAATCTGCTGATCTTCATCTCGAATCTCCTCGTTCATTCTGCCGAGAAAATTCTACTTTTGAACCCCACTAATTTCAGGGGGGATTACCAATGAGGCTCAGGGTATGAATTAAATTTGCACCGGTCACCTTACATAGTGACAGCAACTGTCATCACGACGGAAAAAACATGAGAAATCCCATTAAAAGCTTACTCAAACTGCGAATTGTGGGGTAAGTTTTTAATCAAATGCTAGCAGTCTGCTGTGATCTGAATGATCACAAACGGTTAGCGGATAATCTAATAGATTACGGAATCTATGAGATTTAGTTAAAGTTTATATACAAATTTATATCCTAGATTCACGCACGAAGTGCAACTGGTTTGAACGGCTGCCTTCGATGCGTATAGCGGGTTCGAAACTCGCCTCCTCCAGGAAATGGGTGAGAATTTCGCGCCGCACGGGATCATCAATAAAATGTAGGCGCGAACGCGAACGACCGGCCTGGGTGAGATCCCAATCAAATTCACGGATCGCGCCCGCATGCACAAATCCCTGCAACGCAACACTTAGTCGGCCAAGCGTCTCGCCCAAGCTCTCAAAATGCCGTTCAGATTTCTTTCCCAAGGCAAAAGGCTTACCGTCCAACCAAGACACGGCACGCACAAAATGCGTTCGCCCATCGCTGGCCTGCCCCCGGCCAAGCAACTCGCCCGTGCGGGTCTTTCGCACCCTCGGCAGAACCAGATGGGGATCCGTATCAAACGCATGGCTCAGCAATGCTGCCTGAAAATCCAATCCCTGCTGATCTTCCGCGATATTGGCGACTTTAAGCACCCAAGCCTGCCCATTGGCTTCGATGAGCCGGGTATTCTGATCCCGCTCGCTGTCCAAGGCGGAGATGGATCCTTCAAGTCCATAAAGCTCGCGTACCAAGCTACGAATCTCATCGGGCGAAAACTCAGGTGGAAGTTGATCAAGTACAGACACGGCAGGCTCATCCTCTCAATTTATCCGGCACCAATGAGCCCTTTGAGCCCGCTTCGGTCAACCCCCCGCACCCATTTCGCGGTTCATGAAGCGAGCCTCCCCCCGGGGGTTAAAATAAAGACCATCCTCATATTCAACTGGCCAAATACTTTTTCGTCTCTTAGGATCAAAATGGAATGAAAAAACGCACCAGCCGACATTGATACTGCCAATGATCGCCTGACTATTCACTTTAAGGCGAAATAACCATGGCAAATAATCGTTTAATTGGCTCCCCAACGGCCCGGGGAATACTATGTCTCATCGCGTCCGTCACACTGTTTGGTATGGTTGATGGCTTGAGCAAGCTGATCATTACGAAAGAAACGTTCGGCCAAATTATGCTGTCGCGCTATTTGCTGCCGCTCATTGTCATCATCGCCTTCACAAAACCGCATCGGCGATCCGCTTTATTTTCAACCCATAAACTCCCGCTACAGATCATCCGCGGCATCATGCCGGTCATGGTCGGGAGCCTCATGGTTTTGGCCGTCACCTATCTGCCCTTGGCTGAAGCAACCGTGATTTTGTTTGCCGGTCCGTTTTTCGTTGTAGCCCTTTCGGGCTGGTTCTTAGGCGAACGGGTTACGGTTGATAGCTGGATCGGTGTCGCCATTGGCTTTACCGCGGTTTTATTGGTTGCCCGCCCGGGCTTCACCGATGTGTCGATCTACGCGGTTCTTCCCGCCATAGCGGCGCTCTTTTATGCAGGCTTACAGCTAATGTCGCGGCGGCTTGGTGCCCTTGGCATTGATCCGAATTCAACCCTAACCTGGACCCTGCTGATCGGCACGCTCCTGTCCCTGCCGCTCGCGATCTATGATTGGAAGCCCCTGACGTTGGATTCAGCCCTTATTTCGTTGGGTCTGGCGGTTACCTTTGGATTAGGCCAATATTTTTTGGCGAAAGCCTTTGCGTTGGCCCCCGCCAATGCCCTCACCCCGTTTAGCTATTTCCAGATCCTGTCCGCCGTTGTGTTTGGCATCATCGTGTTTGGCGAAGTACCAGATGCACTGACCGGCCTCGGTATCTTAATGATCATCGCGGCGGGGGCTTACGTGTTTGGAAAAAATCTGAAGTCACCCGTCACGCCGTAATTCTGTCGTCTTCTCGGTATCAACGGTTAAATTATCGCGAAGGACAACGCCGTAAACGGCTTCTGCCCGATCGCGACTGACCCATCCCTCACGCACATCATGCGCCACGCGATAGGCTTCGCGTTCATGCGGCGCGCCATAGCCGCCGCCGCCTGCACTGATGGAAACCATACGCTCGTCTGCAGCAATCACCACTTCGGCGCATGCGGCCAACGGTTCTAGCGAACCATCGGGATGCATTCGATATTGCGCTGAATTGCCGCCTGCAAGCCCCCCGCGGGTTCCAAGCGCTGGGTTCACATTGCCATCGCTAATATAGGCCACCGTCATATCGCAATCGACCGGCGCAAATTCGGAATAAGCCCCCAACGCCCCTCTAAAGCGCCCTGCCCCTTCCGAATTCGGAATAAGGCGGCGTTGATGCACAAAAATCGGGTGCCGCAGCTCATCGACCTCGATCGAGTCTTGGTAACACATGCCAGCATTTCCCGCATGGAGAATGGTCAACCATCCATCCGCCATTGGTGCGCCAGCGCCACCCGTACATCCAAGGTAAACCTCGTTCACAAAGGGCTTGCCGTGATGAACGCCCGACACGACACCACACGATGGCGGAAGCAAAGCGCCCGTCTCGGCAAGGCCCAATCCATCGGCTAATTCCGCCAACGCCGCTTGCACCGGATTAGCCACCCGATCCGCGATATTGGTGGTCGCCGCCGAACACGACGTCGGATGGCGCGGACGTCCGGCAATCGATCCATCCCTCAAATGAATTTTAATGCGCCGAAAGCTGCCTTCGTTTTTAGGCACCGTATGATCAATCGAATTAAAGATCGCCAACATCGGCGCTGAAAGCGCGCAAGCCTCGGAGAGGTTGAGACCATTCTCCATGCTGTCGGGATTATCCGTCATATCGACTTCGATCATCGCCTCATCGGGCTTCACCTCAACGGTTGCGGTAATCGTTACACCGTCGGAAGGTGTCGCTGGAAAGGCATCATGCGTGCTCTTGCGCGTCACACGCCCCTTCGGCATGGCGCGAATAACATCGATCATTCGCCGTTCGCTGTAGTCGAACCATTGCTGCGTATAGGCCTCGAGCTTGTCCCAGCCGATCTCCGCGCCAAGCGCCAAAAGTTCGCGCTCGCCCACACGCGCCGCGCCAAGCGTTGCGAGATAATCGCCCCACCATTGTTCCGGCACGCGAATGCGCAATTGGCACATGCGGATGATGTCCATCACATGCTCATACTTATCCTGAATTTTGACCGCCGGAAAAATCAGCGCACCTTCGGCATACACATCCTTAGCAGCGCCCATATAGGTTGTCGGCAGCGCGTTACCGCAATCGGCCTGATGCGCTTTAGCGAGCACGGTGAACCGATGCACGCCCTGATCGTCAATCACCGGAATGAGAATAGAGTGATCGGCAGGATGCGTGCAGCCATGATACGGCGAATTATGCAAAAACGCGTCGCCGCGCTTAAGCACCGGATGGTTATCCGCCATGGTTTTCGCCATAATATCCGGCCCGCGTAAAACGTGGATCGGCAGGCTTTCGGCGGTGGCGAGCAACTCGTGTTTCGCGGTGAGGACCACGCAGGAAAAATCACGCGCGATCGTCAAAATGCCGGAACGCCCCGTGCGATGCAGCGTGTTGGCCATTTTCCGCGCAATGCCTTCCATCCGCGCGGTTAGCAGAGCCAGCGCTGAACCGTCCATCTGGGAAGCGGAAGACTGTGTCATGCTGTGTGCTCCGTTACATCGATCACGAGATTGCCCAAACCATCCCGCATCGCTTTCGAGCCGGGCTCAATCACAATGGAGGTAAAATCCGATTCAATAATCGCGGGCCCTTTAATGATGCTGCCCTCGGAAATGGCTTCGAACCGGTAAACTTGGGAGTTGACCCAGCCGGCTCCCGCATAGCGGACCCGTCTGGATGGAAGCTCGACAACGCGTTGATCAGGAGCAAGCCTGCCTGGTTCTGCCGAACCGATGCAACACCGCACTTCCGCATTCCAAGTCACGGTTTCAATCGCCGCATGAGGATCGCTCACCGCGAATTTATCCTGATGCATTTGATGAAAATCACTGATGAGCGATGTAATATCGGCTGCGTTCTCAAAGCCGCCTTTGCGCAGCGGTACTTCGATTTCCCAAGCCTGTTCAATGTAACGAGCCTCGCATGACCAATCGACGCTGGTTGATAGGCTGCCCGCTCCCGCATGCCTGGCAAAGGCGCTGCACTCCTCAGAGAGCTTTGATAAAACGCTGTTTACCCCTGCTTGATCAAAGGATTCGCTCAACGTGTGGAACATCGCCTGATAATGCGCGCTTAAATCGGAGATCAGCGCACCCGATGCCGAAAGCGCGGCTCCCGCCTCGGTAACCAGAACCCGGCGGCATCCAAGCCGTCGCGCAATCGCCACGCAGTTCAGGCCCGCCGCACCGCCGCCAGCAACAAACATCGCCTCGGAAGGGTCAATGCCTTGATTGACCGTAATATCCATAATCGCCTGCACCATATGTTCGGTCGCAAGCGACATGATGGCCTCAGCCGCCGTTTCAACATCGCACTTCAACGGGTCGGCCACCTCGCGTTTGATCGCGTCGATGGCCCCCTGCTTATCAAGCGACATCTTGCCGCCCAAAAAGAATTCAGCATCGATAAAGCCAAGCGCAACGGCCGCGTCGGTTACCGTCGGGCGCGTGCCACCTCGGCGATAGCAAACGGGGCCGGGCACGGCACCGGCACTGATCGGGCCGACATGCAACAGCCCACCCGTATCAACCCACGCAATCGAGCCACCCCCCGCGCCAATGCTTTTCACATCCACCGACGGCATGCCTGTCATATGGCTCCGAAAGGGCTGGCCTAACCAGGTCTCACGGCTGCGCGGAATCCGCCCGCGGCGCTCCAGCGAGACGTCGAAGGTGGTCCCCCCCGTGTCTCCCACAATCAAGGTGTCGGTATCGCCTGCCTCGGCATAGGCTTTGGCCGCAACGGGGGCCATGCTTGGGCCGGAATTGATGAGATGCACCGGCGCTTCGGCTGCATGCGCTGCGTCCATCACACCGCCCTGCGAGGTAACAACCAGCACGCGGCCGTTAAATCCCGCTTCCCGAAGGCGACTTTCAAGGCCACGCATATAGGCCCCCATAATAGGTTTCAACGACGCATCAATGCAGGTTGAAATCGCCCGCCTATATTCGCGGATCGACGGGTTGATCTTGTGCGACAGCGTATAAGGAATACCAGGTAAATAGCGTTCAATGAGCGCCCCCACCGCCAGCTCATGTGCCGGATTAACCACCGACCAGAGAAAGCAAACGCCAATGGCCTCAACACCTGCCTGTTTGATCTGTTCGAGAATGTCGACCACTGCCGCCTCATCCAGCGGCGTCTTGGCCATGCCATTGACCGTCATGCGCTCCGGCACTTCATAGGTGAGCGCGCGCGGCACATAGGGTTCGGGATAGGCAATCGTAAAGTTGAACGGCTCCATTCGCCCGCCTTCTCGAATGACGAGCGTATCGGGGTGTCCCGCCGTTGTGATGAAGGCCGTTCGCGCCGTTGAGCCCGTAACAATTGCATTAATAGCATGGGTGGTGCCATGCATCAGCAATTCGCCGCGCGCGAGAAAGGACTGCAGGCTCTCCTTCGACGCCTCAGCCGCCATCCGCAGACTATCGAGCACACCGGCTACCGGATCCTTCGGCGTCGTGGACGCTTTGTGCATGCTGAGCACGCCGGCGTCCGACGACACCATCAAATCGGTAAACGTACCACCCGTATCAATTGCAAAACGAAGTCCCATAGCGTCACTGGCCCCTTGCGTAATTCAGTTGAATCCGGCTCTCGATCAGAGGCTTTTGACGGTGAAATTTTTAGGGGCTTCATTCCGCATTGTGTTGCGCAAAGGTCGGCCGAACACAGGCACATCAATATCAAACACATCGCCACTCTGGGTTTTAACCCCATGTGCAACGCTCAAGATGGCCGCACCGAAGAAATAGGCGTGCAGATCACCCGGCCTGCGGAACATGTCGTAGCGAAAATGGTAGTGTTCCAGATTGTGCACCGAATGGGACATATTGTCTTCGCCACTCAGAAACTGCCCCGTCCAAATCGGTTTGCCCTCGCGGATGACACTTACCTTGCCTTCGACATTGCTCGGAAGCTCGCCCGTCAAAAGCTCAGGACCAATCGAGCACGAACGTAATTTTGAATGCGCCAAATAGAGGTAATTCAAAGCCTCCGTGACATGGTCGGAAAACTCATTGCCAAGCGCAAAACCGATGCGCCAAGGATTGCCATCGGGCCCAATCAAATAGAGCCCAACGATTTCAGCTTCTTCGCCACCGGCCAGCGCAAAAGAAGGCGATGGCATATCAGCTTCAGGTGCAACGACGCAGGTACCGACACCTTTGTAAAACCATTCTGGCTGGCAGCCGATTCCACCATCCGCAGGCTTGCCACCTTCAAGCCCCATACGGAAGATCTTCATCGAATCCGTCATGTCCTTATCGTCGCCATGGGCTAAATCATGCATCTTGTCGCGCGCATCGGCGCTGCCCAAATGCGTAAGCCCCGTTCCCGTGATCCAGAAGCGCGTTGGTTCCGGATGATCGAGCGGCGCCAACAAGCGCTTCTCGGCAATGATCGCATCGTAATCAACAGGCGAACGTTGGCTGATCGAAGCGACAGCTTGCGAAAGCGTTTGCCCCTTTGCAATGGCTTGCGTCGCAAGTTCATAAACAGACGACACCCCTTCAAGGCATTGCACCGCAACCGTTTGAGCGTCCACTAGGCCGACCCGCCGTTCGCCTGCCACCGTCTTATATTGAATGAGCCGCATGTGATGTCCTCCCAGTTACTTTTGTTTTTGAATGGCGTTTTCCGCCATGCCCTTTAATGCGAATTGCGTGGAATTCCGGCCCCGCGACACCCCCCGAGGAACGCGAAATCAGCCCCCTCATCGGCTTGCAAGACGGAATTCACATAGAGGCTCTCATAGCCCGATTGAGCAGAAGGCCGCGGCTGCCATTTCGCGCGGCGTCTTTCCAACTCCGCATCGCTTACGTCCAGATGCAAGCGACGGTTCGGAACATCAAGCTCGATCATGTCGCCTTCTTCCACAAGCGCCAGTGGCCCGCCAGCAGCAGCCTCAGGTGCAACATGAAGCACGACGGTTCCATAGGCGGTGCCCGACATGCGTGCGTCCGAAATCCGCACCATGTCACTCACGCCCTGCGCCAAGAGCTTCGGGGGCAATCCCATATTGCCGACTTCCGCCATGCCCGGATAGCCTTTTGGCCCGCAATTTTTCAGCACCATCACCGAACTTGCGTCAATGTCGAGATCGGGGTCGACGATGCGGCGTTTGTAATCCTCGATCGTCTCAAACACGACCGCACGACCGCGATGGACCATGAGATCGGGCGTTGCAGCAGAGGGCTTCAACACGGCACCAAGCGGCGCCAAATTCCCCCGGAGAACGGCAATGCCACCTTGATCGGCCAAGGCATTCCCAAAGTCGCGAATGACCTCGGTGTTGTAATTCGGCGCATCGGCCACATTCTGCCAAGCCGTCTTGCCACTGACGGTCATCGCATCGCGGTTGAGCAAATCATGATCGCCCAGCGCCCGCATCACGGTTGGCAAGCCACCCGCATAGTAGAATTCTTCCATCAAGAAACGACCCGATGGTTGCAGATCAACAATGGTTGGAACATTGCGACCAAATCTGTCCCAATCCTCAAGCGTTAACGGGGTGCCGATGCGGCGGGCAATCGCAATCAGATGCAAGACGGCATTGGTCGAGCCGCCAATCGCGCCATTGACGCGGATGGCGTTTTGAAAGGCTTCCGGCGTTAGAATTTTTGAAAGCGTCACATCTTCATGCACCATATCGACAATGCGCCGACCTGTCATTTGCGCGAGTGCTTGACGGCGGGAATCAACCGCAGGAATAGCCGCATTGTGCGGCAGCGCGATACCAAGCGCCTCAACCATACTCGCCATGGTGGAGGCGGTGCCCATCGTCATACAGCTACCCGCCGAGCGGCTCATGCCCGCTTCAGCACCGATGAAGTCATCAACGCTCATGCGACCCGCTTTGACCTCTTCATGGTAGCGCCAAACGACCGTGCCAGATCCAATGCTCTCACCGCGATAATTGCCGTTCAACATCGGGCCACCGGAGAGCACAATCGTCGGAATATCGCATGATGCTGCGCCCATGACCAAAGCGGGCGTGGTCTTGTCGCAGCCGACCATCAGCACAACGCCATCAAGCGGATTGGCGCGGATCGATTCCTCGACATCCATCGACGCCAGATTGCGATAGAGCATCGCGGTGGGGCGCATATTGGATTCGCCAAGCGACATCACCGGGAATTCAAGCGGTAATCCGCCCGCCTCCAAAATGCCCCGTTTCACGCGATCCGCCAGTTCCCGCAGATGCGCATTGCACGGCGTCAGTTCCGACCATGTATTGCAGATACCAATCACCGGGCGCCCATCGAACGCATCCGCCGGCATGCCTTGGTTTTTCATCCAGCTGCGATGCATGAAGGCATCCTTGCTGGTGCCGCCAAACCACGCTTCTGATCTTAGCTTACGCCGATCTGCCATCGTCTGGTCTCTTCCCGATGATTCTTTTCATTATCTTCTCGCGATCAGTTCTTTGCTGATCCCGTCTATGCTCTCAACGCCCAGAAGCCCCATGGTCCGGATCATTTCGTCCTGAAGCGTTTGGATAACATGGGCCACGCCGTCTTCGCCTGCAACCGACAATCCCCACAGATGAGGCCTGCCAATCAGACATGCCTTCGCCCCCAAAGCGATCGCTTTAACAATGTCGGAACCGCGTCGAACACCGCCATCGACCAACACAGGAATTCGACCCTGAACGACATCGACAATGGCCGGAAGAGCCTCGATGCCCGACACCGCTCCGTCCAATTGTCGCCCGCCATGGTTGGAAACAATGAGGCCATCAACACCCCGCGCCAAGGCTTCTTGTGCATCAAGGGGGTGCAAAATACCCTTGATCAGAAGCGGACCTTTCCAAGTCTTTCTTACCGCATCGACGTCGGCCCAATTCATAACCGGATCCAGCAGGCTGGCCATTCGACCGGCCAGTGTTTTTAAATCAGACGCCTCCCCTTGGCGGACATAATTGCCAAAGGTGATGTTTTTAAGCTCGGGCAGCATGCGGCCGAGCCAACCGACTTTTCCGGCCATTGCCGTCATATCCCGCAGGCCAAACCGCGGCGGAATTGAAAATCCATTGACGAGGTCGCGCTCGCGTCGCCCGAGAAACTGATTATCAATCGTAAGCACAAGCGCTTGATATTTTGCCTGTTTCGCCCGCTCAATCAGCTCCATCGTGAACGACCGGTCGCGATAGATGAACACCTGCATCCAACGCATGCCAAATTCGGGCGCATCGAGATCTTCAAGCCGACAAACCGAGCCATGGCTCAAGCAATAAGCCGTCCCCGCTTTCGCCGCAGCTTTGGCCGTTAACCGCTCCCCATCCGGCCAGAAAAGACCAGCAAGACCCGTCGGGCCCAGCAGGAACGGCAAGGCAAGCCTTTCGCCAAACAGTTCGATGGAGAGATCAACGCCGCTTACCCCATTCAGCGGCCGAGGGAGAAAAGATAGATCGGAAAAGGCCACCTCATTGCGCCGGAGCGTAAATTCGTCCTCGGCACCGCCATCGGCGAAATCAAACACCGGCTTTGGTAAGGCTTGGCTGGCCAATAGCCGCATCTGCGCCACATTATAGGCCTTGCGACGCCAAGCAGACACGTTCACCATCCCCATTTTATTCTTTGGTCGATAAATCTCGACGTTAAGAATAAAGATGATGAAACAGGGCGCGTTTGTCTATCAAAAAATTTTAAGCGCTATGAAAATGCAGATGATCATGTGACATTGTCTTTAACATTCGAATTCACCTCGCTTCATGACCAGTTTGCCGGAGAGTATCTGATGATCGAAGACCCGCCCCTCATCCGGCGTAAAGCAACGGTGCGACGCCCAACGATCGAGCAAGTGGAAGCCTTAAAAGGCATTCCAACCGGATTTGTCGCCGATGCGTTGGGTGGGCGCGGTGCAATGACCTACACCATCAAACCGGTTATCGCGGCGCAGCACCTCCTCTGCGGCGTGGCGCTTCCGGTTGAGTGCGGTCCAGCCGATAATCTGGCCCTTGCAATGGCTCTTCCCCACGTCCAACCGGGCGACGTAATTGTCGCCTCGACCGATGGATTTATGGCAACCGCAGTAACCGGCGATCTTGTGCTCGGGATGATCCGGAATCTAGGCGGCGTTGGCTTCGTGACCGACGGTGCAGTGCGCGATATTCCGGGCATTGCCGATATGGCACTACCTTGCTTCGCAGCGGGCGTTACGCCAAACAGTCCGGTCAGAAACGGACCGGGCGCAATCAATCTACCGATCGTCTGTGGTGGCGTCCGCGTCGATGCGGGCGACATCATTATCGGCGACCTCGATGGAATTATCGTCGTGCCCTTTGAGGCGATTGATCAAACCATCGAGCGATTGGAAAA
>CANGLU010000067.1 GCA_947455025.1 Hyphomicrobiales bacterium
ACCTTATCGCCCTCTTCAAAGAAGCGGCGCACGGCCTTCATTTTGGTCTCATAATCATGGTCATCAATGCCGGGACGCAGCTTGATTTCCTTGATTTCGACAACTTTCTGCTTCTTGCGGGCCTCGGCGGCTTTCTTCTGCTCTAAAAAGCGGAATTTGCCGTAATCGAGAATTTTGCATACTGGCGGCGTGGCATTTGGCACGATCTCGACAAGGTCGAGGCCGGCCTGCTCGGCCATTTCCAATGCATCAAAAAACGTAACGACTCCACGGTTTGTACCGGTATCGTCAATCAGTTGGACGTCGCGCACTCCCCGAATATCACGGTTGGCGCGGGGCCCGTCCTTGGTCGGCACGGGCGCGGCTCTCATTGGTCTGCGAATGGCTATTATCTCCTCTGTTGCGTCACGTTGAGGGTGTGACCTTATGACGGTACACGATTTCCCAACAAATGACAGCGTGATTTAGTTCACGAGAATCTTCATCTCATTTTTCCAATTAGCATGGCTTTATCGCAAAACCGGTATCCATTTTTGTGAGCCGTGCCAACGGACCGCGAAATTCGCAGAATGCGCGTATAAGTCAACCGATCAAACGGATTTGGCGCTATTTTCTCGGGCTAAAAGCCGTCGATAGACGCCCAAAGTCTCCCCCGTCATCGATTCGAGCGAAAATTGGGTCTCGACATGCTGCCTGGCGCGGTCCGCGAGTGATTCTCTGGCCGACGCGCCGAGCGTGAGCGCCTCATACAAGGCATCGGCCAACGCTTCAGCATCGGCGGGCGGTACACGCCAGCCGGTGCGGGCGGAGGCGGGGGTATCCATCACCGTTTCGGGGACGGCACCAAGCTCGGTAACCACAACCGGCGTTCCCATCGCTTCCGCTTCCACCGCCGAGCGGCCAAAGGCTTCGGGCTCGGTGGAGGGTACTGCAACCGCCGATGCGGCCAAGAAAGCAGCCGGCATATCGGCGCAATGGCCGACAAGATGCACATGGTCGGCGAGTTGGCGTTCGGCGATTAAGGCTTCAAGTTCGCTGACATAATGGCTGCGGCCTTGGGCATCGCCCGCTAAAATCGTGACCACATCGTCGATGCCGCGTTGGCGCAACAAGGCTGAGGCTTCGATCACATATTTCTGCCCTTTCCAGCCCGTGAGGCGGGCTGCGAGCAGAATAATGCGTTTGTCGCGCGGCACGTTCCATGCCTGACGCAAGGCCTGAACGCGGGCTGGATCGACGGCTGCGACAGAGAATTGCCGCATGTCGGTGCCACGGTGAATGACTTGGATCGCGTTGGAGGCGAAGGGGTGCATCTGGCGAATAAGACTCGCCGTATAATGCGAGTTTGCAATCACCACATCGCCACGCGCCATCACCGAATTATAAAGGACTTTAACCGCCGAGCTTCCCGAATAGCTGCCGTGATAGGTTGTTACGAAGGGTGTTTTCGTGCGGCGGGCCGCCAGAAGGGTTGTCCAAGCCGGAGCGCGCGAGCGGGCGTGGAGAAGATCGACGCCTTCTTCGCTGATCACCGCTTCAAGCCGTTTGATGTTGCCGAGGATGCGGAGCGGATTTTTGGTGGCCGCCGGGAACGGGATCCAGATCCCGCCTTTGGCCTGCAGCTCCGGGATCAGGCGACCGCTTTCGGTAGCCACCAAGGCACGGGCACCGGCACGGACCAAGGCTTCCGCAATATCGACTGTCGTTCGCTCCGCTCCGCCGGTATCGAGGCGCGGAATGATCTGCAAGATCGTGCGACCGGCTAAAGGACGGTCATCCTCGGATGTGTAAAAGGCTCGGCTCATTGCCGAGCTTTTTAGGGTGTCGGGGGGAGATTGGCAATTTTGCTGGCGGCATCAGTGCACACTGACCGTCTCCAAATCATGTTCCCACGCATTGGCGATGGCGGCATCCTTGGAATCGGTGATCAAAATGGGCGAGCCATCGGCTGAAAGCAGCATAAAGAGGTTTAATCCCGATGCCATAGCCGGTGCGCCGGGGAAAATCGCCCCGATATCGTCCGATTTGATCGATTTCAAATAGGCGACTTTGCCGCCGCCTAAGGCTGCGAGATCCTGGGGCGTAAATTCAATCGTGGTTTCATTCGTCTTGGTCATGTGGTCCATTTCACCCTCCTTGAGCGGTGTGTTGGGTCTTAATCGCGTTCGAGAATCGCTATTTTACGGATGATGCGGTCAGGCTCAGGTCTCGCGAGATCAACCGATAGCAAGCCGTTTGAAAGATCGGCCCCAAGCACCTCCATGCCATCGACCAGCAAAAAACTGCGCTGGAACTGGCGTGCGGCGATGCCGCGATGCAGATAGACGCGGGATTTATCGTCGGTCTGGCGTCCGCGGATCAGGAGCTGTTTTTCCTCCAGAGTCACTTCGAGCTGATCGCGGGTAAAGCCTGCGACCGCCAATGTGATGCGAAGCCGCTCCGGTTCGGCCTCATTTGGGGCTAACCGCTCGATATTATAGGGCGGATATCCGTCAGAAGCCGTTTTGGCTACGCGTTCTAAGGCCCGCTCAAACTCGTCAAACCCGAGCAAGAACGGCGAAGTCAACGACGTCATACGTGTCATAGGCGAAGCCCTTACTTTGGCACTTCGTGCAGCAGTAGAAGAAAAGAAGCCCGCTTTTGCAGCACTCCATGGCCTTGCGGCCACGGGTGAAATATGGTCATCGCATAGGCAGAGTGCAAGGCTTAAATGACGAGGTCGGGTGGATGCGACAGCAAATTGATATTTTAGCCATTGGCGAGCCGATGGTCGAATTTAACGAAAATCGTACTGGCCCGGAAACCGTGTATCGGCCCGGACACGGGGGCGATACGTCCAATGCCATCATCGCGGCGGCCCGACAGGGGGCGCGCACGGCCTATTTTACGCATGTGGGCGATGACGCGTTTGGCCAGCAATTTCTCGATCTATGGGACAAAGAGGGCGTTGCGCGGGACCATGTTGTTCTGCGCCCCGATGCGCGGACGGGGATTTATTTTGTGACCCATGGCAAAGACGGCCATGCCTTCAGCTATTACCGGGCGGGATCGGCGGCGAGTTTGGTGACGCCGAAAGATTTACCCGAGGGCCTTGTTGAGTCCGCTCGTGTGCTGCATGTCTCCGGCATCAGTCAAGCGATTTCAAATACCGCGTGCGATATGGTGTTTGAGGCGATCGGGCGGGCCAAGCGCGCGGGTTGTCTTGTGAGTTATGACACCAATCTGCGCTTGCGGCTTTGGCCGATCGAGAGGGCGCGCGCGGTGATCCATGCCGCGGTTGCGATGAGCGATATCGCGTTGCCGGGCCTTGATGACGCCGAGCATCTGACGGGACTGACAGGCCCCGAAGCGATCTGCGATTTTTATCTTGGTCTTGGCGTGAAGATTGTTGCCCTCACGCTCGGCAAAAATGGCACGATGGTGGCAGTGAAGGGTGATCGGAGGCTTATCCCCGCGCGTGTCGTTCAGGCGATTGATGCAACGGGTGCGGGCGATACGTTTGACGGGGCCTTTTTGGCCGAATATTTGCGGGTTGGCGATCCGTTTGAAGCCGCAGCCTATGCGAATGCTGCTGCCGCATTATCGACACAAGGTTATGGTGCTGTGGCACCGATCCCAGTGCGGAGTGCGGTCGACGCCTTTATCAAAGGCTGAACTGGGTTTCGAGTGTTTGCGTATGTCGTCAAGACACGCGTTGTGAACGAAGAGCGTACGAAGACATTCGACCTTAACCCTTTGGAGAGCCGCCATGCCTCGTTATTCCTTCCCGACGCCTAAAGCTTCTGAGATTACGCCGCACGATGTCTATTTAAATCGACGCCATTTTATGGCGGGTGTAATGGCAACGGGCGCAGGTTTGACGTTGGCCGGATCGGCCCACGCGGTATCCTCTGCAACCCAGCCTTTGACCTTTAAGCCGGGCGCAGCACCCGCATTATCCGACAAGCCGACGGCGCGCGAATTGGCGACGACCTATAATAATTATTACGAGTTTGGCACGTCAAAGGGCGAGCCCGCGCACAATGCTTCAACGCTGAAGATCCGGCCTTGGACGGTTGAGATTGCTGGCGAAGTTGCAAAGCCAAGAACCATTGGCATTGAAGACCTTCTTGCGATGGAGCTTGAAGAGCGCATTTACCGGATGCGCTGCGTCGAAGCGTGGTCGATGGTGATCCCGTGGGTCGGGATGTCGTTTTCGAAACTAGCATCGCTTGTCGAGCCGACATCAAAAGCCAAATATGTGAAATTTACGAGCGCCGCGCGGCCTGAAGAAATGCCCGGCGTTCGCTCACGTATTCTCGATTGGCCTTATACGGAAGGGTTGCGGATGGATGAGGCGCTGCATCCGCTGACCTTTCTTACGCTTGGTATGTATGGCGAGACGTTGCCTAATCAAAACGGCGCGCCTGTGCGTATCGTTACGCCGTGGAAATACGGGTTTAAAAATGCCAAGTCGATTGTCCGGATCGATTTTGTATCCGAGCAACCGCGGACGGCGTGGATGACGGCGGGTGCGAATGAATATGGCTTTTATGCCAATGTGAATCCCGAAGTGGATCATCCGCGTTGGAGCCAAAAACACGAACGGCTATTGCCTGCGTTTTTTGCGAGCCGCGAGACAGAAAAATTCAATGGCTATGGTGCGGAAGTCGCATCGCTTTATGCGGGTATGGATCTGGCGGCCAATTTCTAACCATCTGGTGCGCTGATGTCCTATGCTTTGCCTAAATCCTGGATTGCCCCGTTAAAACTGTGCGTGTTTGCGCTGGCGCTCGTGCCCTTGGCGCGGATTATTTATGCGATCGTGTTTGATCCGATCAGCCTTGGTGCCAATCCGGCTGAAACGATTTTGCATATGTCGGGCGACTGGGTGATTTATTTTCTGCTGATCACTCTGGCGATTACGCCTTTGCGCAAACTTACCGGGTGGAATGATCTGATTAAATTCCGCCGCATGATGGGGCTTTACGCGTTCTTTTATGCGTCAGTGCATTTTCTCTCTTATATCGGCTTTGATCGGTTGTTTGATCTGAGCGATATGGCGCGCGAGATTGTCAAACGTCCGTTTATTTTAGTGGGGTTTGCCGCTTTTGTTTTGCTTGTTCCGCTCGCTGTGACCTCAACGCGCGGTTGGGTGTTGCGATTGGGCGGTGTGCGGTGGTCGGCGCTGCATAAAACAGTCTATCCCATCGCTATCCTTGGGATTGTTCATTATTGGTGGCTTGTGAAGCGCGATATCACCTGGCCGGTGGTGTTTGCGCTTGTTCTTGCCGTGCTTCTCGCTTATCGCGGGTTTAAACGCGGTGGACGAAAGATTCGCGCCGCCTCTCAATCGTAGCGGAGTTGGACGTGAACCTTTCAAGACATCGTTTCCAAGGAAAATTTGCGCTTGTTACCGGCGGATCGCGCGGCATTGGGCGCGCGGTGGCCGAACGCTTTGCGGCGGAAGGCGCAACGGTTGCGATTAATCATTACAAAGATCCGGTAGAGGCCGCCGAGACGATCAAGAGCCTTAACCGGATCAGCGAAGCCGAAGGTCATGGCAGCAAATTGCATCGCGATGCCGCAGCGGATGTTGCCAATCTTTCGGATGTCAAAGCGATGATCGATGGTCTCGTTGACGCATGGGGGCGGCTTGATATCCTCGTTAATAATGCGGGCGTTCAAGCGGAGACCCCGGGCGATGGATTTGATACCGCCACTTTTGAGCGTATTATTGCTGTCAATATTATGGGCCAAGCTTATTGCGCGGAACATGCGATTGCGCATTTCTTGACGCGTTCCGGCGGTGGCGTTGTGATCAACACAACCAGCGTGCACGAGATTATCCCGAAGCCGGGCTTTCTCGCTTATTCGGTCAGCAAAGGCGGTATGGGTAATTTTACGCGGACGCTTGCGCTTGAATTTGCCGATCGCGGTATTCGCGTGAATGCGGTTGGCCCCGGTGCCGTGTTGACCACCATGAATGATGCGTGGCGCAATGATCCGCAAGCCAAGCAGGGTGTGGAAAGCCATATTCCGATGGGGCGCGCCGCAGAGCCTGAGGAAATGGCCAAGGTTTTTGCCTTTTTGGCCTCGGATGATGCCTCTTACATGACGGGCCAAACCCTCTTCGCCTGTGGCGGCTTAACGCTTTATGGCGAGTTCAAGCAGAATTGGTCGAGCTAATACGGATAAACGGCATTGCTGATCGCACCAATTACGGGGCGGCCACGGGTTATGTCATCATGCCGTCAAGGTTTTTAGGTCCATATGAGCCGAATGTGATTCGCTCGGGGGGATAGGGTTTGGTCGATATCCATATTCGTAAGGTGCGCACCTTGTTTTTGTCCGATGTTCATCTCGGGACAAAAGGTTGCCAAGCCGATTTGCTGCTCGATTTTTTAAAACATATCGAGGCGGATACCATCTATCTCGTTGGCGATATTATCGATGGCTGGCGGTTAAAGGCGGCGTGGTATTGGCCGCAATCGCACAATGATGTCGTGCAGAAGCTTTTACGCAAAGTGCGTAAGGGCACGAAGATGATTTATATTCCCGGCAATCATGACGAATTTTTGCGCGATTATGTCGGGCATCAATTTGGCGGCGTCGATATCCAAGAAGAAGCGATTTTCGAAACCATTGACGGCAAGCGAATGCTGGTTTTGCATGGCGATAAATTTGACGTCGTGGTTCGCAATGTGAAATGGTTGGCCCATCTGGGTGATTGGGCTTATGATATTGCCATCGGCCTTAATGTGACGATTGGATGGTTCCGTCGGCGGTTGGGGTTGCCTTATTGGTCGTTTTCGGGCTGGAGCAAACAGAAGGTGAAACGCGCGGTCAATTTTATCGGTGCCTTTGAAAAGGCCGTCGTGAATGACGCGAAGAAGTCAGATGTTCATGGCGTCATCTGCGGCCATATCCATGCGCCTGTCATGCGGGACATGGGTGAATGCCTCTATGTGAATACGGGCGACTGGGTTGATTCCTGCACGGCGCTTGTCGAGGATGAAACGGGCGCACTCGAAATTATTCGCTGGACATCGATTAAAGCAACCGCCGAGATTACATCGCTTGATGATGTACGGTTGAGGTCAGCGGCTTAATGCGCATTCTTGTCGTCACCGATGCGTGGCGGCCGCAGGTCAATGGCGTCGTGCGTTCGCTTGAACAACTCGAGGCCGAAGCCCGACGCATGGGCGATGATATTGTCTTTTTGACGCCCGACCAGTTTCGCACCTTGCCAATGCCGGGGTATCGCGAGATCAGGCTTTCGATTGCACGGCCCCGCGTGATGGCCCGTTTGATTGACGCCGCAAAAGCCGATGCGATCCATATTGCAACCGAAGGGCCGTTGGGGCTTTTGGCACGACGCTATTGCAAGTCGCGCAAGATCCCGTTTACCACCTGTTACCATACGCGCTATCCGCAATATTTGCGTGCCCGCCTTCCTGTGCCGGAACGCGTGACCTATTCGCTGCTACGCCGGTTTCACAATGGCGGCGATGGTGTGATGGTGGCAACCGAAGCTTTGGCCAGCGAGTTGCGCGCAGTCGGGTTTGACAATCTGATGATCTGGTCGCGCGGGGTTGATATGGAGCTCTACCGTCCGCGCGATGAGAAGGTGCTTGATTTCGAGGGCCCGATTTTTCTGTGCGTTGCACGGTTGGCGGTTGAAAAAAATCTCGATGCTTTTTTAAAGCTCGATTTGCCGGGTACGAAAGTGATGGTGGGCGATGGCCCTGATCGCGACAGGCTCGAAGCCGCCTATCCTGATGCACGGTTTTTAGGTGCAAAATTTGGTGAGGAATTGGCCGAGATTTATGCGGCCGCCGATGTGTTTGTCTTTCCAAGCCGGACCGAAACCTTCGGGCTTGTATTGCTAGAAGCCTTGGCCTCCGGCGTGCCCGTGGCATCGTTCCCCGGCGAGGGATTATTGGCGGATATTGCATTGGCGGAAGCCGGCGTTTTAAACGAAGATTTGGCGGTGGCTGCCCGTGCAGCGATGGCACTATCGCGAGAGCGATGCCGCGCTTTTGCGGCGCGCTATTCTTTTGAACGTTCGACGACGCAATTTATTGAGAATGTAAGAAGCTCGTTGGGATAATTTATCCGTCATTGCGAGCGATGAGCGAGGTAACGCAGTTGATGGTGATTAAAAAGGCGCGGTGGTGATATCGCGCTCTTATGGTTTCCCGCTAGCTGGTTTGCTTCGCGTTCGTCACTCAAAACGATTCACTGGATCGTTTTGTTCGCTTCGCGAAACGTTCCTCACCTCGCAATGACGGGTGATGTGTGAACCTTTCACTAAAATCCCATCTTACACCTTAAAGTTGTATAATCCTTTTCCATGCTACCTCGCATCTCCGCGTTGATCGCGCAGGGTTTGTGTTTGGTGGGTGGGGTGGTATAGTTGCCGTTAGGTCATGCGTCCGCATGACTCGGGGAACTAGAAAGCCTCACTACAGTCGGCAGTGCATCTGCCGTTACCAAACTGCCCTGACGCTTCACGTCGGGGTGGTGGCGTTATGTCCAGGCTGCAAGGCTAAAAGCGTCGCGGCCATACTGTAGTGGCTTTTCTAGCACCCCGGCACCAGCGCGTTTTGCGCTGGCGCCGTTCTCTCGTTTGGAGGGTGCGATGCCATTGATTGATTATTCAAAACCTGTGAATTTTTTTGATAGTGCTGAGGGGGTGAGTGTTGTGCTGCAACACGCGCTTGTTCAATTGCGGGATTGTGTGGCGTTTCAGGAAGAGAAGGATAGTGCGGTGGTGCGCGCTGCGGAGGTGCTGTCCGCGGTGCTTGAGGATGCGCATGCGGAAATAGAGCAGTTGATTGGGAAGATCGAGACAATCGAATAATAGGTGCCGTCATTGCGAGCGATGAGCGAAGCAACCCAGTTGATGGTTGTTGCGAAGGCGCGGTGGTGACATCGCGCTTTTATGGTTTTCCGCTAGCTGGTTTGCTTCGCCTTCGCTCGCAATGACGGCGAGGGTTGAGCTGCCGCGCTTTTGCGGCGCGCTATTCTTTTGAACGTTCGACGACGCAATTTATTGAGAATGTCAGAAGCTCATTGGGGTGAGGGATACTCTATTGGGTAAGGGAGCCACGTGCTTCCGTCGATAATTTTTTCACGTTTGCTGGCTTCTTTGGGCTCGTCATGACCGCCCTTGTGGCGGTTATCCACGACTTACTTATTCTGTCGCTGTTTCGTCCGAAGTCGTGGATGGCAGGCACAAGGCCTGCCATGACATGAGAGGTGAAAACGCACTAAATAAAAAAACAGGCCGGGTTTCCCCGACCTGTTTCTGTTTGATTATGCAGATGAACTTCTTAGAAGTCCATGCCGCCCATGCCGCCGCCTGGGCCGCCCATTGGCATTGCAGGCTTGTCCTTTGGCGTCTCAGCGATCATGGCTTCTGTCGTGATCAAGAGACCAGCAACCGATGCTGCATCCTGAAGGGCTGTGCGAACAACCTTTGCAGGGTCAACGATACCAGCCGTGAGCATGTCGACATATTCTTCGGTCTGCGCATTGTAACCGTAGGTCTGTGACTTGTTCTCGTTGATCTTGTTGACGACGATCGAGCCTTCAACGCCAGCGTTTTCAACGATCTGACGGATTGGGGCTTCGAGAGCCTTCATCACGATGTTGATGCCGGCCTGAACGTCTGGATGATCGGACTTGAGCTTGGAAACCGCTGCCTTGGCGCGAAGAAGAGCCGTACCGCCGCCTGGGACGATGCCTTCTTCAACCGCTGCGCGCGTTGCATTGAGCGCGTCATCAACGCGATCCTTCTTTTCCTTCACTTCGATTTCCGTAGCACCACCGACGCGGATCACGGCAACACCGCCTGCGAGCTTAGCAAGACGCTCCTGGAGCTTCTCACGGTCGTAGTCGGAGGTGGTTTCTTCAACCTGTGCCTTGATCTGGCTGACGCGGCCTTCGATGTCTTTCTTCTTGCCAGCGCCGTCGATGATCGTGGTGTTTTCCTTGTCGATACGCACCTTCTTGGCGCGGCCGAGCATTGGAAGCGTTACGCTCTCAAGCTTGATGCCGAGGTCTTCCGCAATCATTTCACCAGCGGTGAGGATCGCGATGTCTTCGAGCATGGCCTTACGACGATCGCCGAAGCCTGGAGCTTTGACGGCTGCAACCTTGAGGCCGCCACGGAGCTTGTTGACGACGAGGGTCGCAAGCGCTTCGCCTTCAACGTCTTCAGCGATGATGAGCAATGGCTTGCCGGTCTGAACAACCGACTCGAGCACTGGCAACATGGCCTGCAACGA
>CANGLU010000068.1 GCA_947455025.1 Hyphomicrobiales bacterium
AAACGATGCTGAACCATTGTTTATAACTTGGCGAGCCCGGTCTTAGGTCGACGACGACGTCATAGGCGGCCCCTTTTGTGCAGCGAACAAGCTTTCTGTCCGGCTCCGGGTCACTTTGAAAATGCATGCCACGCAATGTGTAACGCTTTTGGTTAAAGGCTTCGGCGCTGTGTTCGACGGGTGCGTGAACGCCTATTGTTCTGAAAGCGGAACGGTCAAAGCTGCGCACAAAGCAGCCACGCTCATCGTTTTGCGCTGGAAAAATTACAATATAACAGTCTTTTAGAGGCGTTTCGTCAATCCGCATTTCCACTCCAATCAAGTAGTCTTGGTGTGGGAATGGGGACGATACATTGACCTCCCCAAGCGCGAATATGATGGAGGGATTTGGTGATTTCCGACATCAGGTTCCATGGCAGAATGAGGACATAATCGGGCTTATGCTCAGCAATAGCGTCCGGAGATAGGATTGGAATGCGCGATCCGGGCAAGAATTTGCCTTGCTTTGACGGCGCGCGATCGACCGTAAAATCAATTAACTCACGGCCAATTCCACAATAATTCAAAAGCGTATTGCCTTTGGCTGGAGCGCCATAGGCGGCGATGGTTTTTCCTTCGACCTTGAGCCGATTTAAAAGCTCTATCAGTTGCCGTTTAATCGTCCCAATCTTTGCGGAGAAAGCGAGATAGGGTCCTATTTGATCAAGCTTTGCCGCGTGTTCTTTTTTCCGCAGGTTTTGAAGCTGAGACGTTTCATCAAACCGTGTCTCGCGCTGGGTCACATAGACGCGCAAGGAACCACCATGGGTTGCCAGTTCCTCACCATGGAATGCTTTTAACTCGGCGCGTGCAAGGATCGCCTCAAGGGCTATCAAGGATAGATAGGAAAAATGTTCGTGGTAAATGGTATCAAATTGGCAAAACTCAAGCAAATTAAGGACGTGCGGAAACTCAAAGGTTGCTGTCCCATTTGGTTTTAAAAGCGTCCGCACGCCCGAAACAAAATCATTAATGTTCGGCACATGGGCTAGTACATTATTGGCAATGATAAGATCGGCAGAGCCAATCGATTTAAGAAGATGCTTTGCCTCGATCTCGCTGAAAAAGGATTCAATGGTCGGAATGCCGCGCTTTTCTCGTGCAATACGAGCCACGTCGTGTGCCGGTTCAATCCCGGTAATGCACACACCCGCTGATTTAAAATATTGCAGTAAATAGCCGTCATTGCTGGCAATTTCGACAACATGGCTCTGCGGGCCGAGCGCTAATTTTTCAATGATATCGACCGCATAGCGCCGCGCGTGTTCAAGCCAGCTTTCTGACATTGAGGATTGATAGGCATAATGAGGCGAAAACACCTCATTCGGTTTAACGAAATCTTCTAGCTGAACGAGCCAGCAAGATTGGCAGACGAAAGCGCGTAACGGATAACGCGGTTCCGCGATATTAAGCCTATCAGGCTCGATAAAATCATTCGCGACGGGTGTCGTGCCAAGATCAGCCATCACAAGATCAAGAGACGCAGAACAATGGCGGCATAAAGGCGGAGGGCGAGGAATGGCGCTCATGGCCAATTTTTCCATGGCGCTTGGCCCGATTGCCACAATTCTTCTAAATAGATTTTATCCCGCAGCGTATCCATTGGCTGCCAGAACCCTTCGTGGCGATAGGCCGCGAGTTGACCGGACTTTGCTAAAGTCTCGAGTGGTTTACCCTCCCAAACGGTCATGTCTCCGTCGATGTCGTTCAGAGTATCGGGAGAGAGAATAAAAAAGCCCCCATTGATATAGCCGCCGTCACCACTGGGCTTTTCGACAAATCCCTTCACACTGCCTTCCGCATCAAGATCCAACGCGCCGAAACGTCCGGGCGGGCGGACGGATGTTACCGTTGCCTTCCGATTGGTGTCGGTATGGTGTTGGACAAGGCGTTGAAGGTCGATATTGGCCAGCCCATCGCCATAGGTCATATGGAAGGGATTTTTCTCGACAAATGGTTGTATACGCTTCAGCCGCCCGCCGGTCATGGTAGCGTCACCCGTGTCGACAAGGGTGACCTTCCAGTCCTCGGCGCGGCGATTGTGGTAATGGATTGTATCGCCTGAAAAATCGAAGGTAACATCGGAGCGATGCAGAAGGTAATTGGCGAAGAATTCCTTGATCAGATATCCCTTATATCCAAGGCAGATCACGAAGTTCTTCACCCCCTGATGGTGATAAATCTTCATAATATGCCACAGGATCGGCGCACCGCCGATTTCGACAAGCGGTTTAGGGCGAAGGCTTGTTTCTTCGGATAGGCGGGTTCCAAACCCGCCTGCGAGTATCACCGCCGTGTCGATCATCAAGCACACAATCCTGCTATAAAACGCAATTTAAGTGACGTTACGTCATATCACGATTATTAATAAGAAAAGAATGAGAAAATCCTCAATGAAACTGCTTTGCGAAGCTAAAAAATATTGGCTCGAATTTTATTAAATCAGCGGCGACTGTTGGATTTTCGCAAAATATTGAAGGAGCTGCCTTTGCGTGACCGCATGCAATTCGCTCGGATTAAGCTGATAGGTTTTGTACCATTCGGCCGTTAGCGCGAGAGATTGATCCAAGGAGTAGGGTGGGCGCCAGCCCAAACGGTGCGCGGCTTTGGATGAGTCGATTATCAAGGTCGCGGCTTCATGCTGTTCAGTCGGCTCCAATTGGATATCGGCGGGCGACCAATAATGGGCCATTTTTTCCAAAATCGTTTGAACTGATACGCAATCGGTGGCTGTAGGTCCAAAATTCCACGCTTCACCGAGGTTTTCTGCCGATTGGGCGGTTTCGCCCGAGAGGATGTGGTCCAGAAGAATGAGATAGCCATGGACGAGACAAAGCACATGTTGCCAAGGGCGCGAGGCACGCGGATTTCGGATGGTGATGGGTTTGTTGTTCAATATAGCCCGGGCATAATCAGGGATAAGCCGGTGTTCGGACCAATCGCCGCCGCCAATAATATTGCCGCCTCTCGCGGTATCAATCACCAATTGCCGCTTCCATGAGGGCAAGGAAAGCCGGTAACCGTCAATCGCCATTTCGGCCGCAGCTTTTGACGCCGAATAAGGATCGTGGCCACCAAGCCGCGCCTCTTCCTTGAAGGGTAGGCCAATTTCCGAATTGGCATAGACTTTGTCGGTTGTAATGGCGACGATCCCTTTGACGGAATCGGTTTTTCGCGCGGCTTCCAGTAGGTTTACCGTGCCTAAAACATTGGTCCGGAAGGTGCCGATCGGATCAGCATAAGATGGCAAAACGAGCGGTTGTGCGGCCAAATGCAGGATAGTATCCGGTCGAATATCGGCGACATGGTCCAACACAGCCTTATCGTGGGCGATATCGATCCAATTTTGACTAGCCAATCGCGTCTCGACCTGGGTCAGGTCGAATAGGGACGGATGGGTGGATGGGGGGAGGGCCAATCCGTGAATTTGAGCGCCAAAATGCTTCAAGGCATGGCAAACCCAACTCCCAGTGAAGCCAGAATGGCCTGTTACGAGAATGGATGCGTCTTTTAGAGACGGAAAAAGCGTCACGTTATCCTCACTAACGCCCCCTTATGGGCGTTAGTTGACGTAACGGCAATTTAAAAAGATCTGGTTAAGATCAATAAGTGGCGCGTCCGCCAGATAGATCAAACACGCCAGCTGTCGTGAATGAATTGTCCTTGGAGCACAGCCAGGCAATCATCGCTGCAGCCTCGTCGACCTGAAGGAAGCGACCCCGCGGTATCCGGGAGAGCATGTAATCGATATGTTCTTGCTTCATCTGGTCAAAAATGGCCGTTTTGGCGGCGGCAGGCGTTACGCAATTAACGGCAATATCTTGGCCGGCCAGCTCTTTGCCCAGGGATTTTGTTAAGGCGATGACGCCGGCTTTGGAGGCCGAATAGGCCGAGGCGTTCGGATTGCCTTCTTTACCGGCGATGGAGGCAATATTGACAATCCTGCCATATCCTTGGGATTTCATGGTCGGAACGACATATTTGCAGCAATAAAAGACGCCATTGAGATTGATATTGATAATGTCGTGCCAGGCATCGAGCGGATAATCGGCGACCGGCATATTGGGACCTGCGATACCGGCATTGTTCACCATAATATCGATCCGACCGAACGCTTTCACGGTCGCCTCGGCGGCAGCGGCAACGGAGGAGGCATCGGATTGCTCGACTTTGACGACGATTGAGCCCGCCAATGATTTGGAGGCTTCCTGTGCCAGCTTTTCATCCCGATCCCACAGCGCAACCCGCGCGCCGGACTGGGTAAGACGGGCGGCGACGGCATAGCCGATACCTTGCGCCGCACCGGTTACGACGGCGAATTGTCCCTTAGCATCGATCTGATTTGCCATTTTTCGTCTCCCAATGGAATTTATGGATCACTTCTTTGGTGTATCGCGTGAATTGAGGCTTACGACAAGAGGGATGGCAGCGGGTATGTGCGTCTGCATCAACCCGAAAGCCTATGTGGAAATACCGCCAATTCAGGGGCAAAATGGGCAAGATGTCACCTTGCGCTGCAACAAAGGGTGGGCTAATCGTCTGCCGACACGGATGATCGGCGTTCTGAGTCTAACGGTTAAGGGGTATTTTAACCGCTTTTC
Source organism: Hyphomicrobiales bacterium (assembly GCA_947455025.1). Lineage (GTDB taxonomy): Bacteria > Pseudomonadota > Alphaproteobacteria > Rhizobiales > Beijerinckiaceae > CAIUPE01. The sequence continues at coordinate 4,641 of CANGLU010000068.1, forward strand.
GATAAAGGATCCGGTACGAGAGCCAAAGTGGCGTTTATTTGGTTAGACGCGCTAAGGGCCAAAACGGAGTGGAACAGCATGGGACAGACGATCGACCATTTGCTCGTCGACTATTTGCCGCTTGTCGTCTTCATCGGGCTTAGCCTGGTGATTGGCATCGCTTTGCTGGTAATTCCCTTCCTTGTCGCTTACTCGAAGCCCGATGCCGAAAAGCTATCGGCCTATGAGTGCGGCTTTAATGCGTTCGATGACGCGCGCATGAAATTTGACGTGCGGTTTTATCTGGTCTCGATCCTGTTTATCATTTTCGACCTTGAGGTAGCCTTCCTGTTTCCTTGGGCGGTGGCGTTCAAAAGCGTCGGTCTTTTCGGTTTCTGGTCGATGATGCTGTTTTTGGGCGTTTTGACCATCGGCTTTGTTTATGAATGGAAGAAGGGTGCTCTCGAATGGGATTGACCCCACAATCCGGCACTTTGGTTGCCGAAGCGCCACGCGGTATTCTTGATCCGTCAACGGGCAAGCCGATTGGTGCGAATGATCCGTTTTTTACCGAAGTCAGCGCCGAATTGGGCGATAAAGGCTTTTTGGTAACGTCAACCGATGATCTCATCCATTGGGCGCGCACAGGTTCGCTGATGTGGATGACCTTTGGTTTGGCCTGCTGCGCTGTCGAGATGATGCAGCTTTCCATGCCACGTTATGACGTCGAGCGCTTTGGTTTTGCGCCGCGCGCCTCGCCACGCCAGTCGGATGTGATGATCGTGGCTGGTACGCTGACCAACAAAATGGCCCCCGCGCTCCGCAAGGTCTATGACCAGATGCCGGAGCCGCGTTACGTCATTTCCATGGGCTCATGCGCCAATGGCGGCGGTTATTACCATTATTCCTATTCGGTTGTGCGCGGCTGCGACCGGGTTGTTCCGGTGGATATTTATGTCCCGGGCTGCCCTCCAACAGCCGAGGCGCTGCTCTATGGCGTGCTTCTTCTCCAGAAGAAGATCCGCCGCGTCGGCACGATTGAACGGTAAAGCAGGGTTCTGATCCGATGACTGAAGCGTTGAACTCTTTGGGCGAGGCGATTGTTGCGGCCCTTCCGGGCGCGGTGACGGGCTTTGAGATCGCTTATGGCGAGCTGAATGTGCGGGCCGAAGCATCGGAAACCCTCAAGGTTTTAACGACCTTGCGGGATGATAGCCGGTTCAACTTCATCAATTTCACCGATTTGGCGGGTGCGGATTATCCGGCGCGGGAAAAGCGGTTTGATCTCGTCTGGCATTTGCTATCGCCCAAGCACAATCATCGCGTCCGCGTGACGTTTGAAGCTGATGAGCGCACGCTGGTGCCATCGGCGATTTCGGTGTTTCCGGCGGCCAATTGGTATGAGCGCGAGATTTACGATCTCTATGGCGTGCTGTTTGCCGACCATCCTGATCTGCGCCGTATTCTGACCGATTACGGTTTTGAGGGTCATCCGCTCCGCAAGGACTTTCCGACGACGGGCTATGTCGAGGTTCGCTACGACGACGAAGAGAAGCGCGTTGTCTACGAGCCTGTGAAGCTTGTGCAGGAATTTAGAAATTTCGATTTCCTCTCGCCATGGGAAGGCACCGATTATGTGCTTCCGGGCGATGAAAAGGCGAAGTCATGAACGAACATCAGCTCAGAAATTTCTCGATCAATTTCGGCCCGCAGCATCCTGCCGCCCACGGCGTTTTGCGCCTTGTGCTCGAGCTTGACGGCGAAGTCGTCGAGCGTGTCGATCCGCATATCGGTCTGTTGCATCGCGGCACCGAGAAACTGATCGAATCCAAGACCTATTTGCAGGCTTTGCCGTATTTCGACCGGCTCGATTACGTTGCCCCCATGAACCAAGAGCACGCTTATTCGCTCGCGGTTGAGAAATTGCTGGGCATTAGCGTGCCGCGTCGTGGCCAGTTGATCCGCGTCTTGTTCTCGGAAGTCGGCCGTCTTCTGTCGCATCTTTTGAACGTGACGACGCAAGCCATGGACGTTGGCGCTTTGACGCCGCCGCTTTGGGGCTTTGAAGAGCGCGAAAAGCTGATGATGTTTTATGAGCGGGCCTCTGGCGCGCGGATGCATTCGGCCTATGTCCGTCCGGGTGGCGTGCATCAGGATCTGCCAGAAGCGCTGATCGACGATATGGAAGCGTTCTGCGATCCGTTTTTGCGGGTTTGCGATGATCTTGAGACGCTTTTGACCGAGAACCGCATTTTCAAGCAGCGTAACGTCGATATCGGCGTGGTCTCCTTGGATGAGTGCTGGGCTTGGGGTTTTTCGGGCGTGATGGTGCGCGGTTCGGGTGCTGCATGGGATTTGCGCAAGTCGCAGCCTTACGAGTGCTATGCGGAGATGGATTTCGACATTCCAATCGGCAAAAACGGCGATAATTATGACCGTTACTGCATCCGCATGGAAGAAATGCGCCAGTCGATCCGTATCATGAAGCAGTGCATTACGGAGCTTCGCAAGCCCGAGGGCAGGGGCGCGATCTCCTCGCTTGACGGTAAGATTGTTCCGCCCAAGCGCTCCGAGATGAAGCGTTCGATGGAAGCGCTGATCCATCATTTCAAGCTCTATACTGAGGGCTACAAAGTGCCTGCGGGCGAGGTCTATGCCGCCGTTGAAGCGCCTAAGGGCGAATTCGGCGTCTATCTCGTCTCGGATGGCACCAACAAGCCGTATCGCTGCCGCATCAAGGCGCCGGGATTTGCCCATCTGCAATCGATGGATTTCATGTGCCGTGGCCATATGTTGGCTGACGTTTCCGCTATTTTGGGCTCGCTCGATATCGTGTTTGGCGAGGTTGACCGCTAATGACTTTTGTTCTGATCAAAACGGGTGATTGCTAATGTCCGTCCGCCGCCTCGCCCCCGATGCTTTGCAGCCTGCAAGCTTTGCTTTTACGCCGGAGAATTTGGCGTGGGCTGAAACCATTATTGCCAAATATCCGGCTGGCCGTCAGGCTTCAGCCGTAATCCCGCTGTTGTGGCGCGCTCAAGAGCAGCATCAGTATTGGGTGCCCCGCGCGGCGATTGAATATATTGCCGAAATGCTCGGCATGGCGAAAATCCGCGTGATGGAAATTGCCACCTTCTACTCCATGTACAATCTGGAGCCCGTTGGTAAGCATTTCATCCAGGTGTGCGGCACCACGCCGTGCCGGTTGAATGGCGCTGAAAAGATCATCAAAGTCTGTGAAGAGCGGATTGGCGAGCAACGCCATGTGTCGGCTGACGGCAATTTCGCTTGGCTGGAAGTTGAATGCTTGGGCTCGTGCTGCAATGCGCCGATGGCCCAGATCAACAATGATTATTATGAAGATCTGACGCCGGAGAATTTCGGCAATCTGCTTGATGATATGGCAGCCGGTCGTCCGGTTAAGGTCGGCCCGCAAAATAGCCGCAAGGGCTCGGAGCCGCTCGGCGGCGCCAAGACCTTGACCGACGAAACGCTCTATGACGGCTCAGTGGTGGGTTCGTGGAAGGCGCGTTTTGAGGCGGACGAGACTAAGAAAGCAATTGCTGCAGCGGAAGCTGCCAAGGCGGCGGAGGCGGCAAAAGCCGCTGCTGCAGCTGAAGCGGCGAAAGGATAAGCCCGATGCTCGCTGATAAAGACCGCATCTTCACCAATCTCTACGGCTTTCATGGCGCGGACCTTCCGTCTGCGCTGAAGCGTGGCAATTGGGATGGCACCAAGCTGTTTGTCGATAAGGGTCGTGATTGGATCGTCAACGAGATGAAGGCGTCAGGCCTTCGCGGACGTGGCGGCGCGGGCTTCCCGACGGGGCTTAAATGGTCGTTTATGCCGAAGGTTTCCGATGGCAGGCCGCATTATCTCGTGGTCAACGCCGATGAGTCGGAGCCCGGCACCTGCAAAGACCGCGAAATCATGCGGCATGACCCGCATCTGTTGATCGAAGGCTGCTTGCTCGCGTCCTTCGCGATGGGTGCTCATGCCTGCTACATCTATGTGCGTGGTGAATATATCGCCGAGCGCGTGGCGCTTCAGAAGGCCGTTGACGAAGCCTATGCGGCCAAATTGATCGGCAAGGACAATGTCCATGGCTGGCCGTTTGATCTTTACGTGCATCACGGCGCCGGCGCTTATATTTGCGGCGAGGAAACCGCCCTTCTCGAGAGCCTTGAGGGCAAAAAGGGCCAGCCGCGCTTGAAGCCGCCATTCCCGGCCAATATGGGCCTCTATGGCAATCCGACGACGGTGAACAATGTCGAGTCGATTGCGGTGGCCGGCACGATCTTGCGCCGCGGTGCGAGCTGGTTCTCGTCCATGGGTAATCCGAACAATGTCGGCACCAAGCTGTTCTGCATTTCCGGCCATGTGAATACGCCGTGCAATGTTGAAGAAGTCATGGGCATCACCTTCCGCGAGCTGATTGATCGCCATTGCGGCGGTGTTCGCGGCGGTTGGGACAATCTGAAGGCGGTTATTCCGGGTGGCTCGTCGGTTCGTATGGTGCCTGCCGAGCAGATCATCGATACGCCGATGGATTTCGACAGCCTATCGAAGCTGCGCTCGGGCCTTGGCACTGCGGCCGTTATCGTGATGGATAAGTCGACCGATATTATTCGCGCGATTGCGCGCCTTTCGGCTTTCTACAAGCATGAGAGCTGTGGCCAATGTACGCCGTGCCGGGAAGGCACCGGCTGGATGTGGCGCGTGATGATGCGTATGGCCGAGGGCCGCGCGCAGAAGCGTGAAATCGACATGTTGCTGGAAGTTACCAAACAGGTCGAAGGCCATACGATTTGCGCCCTTGGTGATGCAGCGGCTTGGCCTATTCAGGGCCTGATCGCGCATTTCCGGCATGAAATTGAAGAGCGGATTGACCAATATTCGGCTAATCCGCATTCCGATCCCGTTCGCATGATGGCGGCGGAGTAAGAGGACGTCATGAGCAAGATCATCATCGACGGCACCGAGATTGACGTTCCAGCCGATTACACGCTGTTGCAGGCGTGTGAGGCGGCGGGCGCTGAAGTGCCACGTTT
>CANGLU010000069.1 GCA_947455025.1 Hyphomicrobiales bacterium
ACTTCTTACCAGATCCGCACGGACAAACCTCGTTACGCCCGACCCGACCCCAAGTGGAAGGATCATTCGAATCGCGTGCCGCATTGGTCGGTTGCGCAAAAGCGAGCCCTGCCAAGGTTTCCTCATTTTCGCCCGTCACCGGATCGGTATGGATCATTTCCATCACGGGTGGCGGCGGAGGTGGCGCTTGGAAGGTTACTTCGATGCGCATCATCTGGCCCGTCACCTGCTCGCGCAAATGCGTGACAAGGCCGTTGAACAGATCAAACGCTTCCTGCTTATATTCATTTAGCGGATCGCGTTGCGCATAGCCGCGCCAGCCAATCACCTGACGCAAATGATCAAGCGTCACGAGATGTTCGCGCCAAAGATGATCGAGCGTTTGCAGCAAGACCTGCTTTTCAACATAGGTCATTACATCCGGCGTGTTGCGTTCAATCCGGCGGGCATAGGCCTCATCGGATGCGGTACGAAGCCGCTCGCGCAATTCTTCATCGGCAATGCCTTCTTCCTTCGCCCAATCGGCGACCGGAAGATGAAGACCCAGAGCCTTTGCAACACCTTCTTCCAAAGCAGGAACATCCCATTGCTCGGGATAAGCGCCTTCCGGAATGCTGGTCGCAACGAGATCGTCGAGCACGGCATGGCGCATTTCATCAATCGTCTCGCGCACGCTTTCTTCCGCCATAAATTCACGGCGCTGCTCGAACACGACCTTGCGTTGGTCGTTCATCACATCATCATATTTGAGGATGTTTTTGCGAATGTCGAAATTGCGCGCCTCAACCTTTTGTTGCGCTTTTTCAATCGCTTTGTTGATCCATGGATGGATGATGGCTTCATCCTCACCCAAGCCCAATTTCTGCAACATCCCGTCCATGCGATCGGATCCGAAAATCCGCATCAAATCATCTTGCAAGGAGAGATAAAATTTCGACCGACCTGGATCGCCCTGACGGCCGGAGCGACCACGCAACTGGTTATCGATACGGCGGCTTTCATGCCGCTCGGTACCCACGACATAAAGCCCGCCGGCGGCCAAGGCCTTTTGCTTAAGCTCGGCGACTTCCGCGCGAATAGCGGCCTCGGCAGCGTCACGCGCTGCACCTTCCGCCATATCCACAAGCTCGTGGCGAATACGCATCGCGATGTTACCACCAAGCTGAATATCGGTACCGCGACCCGCCATATTGGTGGCAATCGTTACCGCACCCGGCACACCAGCTTGAGCTACGATATAGGCTTCCTGCTCATGGAAGCGTGCGTTCAAAATCGCAAAGGTTTTGGAAGGCTTGCCCGAACGCGCTGACTCATAAAGCGGCAACAGCGCTTTAGGATCGGCAAAGTCGATCATGGTATAGCCGTTCTTTTCCAGCACCTCACCAAGCACTTCCGATTTTTCAATCGAGGTCGTGCCCACAAGGATCGGTTGGCCCTTTTCAACGGCCGCTTCGATTTCCCGCACAATGGCGCGGTATTTTTCTTCCGCTGTCCGATAGACTTCATCATCTTCGTCGATGCGCGAAACCACCAGATTGGTTGGAATTTCGACAACGTCGAGGGAGTAAATATCCATGAATTCGTCGGCTTCGGTTGCCGCCGTTCCAGTCATACCCGCTAGCTTGTCATATAGCCGGAAATAATTTTGGAAAGTGATCGAAGCAAGCGTCTGGTTTTCAGGCTGAATTGCGACATGTTCTTTCGCTTCCAACGCCTGATGTAAACCTTCCGAATACCGCCGACCTGGCATCATACGGCCCGTAAATTCGTCGATGATCACGACTTCATTGTTCCGGACGATGTAATCCTTGTCGCGTTGAAAGAGCGAATGCGCGCGCAAGGCCTGATTGACGTGATGCACCAAGGTTGCATTCGTCGCATCATAGAGCGAGCCTTCTTTGAGAAGGCCCACTTCCGCGAGCAATTCTTCAATCCGCTCATTACCCGCTTCGGTGAGCGAGACAGAGCGTTGCTTCTCATCCAAATCATAATGCTCGCGCGTTAAACGCGGAATGATCACATCGATCGCATTATAAAGTTCGGAACGATCATCCAACGGTCCGGATATGATCAAAGGCGTCCGCGCCTCGTCGACCAAAATCGAATCCACCTCGTCGACAATCGCGAAATTGTGCCCACGCTGGACCATTTGGTCGAGCTCATATTTCATATTGTCGCGCAGATAATCGAAACCGAATTCATTGTTCGTGCCGTAGGTAATATCGGCCGCATAGGCGGCTTTACGGTCGGCATCTTCGATGCCATGCACGATGACACCGGTCGAAAGACCCAAGAACCGATAGACCTGCCCCATCCATTCCGAGTCGCGTCGTGCGAGATAATCGTTCACGGTAATCACGTGCACGCCATTACCCGATAGCGCGTTGAGATAGGTGGCAAGCGTCGCAACAAGCGTCTTGCCTTCGCCGGTCTTCATTTCGGCGATGGAACCTTCATGCAGCACCATGCCGCCAATCAGCTGCACATCGAAATGGCGCTGGCCGAGCACGCGCTTAGCCGCCTCCCGCACGGTGGCAAAGGCGGGAACCAGAATGTCGTCCAGCGTCTTGCCCGCCTTCAGCTCCGCCCGAAAGGCTTCGGTCCGCGCCCGCAAAGCCTCATCGGACAAAGCGGCAAGTTCCGGCTCCAGAGCGTTGATGGCCTGAATTTTGGGGGTGAATGTCTTCAGTCTGCGGTCATTGGCCGAGCCGAAAATCTTTTTGGCGAGTGCGCCGAACATCGAAAACCCTTTATCATCCGCTTGACCCTTGAAGGCGCAAGACGTCCTAACATTCAATTGGCGACCTCTATAGCCGCAAAATTTTTCTAAGGCGACCTCCGTTCGTCAGTTTGGTCGCCTCGCTTCCCTAATAAATAGGCTCGGATTGATTTTTTTCAAATCCGGAGGTCGGGAATGCTTGCAACGCGCCGCGGCTTCCGTCATGGCTTCATCCATTCACAATGATCAGTTTAAAAAGGATCGCTTATGTTTCTTCGCGCGCGCCAGCTCCGTTTCGCCTATTTTTCGCTTTTTCTGAGCGGTTTCGCCAGTTTTGGCTTGTCGACGCCTAGTTTTGCCGCCAATGCGCCCGATCACGTCGTGGCCAAGGTCAATGGGACGGACATCACCGAAGCCGATGTCAGCATGGCACTGACGGATTTGGGTGATTCGATCCAACAGATCCCGGAAGCCCAGCGGCACGAATATGCGGTCACCTACATCATCGACCTGCGCCTCGGCGCGAAGGCGGCTCGCGACGCCAAATTGTCCGATGACGCCGAATTCAAGCGCCGCCTTGGCTATCAGACGGACCGGATGCTGTTTGAAGAATACAGCGCCACACAGGCCAAAAAGGCTGTAACGGACGAGTCGATGCGGGCGCTTTACACCGAAACCGTCAAAAATCTGAAGCCAGAGACCGAAATTCGCGCCAGCCACATTTTGGTTGAAACCGAAGATCAGGCCAAGGATATCGTCAAGCGGATCAAGGCCGGCGAAGATTTCGCCAAGCTCGCCACCGAATTGTCGAAGGATCCAGGCTCGGGCCAGCAGGGCGGCGATCTCGGCTTCTTCACCAAAGAGCGCATGGTGCCGGAATTTTCAACGGCCGCTTTCGCCTTGGCTCCCGGTCAGGTTTCGGATCCGGTAAAGAGCCAATTCGGCTACCATGTCATCAAATTGGTCGATAAGCGCGAAAAGCCCGTTCCGACCTATGAAGAGGTCAAGGATCAGATCGAACAGTTCATGTTCCGCAAAAACCAGCAGGAAACGATCAAAACGCTGCGTGAATCGGGGAAAATCGAACGGATTGACCCACCAGCAGCGCCTGCCGCCCAATAAGCCAACCGCTTAACCTTAAGAGCCAAGCCATGTCGACAGCCATCTCCCCGCTTGCCCCTAAGAGCTATCCCGAACTGCCCGCCATTGAAGGCGTAACCTTCGCAACGGCAGCGGCAGGGATCAAATATAAGGGACGAACGGACGTGCTATTGGTGGGCTTGGCCAAGGGAACGCAGGCCGCAGGCGTGTTTACCCGCTCAAAATGCCCCTCGGCGCCGGTTGATTGGTGCCGAGAGGTTCTAAAATCGGGCAAAGCGCGGGGTTTGGTGGTCAATTCCGGCAACGCCAACGCCTTTACCGGCAAAGCGGGCAAGGAAACCGTTAAACAGACCGCCGCCATCGCCGCCGAGGCGTTAGGCTGCAAGCCACGCGAAATCGTTCTGGCCTCGACAGGCGTGATCGGCGAGCCGTTGGATGCGGCTAAATTCGACGGCCCGCTTCAAAAAGCGGCCAAAAAGCTCAAATCGACGCCGTGGATCGAGCCGGCTCAAGCCATTATGACGACGGACACCTATCCCAAAGTGGCTACCGTCACGGCTGATCTCGGCGGCGTCACGGTCACTATCAACGGGATTGCCAAAGGCGCAGGCATGATCGCGCCGGACATGGCCACCATGCTGTCCTTTATCTTCACGGACGCGCCCATTGAGCATCAGGTGCTGCAATCGCTCTTGTCCAAAGGCACGGCGACCTCGTTTAACGCCATCACGGTGGACAGCGACACCTCGACCTCCGATACGCTGATCTTGTTTGCAACAGGTGCAGCGGAAGCACGCGGCGCTCCACGCATCGAAAGCGCCTCCGACAAACGCCTCGCCGGTTTCCGCAAGGCGCTCGACGAAGTATTGACCAACCTCGCCCATCAGGTCGTCAAAGACGGCGAAGGCGCGCGCCATTTTGTGTCAATCACCGTTAAGGGCGCCAAAAGCGCGGCATCCGCCAAGAAAATCGCCAAATCCGTGGCCGATTCTCCACTTCTCAAAACGGCGATTGCAGGCGAAGACGCCAATTGGGGCCGTATCGTCGCCGCCGTCGGCAAAGCGGGCGAACCGGCTGACCGCGACAGGCTATCGATTTCCTTTGGTGGCATTCGCGTCGCCCATAAAGGCGCGCGGGACCCATCCTATAACGAGGCCAAGGTCTCGGCTTTGATGAAAAAACAGGCAATCGACATCGGGATCGATATTGGCCTTGGAAAAGGTGAATTCACGGTCTGGACCTGCGATCTCACGAAAGAGTATGTCGAAATCAATGGCGACTATCGAAGCTGAGTCGCGTTTTCCCTGAAGCCATATTTTACGAGAGTATTGCCCATGAAAGCCCGCGTTACCGTCACCCTCAAAAACGGCGTGCTTGATCCACAGGGCAAAGCCATCGAAGGCGCGCTTAAATCCTTCGGACTTGAAGGCGTCGATAGCGTGCGCCAAGGCAAAGTGTTCGATATCGAACTCTCGCTAACGGATAAGGCCGAGGCCGAGGCGCTGTTAAAGGCCGCCGCCGAAAAGCTTCTGGCCAATACGGTGGTTGAAAATTACCGCATCGAAATCCTCGGCTAAAGGGATTTAAGGCGATGAAATCAGCCGTTATCACATTCCCCGGCTCGAACCGCGAAGGTGACGTTATTCGCGCGCTTCGCCAGTCGACGGGCCACGAGCCTTCCTCCATCTGGCATCAAGACACGGAATTGCCGAAAGGCACGGATCTTGTCGTGCTCCCCGGCGGCTTCTCCTATGGCGACTATTTGCGTTGCGGCGCTATCGCGAGCCGTGCGCCTGTTATGGATGCGGTCCGCGCCCATGCCGCCAAAGGCGGGCTGGTGCTCGGCATCTGCAACGGGTTTCAGATTTTGGTCGAATCCGGCCTCCTACCGGGCGTTTTGATGCGCAATGCGGGCTTAAAATTCATCTGCAAGATGCAACATCTTAAAGTCGGCCGCGCCGATACGGCCTTCACCTCGGCCTATAATGAAGGGCAGATCATCAAGGTCGCCATCGCCCATGGTGAAGGTAATTATGTGGCTGATGCCGATACGATTGCCCGCTTAGAGGGCGAGAACCGCGTCGCTTTCCGCTATTGCACGGCTGAAGGCGACACCAAAGCAGGCAACCCGAACGGCTCGCTTAACGATATCGCTGGCATCTACTCAGAACACCTCAACGTGCTCGGCATGATGCCCCACCCCGAAAACCTGATCGAGACCTTGGTCGGCGGCACCGATGGCCGCGGATTGTTTGAAAGTCTCTCTACCCTTCGGGGCGCTGCCTGATGAAAAATACCATTGCCATGACCCCCGAACTCGTCGCCCAACACGGCTTGAAGCCCGATGAATATCAGCGGATTTTAAAGCTGATCGGCCGCGAGCCAACGCTCACCGAGCTCGGTATCTTCTCGGCCATGTGGAACGAGCACTGCTCGTATAAATCCTCGCGGCTCCATCTGCGCGGCCTGCCCACCAAAGCGCCTTGGGTTATTCAAGGCCCGGGCGAAAACGCGGGCGTCATTGATATCGGCGACGGTTTGGCCTGCGTCTTCAAGATGGAGAGCCACAACCACCCGTCCTATATCGAGCCCTATCAGGGTGCGACGACGGGCGTCGGCGGTATTTTGCGCGATGTGTTCACCATGGGCGCGCGCCCGATTGCGACGCTCAACGCGCTGCGCTTCGGCTCGCCCGATCATCCCAAAACGCGCCATCTCGTGTCGGGCGTCGTGGCTGGCATTGGCGGTTATGGCAATTCTTTCGGCGTGCCGACGGTTGGCGGGCAAATGGGTTTCCACACGCGCTATGACGGCAATATCCTCGTCAATGCGATGGCGGTGGGTATCGCCAAATCGGACGAAATTTTCTATGCCAAAGCCACCGGTGTCGGTAACCCGATCGTCTATCTCGGCTCGAAAACCGGCCGCGACGGCATCCATGGCGCGACCATGGCGTCGGCTGCTTTCGATGACGCAGCAGATGAGAAGCGCCCGACCGTACAAGTCGGCGACCCCTTCGCCGAAAAGCTTCTGTTAGAGGCCTGCCTTGAACTGATGCAGACGGGTTCCGTCATCGCCATTCAGGACATGGGCGCTGCGGGCCTGACCTCCTCCGCCGTTGAAATGGGCGCCAAGGGCGATCTCGGGATTGAGCTCGATCTCGATAAAATCCCCTGCCGCGAAGAGGGCATGACGGCTTACGAGATGATGCTGTCGGAAAGCCAAGAGCGCATGCTCATGGTGCTCGACCCCACCAAAGAAAAGCAAGCCGAAGCCATTTTCGTGAAATGGGGCCTCGATTTCGCCATTGTCGGCAAAACAACCGACACGCTGCGCTTTGTGGTGAAACACAAAGGCGAGGTGATGGCCGATCTGCCCATCAAAGAACTCGGCGACGAAGCCCCGCTCTATGATCGTCCCTATGTCGAGACGCCCAAGCGCCCCGTGCTCGACGCCAAGAAAATCCCCTCGCCCGTCTCCAACCGCGAGGCCTTGCTCAAACTCATCGGCTCGCCCGACCTCGCCTCCAAGCGCTGGGTATGGGAACAATATGATCATCTGATTTTGGGCAACACGGTGCAGCAACCAGGCGGCGACTCGGCCGTCGTGCGCGTGGGCGAAGGTCCGCGCGGTTTGGCGCTCACCTCTGATGTGACGCCGCGCTATTGCGAAGCCGATCCGTTTGAGGGCGGCAAACAGGCGGTGGCCGAAGCCTACCGCAACATTATTGCGGTCGGTGGCACGCCAAAAGCCATCACGGACAACCTCAATTTCGGCAATCCCGAGCGGCCCGAATATATGGGCCAGCTCGTCTATTGCATCCGCGGATTGGGCGAGGCTTGCGAGGAGCTCGATTTCCCCGTCGTTTCCGGCAATGTCTCGCTCTATAATGAGACGAATGGTCGCGGCATTTTGCCAACGCCGACCGTCGGCGGCGTCGGCGTTATCGATGATGTGTCAAAATCCATGACGCTCGCCTTCAAAGCGGAAGACGAAATCATCGTCCTCCTGGGCGAAACCACCGGATGGCTCGGCTCCTCAAGCTGGCTCGCCGAAATCGCGGGCCGCGAAGATGGGGCTCCGCCGCCCGTTGATCTCTTAATGGAAAAACTCATCGGCGAATTGGTACTTGGTCTCATCAAAGACGGCCTCGTTACCGCCGTACATGACCTTTCCGATGGCGGATTGGCCGTTGGCGTCGCTGAAATGGCGATGTCGGGCGGCATCGGCGCAACCATCGCCGCCCTGCCCTTCGGCCTCCCCTCCCATGCCGAACTTTTCGGCGAGGATCAGGCCCGCTATGTCGTAACGGTCAAAAACAAAGCGGCGCTCGACGAGCTATCGCGCCGCGTCGGTGCCATTGTCGCCACCGGCGAAGCCCTCGTTTTAATGACGGTGATCGGCAAGACCGGCGGAGACGCATTGACGCTGCCCGGAGAAATGCCCATATCTTTGTCAGAATTGCACAATGCGCATGAAAACTGGCTGCCATCCTATATGGCTGGCGAACTCTGACGGGATAACGACATTATGGCGATGAAAGCCTCGGAAATCGAAACCATGATCAAAGCGGCCTTCCCAGATGCCGTGATCGAGATCAAGGATCTCGCTGGCGATGGCGATCACTACGCCGCAACCGTCGTTTCCGAAGCCTTCCGTGGCAAAACCCGCGTGGCTCAGCATCAGATGGTCTATGCCGCCTTGCAGGGCAATATGGGCGGCGTCTTGCATGCTTTGGCGCTGACCACCTCCGCACCTGCGGCTTAATTCGAAATCCATCGTTTTACTCGATAAGGACACCTCCGATGAGCGCTCAAGACACGATCAAAGCAGAAATCACATCCAACGACGTCGTTCTCTTCATGAAGGGCACGCATCAATTTCCGATGTGCGGATTCTCGGGCCAAGTGGTCCAGATTCTCGATTATATCGGCGTGAACTTTAAAGGCATCAATGTGCTCGAAGACGCCGATCTGCGTCAGGGCATCAAGGATTACGCCAATTGGCCAACGATCCCGCAGCTTTACGTGAAGGGCGAATTCATCGGCGGCTGCGACATCGTGCGGGAAATGTTCCAATCGGGTGAATTGGTGACCCATTTGAACGAGCACGGCATCGAAGCAAAGATGCCAGCTAAGGCCTGACGTTAGCCCTTCATTGTCAGACTAATCTCAAGGCTCGCAGCACGCACCGTTTTGGTGTATTCTGCGGGCCTTGTTGCTTTGAGGATTGCATCTCATGTCTGCTCAAACTGCCCAAAAAGCACCGCCCTATGGCGCCATCGCGCTGCGCAAA
>CANGLU010000070.1 GCA_947455025.1 Hyphomicrobiales bacterium
ATTTGAGCGTGAGATTATGTTGCAACGTCAGCGTGAAGGCATTGCTGTTGCAAGGGCAAATGGCAAATATCGGGGTCGTCAGCCCACTGCACGTGCCAAATCCGAACAGGTGATAGAACTGCATAAAGGCGGTTTAGGTGCTAGTGCAATTGCTGCGCAACTGGGAATATCAAGAGCAAGCACCTACCGTATTATTGGTGATATGAAGTAATTGATCGGGTAGGTCATTTTTTACCCATTGACCCAACTGGTTTATGCGGTAAGTTATTGAAGTTGCAGTTATAATGCGTTTTAGTTATCAGGTAACGGGTTGCGAATTGGACCTAAGCGGCACCATTTTCTTAATCCCTTACGATTTTAAGGTCGGCGCGGGGCGGTAGCCCCATTGTTTGGCCAATTTTTGAGTTTCAGCGACGCTTGTGACGCCTGCCGTTGTCGAAACTTCCCGCATGGAGGTGGCAGCCACCGCGTGGCCAAAACGCAATGCCTCATCAATCGGGTGGGATTGGTGCCAATAATATAAAAATCCGGCGGCAAAGGCATCACCTGCCCCGTTCACGCCGGCAATTTCATTCGCAGGCATCGCGACCGATCCGACCGAAAACAGACCGCCATCCCGGTTCATGGCAATCGCACCTTCCGGAAAATGAGCCGCAGCGATAGAGACCGAGCCAAGCTCAAGAATTTTACGGAGCGCTTCAACGATTTTATCGGGAAGCGTTTGCACCCCATCGCGCGTTTCAACATCGGCAACGGCGCCAATCTCAAAATCATTCACGATCAGAAGATCAAGATGCGGCAAGGCGGATAGGCCAAAATGCCGGACCTTCTCGCGCGTGGTTGTGACCATTTCGAGATTGGTTTTAAGGCCTGCTTTTTGCGCGGCCCGCAAGACCGTGGCCCATCCGGTTGAATCATGGCCCCATGGGCCATCCATGGTCTTGTGAGCGCCCGGAAGGCCTAAATGCAACAGCTTGGCGGTGGTGGTGCTAAAATCAAAATCATCGGGCGAAAGTGCGTCGGCCACACCCGGGAAATACAGATGGGTTCGCTTACCGCTTGCAAGCGAATTGAAGCAATCGGTAAACGCCGTCATGCCGCCTTTGATCATGGCCAGCCGATCGCGCTTAACGCCTGCTTCGTCGCAATTTCCGATCAAAAATTGACCATCGGAATCGTCGCCGACGATTCCCATTGTTTCGACAAAAAAATCAGGATCAAGACGCTTCAAATCAAACGCCATGTTTGAGCCTGATCCGCCCCCTTGACGATCCAATTCCGTGATCGTGCTCATCGTATCTTCTGAGGGCCAGACCAGAAGCGTCTTGTTGTTGTCGACACACCACGAACCGGCCGTCAGAATTCCGCTGCGTTGAGCCATGCCGCTCACCTTAGGCCGATTGAAGAACAGCTTCAGTGATCACATTATCATCCGCAAAGGCTCGCGCCGGCGTGATCGCGCTCGTCTTAAGCGCATCATGATAAGAGGATACGGCTTCGGTTGGTGTTAACGCACCCGATGCAACGGCGCGCATGTGACGGATCATTTCAAGCGGCGATTCGGCCAGATTGATCTTGCGACCAAACAAAGCGACGCGGGCGCCATATTTTTCCGCTTGGAAAATAAGCTCGAAGCAATCGCGTGTGGTGCCTGCGCCGCCACCCAAAACGCCCACAACAAGACTTGGATCAAACGATGCAAGTTCATCCAGCGCGCGGGGGCCGTTATAGGCAATTTTTAAAAATTGCGGACGCTCGGCTTCTGTCAAACCGGCGAGGCAGCGGATGATGGCGTCGTTCACGTAACGCGGCATATCTTCGGCTGAAATCTGCGCGGCGTTTGGGTTAAACACTTCGAGAAAATATTTCATGCCATGCGCCATCGCGTCTTCCCGGAATTCGGTAAACGCTTCGAGCGAATAATGATCGGCGTCGAGATCATTGTTAAACGTGATCGAATAAAGACCCAGATCCGTGAAGGGAATGGCACGCGACACCGCAGCCGTGCGAAACGGGCGCGAAGGCGTGTTGTGATAGGTTGCACCACGATGACGCCAAATATCCGTTGTATCATTCGCGCGAATGGCGAATTTAATATCGGACCCTTGAACGGCGCCGCGCTTGTGAAGCTGTTCCAGATTGGACAGCGATGTCAGCATGATATCAACGACATCTTGCTTGATGATCTCTTCGATGGATTCAAGAAATTCCAACCGCGTGCGAAACCGCGAGCTTGAACCATCTGCTTCCCGCATCGGGCCAATGGCATGCAGGCCCGGGCCCATATCCGGATCCTTAGCGTCAGCGATGATGAAATCATTCTTCGTATAGTCGCCAGCGTGAATGCGAGCGAGTTTCTCATCTAATCTCAACATGGGACGCATACCTTTCAGCTGAACGAATTTAATTTAATCGGTTGGTGGGATTATTGGCACAATCGGCCAAATAGTCGAGTCAGAGCTTGGCCAGCGTTTTGCGTTTCGACTCGGCCCATTCGGTGAGAAGAAAAGCCAAGACACCAAAGCCGCCAAACCCCGCAACCAGGGGAATGACCGTATCATTATAGGTCTGCCCGACCAGGGTTCCGCCAACAATGGAAATGACCGAGAAGATAAAGCCCGATACGGCGGATGCCATGCCGGCAATATGTCCCACCGGTTCTAAGGCGAGCGCATTGTAATTTCCAAACAAGAGGCCGAGACAGAAGAAGTTCAAAAAGAGATAGACGCCCAAGGTCGCGAGCGGCGGCGTGCCACCATACAGGCTTGCGACGATCAAGAAGATCAAGGAGAATCCGATGCTGGCCCGCAGCGCCCATTTTGTGATGGCGCGCATGCCGAGGCGTACGACAAAGCGGCCATTGGCGATGGTCGATAACGCCAAAGCGACCGCAAAGCCCGCAAACCAGATCGCAAACCATGCGCCTTGACCGTAAAGCTCGGCGAAAATTTGCTGCGATGTGCCGAGATAGGAGATTAATCCGCTAAACACACACCCCATAGCAAGCGTGTAGCCAAGCGTGACAGGATGGCGAAACGCCTCGATGCCAGAGGCCAGCAATGTGCGGGGCGAAAACGGTAGCCTGCGCTCGATGGGTAAGGTCTCTTCTTGACGCAATCCGAGCCAAAGGCCCGCCACGATCGACATGACAAAGAAGCCGCCGAAGATAAAGCGCCAATGAAACACCAGCAGCACCAGCTGACCAATAGATGGCGCGAGAATGGGCACCAGCATAAATACGGTCATGACAAAGGACATCACCCGCGCCATCGCCGAGCCTGCCAAGCCATCACGCACCATGGCGGTCGAGACGAAGCGGGGCGAGGCGGCGCCTAAGCCTTGAATGAACCGCCCCATCAGCATGGCGGAGAAATTGGTGGCGAAGAGGCACATCAGAGCGCCAATCGCAAAGATCGCAAGTCCGATAAAGATAGCGGGCTTGCGACCAATGGAATCGGATGCAGGTCCATAAATCAACGTACCGAGCGTCATACCGCCGAACAGTGCCGTGATGATAAATTGCCGGTTGTTCGGATCCGCCGCACCAAGCTCATTGGCGATGACTCCAATGGCGGGCAGCATGGTGTCGATGGACATTGCCGTTAATGCATTCAGCAAGGCAATCAGGAGAATAAACTCAACGGTACCGTTTCGATTGATCACGCCAATAAAGCTTTCAATTGCAGGGCAATGGCATGACCCATCGTCCGGTGGTTTGTGGCATCAAAATGAATGCCATCAATGGGAGAGACATGCGCGACCGTGCTTAAGTCGAAAAAAGCAACGCCCTTCGCCTGCGCCATCGTGGATAATTCCGCCGATAGGGCTTTGGATTTTTGAGCGCCGCCGGCAAACATTTTAGCCAGCCAGCCAGCCTCAATAATGGGCGGTGCCGCCAAGACTAAAATCTTTGGTGATGAATCACCAAAACACGGGGCGGAACGAACGACATCGACGAGGACGCCAACGCCCGCAGCAATATCCGACGCGCTGACGCCGTGACGCGCTTTAAGATCATTGACACCAAGCGCAATCACAACAGCATCAAGCGGCCAATGGCTTTCGAGGCAGGGCAAGAGATAGGTTTTGCCGTTTTTATGATCGCCCTCGATCGCATCATTGTGAACGGTCGTGCGTCCGGGCAGGCCTTCTTCGATGATCTGATATTCTGCTCCGAGTTCCGATCCAACGATGCCCGGCCAACGCTCAAGCGAGGCGAAGCGTGCAACATCATTCTGATCGCGCATCGGCTTGGTGCCATGCGTATTTGAATCGCCGTAGCATAAGATTTTCTTCATTGGATCGAGCTCCCGTCCGAACAAACCAATTAGAGATTAAGGGCGCCCATTGCCGCTACAGGATAGCGCTCACCTTTCGCAATCCCGGCGGGGAAGGCCTTATCGAGAGCAGCGAGATCACTCGCCGAAAGCGTGATGCTGACCGCGCCCAAATTATCCTCAAGATAGGCCAATCGCTTGGTGCCGGGGATTGGCACGATATCATTCCCTTGCGCCAAAACCCAAGCGAGCGCGACTTGCGCCGATGTTGCTTTATTGGCAACAGCCATCTCTTCAATGACACGCAGCAAAGCGCGGTTTTGATCAAAATTTTCACCCGAAAAACGTGGTGATATTTTACGGAAATCGCCTTCGGGCAAATCATCATTGGAAGTGAAACGACCCGTTAGAAATCCGCGCCCCAGCGGCGAATAAGGCACAAAACCGATGCCCAATTCACGCAAGGTTGGCAGGATTTCGGCTTCCGGCTCGCGGCTCCACAAAGAATATTCGGTCTGCAATGCGGTGATCGGATGCGTTTTATGGGCGCGCCTGATGGTTTGCGGTGCAGCCTCGGACAATCCGAGATAGCGGACCTTTCCGGCTTTCACGAGATCGGCCATGGCGCCTACCGTGTCTTCAATCGGCGTATTGGGATCGACGCGATGTTGATAATAGAGATCGATGACATCGACACCCAGCCGTTTAAGGCTCGCATCGCACGCGCTTTTGACGTAATCGGGCTTGCCGGAAATGCCGAGACGCTCGCCATTTGGGCCACGCACATTGCCGAATTTGGTGGCGATGATCAGACCATCCCGTCGACCTTTTATGGCGCGCCCGAGCAATTCTTCATTGTGCCCGACACCATACATGTCCGCCGTATCGATAAAGGTGACGCCACGATCAATGGCTCGGTGAATAACACTCGTGGATACCGCATCATCATGGGCGCCATAAAATTCAGACATGCCCATGCACCCGAGTCCAAGTTTGGATACAATTAACCCTTGCTGCCCGAGCGCGCGCTGTTCCATGGCTAATCCTTTTTAGTGAATGACAAAGCGGATGTTACCTTAACCTATCCGATCTATCGATCCGGACATAGCCCGAGACTCGTCAATCCTGCACGACGATATTCGCAGGTCTGCTTTCCGCCAGAATAAGGCGGGCATTGGCGAGATCATTCCCTTTGGCCCGCGCTTCGGCGGTTTGTTGATCGAACCCATAACCGAGCCAGCGCTGAATCAGCCGCTCTTCAATCGTTTCAATCGATGGCTTTAGAAAGATCGTATGGTCAAAGAGCGGGAATAGTTCCCGCCAATTCGGTCGATCGAGCAGAAGATAATTACCTTCAACGATCAAAAGCCGCTGATGGCCACTGACCATTCGCGCCGAAGCACGGGCGAGATCGGCGCTGCGATCAAATACCGGAATGGCAATGTCACCGGCCTCATTTTTCAGCCGCTGCAATAGGGAGAAGAAACCGCCAACGTCAAAGGTTTCGGGCGCTCCCTTTTTTGCGCGCCATCCCCGTTCGTCCAAAATGGCATTGTCATAATGAAAGCCGTCCATAGGAACGGCCTCGGCGGGCCTATCGGGCAAGAGATGATTTAAGGTTTCGGCGAGCGCTTCAGCAACGGTGCTTTTACCCGCACCCGGAGGCCCTGCAATCGCAATCAATAACCGCCTTTGGCCATCGTCATGAGCACGGATATAGGCCGCTAGTCTCTCGACGATGGTTTGAAGGTCCGCCACAGCAGGTTAGGCTGTTGCCGCTTCTGGTGGTGGCTCTTTAGCGCCCGTCATAAACGCAACAGCATCGGCCATTGTGTAATCTTTCGGATTGATGACGCATAAACGACGCCCCAACCGATTGATATGAATGCGATCAGCCACCTCAAACACATGCGGCATGTTATGCGAGATCAACACAATCGGCAGACCGCGCTTTTTCACGTCCAGAATGAGTTCAAGAACGCGGCGTGATTCTTTCACGCCCAATGCCGCCGTTGGCTCATCCATAATGATCACGCGGGAACCGAACGCGGCAGCGCGCGCAACGGCAACACCTTGACGTTGACCACCCGACAAGGATTCAACCGGCTGCTCGATATTCTGAATGGTCAACAAGCCCAGCTCGCTGAGCTTTTGGCGTGCAAAATTATTCATGCCCGACCGATCAAGCGTATAAAATAATTTGCCTAATAGGCCCGGCTTCAAACGCTCGCGGCCGAGAAACATGTTTTCGGCAATCGAAAGGGCGGGCGATAGCGCAAGGTTTTGATACACCGTCTCGATACCGGCGGCGCGCGCATCTTGCGGCGAGCGGAAATGAACCACTTCGCCGTTCAAGCGGATCTCACCATGATCGGGTGAAATAGCGCCCGTCAGCGCTTTGATCAGCGTTGTCTTACCTGCACCGTTATCACCGATAACAGCGAGGATTTCGCCCGGATACAAATCAAAGTCCGCATTATTCAGCGCAACGACATGGCCGTAGCGTTTTGAGAGACCACGAGCCTCAAGAACAGGTTGTTGTTTTATCATTGCGAAGCCCTCCGCAACCATTGATCGACCGCAACGGCCATGATGATCAACACGCCGATGGTTAGATACTGCCAATAGGAATCGACGCCCGCCAGAGCGAGGCCTGTCGAGAAGACACCGACGATCAAGGCACCGAGCACCGATCCGAAGAGCGAGCCACGGCCACCAAAGAGCGATGTTCCGCCAATCACGGTTGCCGTAATCGAGTCGAGATTGACCTGATCAAAGCTCTCCGGATTAATGGTACCGACGCGGCCAATCGAGATCCACGCACCAAAGGCGCAGATAAAACCGGCAACGATGTAGACGGATAAAAGAATGCGCTTGGTCTGGATACCGGCAAGCAATGCTGAATCGGGATCATCACCAACTGCGTGGACATGACGGCCCCAAGGCGTGCGGTTCAACACATACCATGCAGCAATTGCGGTAAGCACCAAAGCGATACCGCCATAGGTTACTTCAGCGCCTGCACCCAGCTTGATGGTTTGCCCGAAGAAATCAAGGAAGAGCGCTTTGTCCTCAATATCGGCGGCACGAACGGATTCGGATCCCGAATACCAAAGCTTTAAGGTTTTGAAAATTCCAAGCGTACCCAAAGTGACGATGAAGGGAGGCAAACGCCAATACGCAACAAAGACACCATTCAGGCATCCCATTGCGCCACCGGCGATGAAACCGACAGCAATGGCAATCCAAACAGGAACACCGGCTTCAACCGCGAGTTTCCCCATAATGAGCGAGCACAGGACCATGAGCTGGCCAACGGCCAAATCGATACCTGCGGTCAAAATAATCATGGTCTGCGCGATGGCAACGATACCGGTAACCGTCACTTGCTGCAAAACGAGAGAGAGCGTGCTGAGTTTAAGAAAATTATTGGCGACGAAGCCAAATCCAATAACGCTGACGATAAGAACAGCAGCTGGAATGGCCGTGGGATTTGTTCTTAAAAAATCCCGAATGAGATCTAAAGGACCATTGCGATCTTGCTCAAAAGCAACAACGGACGTGTCGGCTTTTTCGAGCACCGCTTCAAAATCGGAGATGGTTTTCTCCGGCCCAGCATTCGCACCCATCAGGCTCTCCCATCATTCCCTGCTGCATTGCAGCACAGCAATCTTTAAGGCAATTTAGACACAGTTAATGCAGTTCGTCATGTATTTCTTACGATGTGGGGGGCGATCTATTGATCGCCCCCCACAGTATTTTATTCAAAAGACAAGGCTTAAAAGATTAGCCCCAGCACTTTGCGGTGCCTTCCTTCGAGTCGATCGAAGGAACGCCAGCAGCTGGCTTGTCCGTGATGAGGTTCACGCCCGTGTTGAAGAAGTCGAGGCCGTCAGAAGCCTTAGGCTTCGTGCCGTCTTTTGCGAAAGCTGCAATCGCTTCGATGCCCTTCGAGGCCATCAAAAGCGGATACTGCTGCGACGTTGCGCCGATGACGCCCGAAGCAACGCTCTTCACACCTGGGCAACCACCGTCAACCGAGACGATCAAGACACCCTTTTCCTTACCAGCCTTCTTAAGCGCCTGATAGGCACCTTCAGCAGCTGGCTCGTTGATCGTGTAAACCACGTTCATGTTTGGCTCTTTTGCGAGAAGGTTTTCAACGCTCTTAACGCCACCTTCAGGATTTGCATCCGACGACTGATGGCCGATAACGCGTGCATCCTTTTCAGAACCCATGACCTTCTTGTTAGGAACGTCGATGCCGAAGCCGACGAGGAAGCCCGTGTCACGTGCAACGTCAACCGAGATGTTGTC
>CANGLU010000071.1 GCA_947455025.1 Hyphomicrobiales bacterium
GAGTTCAAGGAGTGGCTTGTGAAGCGAAGCGAGAGTGACGTTGTCAGCAACGTCGTAACAATGGCTTTATAATCATGCCGTCATCAATCGGGCTGAAGCGAATTTACAGCAATTTTCGGACTTGACCCAGCAACGTCGTAACAATGGCTTTATAATCATGCCGTCATCAATCGGGCTGAAGCGAATTTACAGCAATTTTCGGACTTGACCCAGAACGCAACGATCCAACTATAGCTTCCTTTGTTTCATTTGATATTTTCATCTGCTGATCTTTGACTATTTCACCAACAAGTCCTTCATAAATTCGAAATAGATTATCTGCCGTCATGCTACGATGATTAAACACAACCTGCATCAAACGTTGATGTATTAGATGATTGCTTGGCTCATGCAGAAGTGAAGTTAAAGCGACACACTCACGTCGAATATTAAATATAGTCTGTTCAAATTCGTCTAAATAACGACCAAGTGCTAAATGAATTGCGTCTATCTGCTCCTTCCGCAACAGCTCGCGTTCTTGATATTTTTCTTCCTGCACCCTGTCTGCATCGGTTATTGTAATATCGTACGAGACAGTGATGTTGTGCGCAGCTAAGTCGGCCTCCGTTGCCAACTCAAGCCAATTTGCTGGATAGCTTATTTCATTGGCAGTAAAATCCCTGCCGGGATAAAGCCGACCAGCCGTTGGATGGCGAAATGCTTTGTTTGTAAGATCCACCATATTATCCTCAAACTTACTTAAACCGGAATCATATATACGTTAATTTAGTTCTTTTTATCTTTAGTCATTTAATAGGCGCTCAATAGGTATGGCATGCGCTTCAACGCAATCGGCAATCTTGATCGCGTCTTCCAGATGAAAGGTCGGACGCCCCGACACCTCAAGCGGCGCATCGGTTGCGACACCGATCACGGTAGAATCATCCGGATAAAGGAACGCCTTCCCATTCTCCGTGCGATGCACCTCAATTTTGACCAAAGGCTCGGGCTTATAGCCTTCGACCAGCACAAAATCGACGGGCGAAAGCAGGCTCAGGAGATGCTTTAAATCGGGCTCAGGTGCGCCGCGCAGCTCATGCATCAGGGCAAACCGTTCGCCGGACGCAACCAAAACCTCACGCGCACCTGACGTGCGGTGCACGTAACTGTCTTTTCCCGGATGATCGACATCAAACCGGTGATGGGCGTGTTTGATGGTTGAAACCGAATAGCCCCGCCGTGTCAGCTCAGGGATCAATCGCGAGATCAAGGTCGTTTTACCAGCCCCGCTCCACCCTGCCAGTCCGATAACGCGCATGATGTATTCCTGTTTGAGACAGCGTGGTGGTCTTTTGACCGAAATTTAATGCCACGTCGAGCGCCTCCCTTTTATTCAGGGGAGACGGAGCGTAAGATCGGCGCCATGAGCGATCACCATCTCGATTTAAAGGGGCTTAAATGCCCTCTTCCGGCGCTGCGAACCGGAAAGGCGCTGAATGGATTGGCGCCTGGCGCAGTGTTGCACGTCACCTGCACCGATGGCATGGCGGCCATCGATATCCCCCATCTCATCCAACAACGCGGCGACCGCCTCCTGGAATATGAGGCGGCGAAAGATCACCTCTATTTCATGATCGAAAGAGGCGCGCCAAAAGAAGAACCTGCCCACGATTAAACGATAGGCCCTCTCGTTCAGAAAGCCCTCTTTAAGCCAGCCGCGCGAGCGCCTCGCTCAATTTGGCCGAACGCTCGGTGAAATCCGAACGCCGCTCGTGCTGTTCTTCGACGATTTCCTCAGGCGCACGCGCCATAAAATCGGCATTGCCGAGCTTGGCATCGATTTTAGCGATTTCCTGCGTGATCTTTTCGATTTCCTTCGATAGCCGCCCGGTCTCAGCCGCAATATCGATAATGCCGGCCAGCGGCAGGGCAGCCACCTCGCCGCGAATAACCATCTGGGCGGATTGCGGCGGGGCGGTATCGGCAAACGAAATATCCGAGAGCCGCGCTAAGCGCTTTACCATATCACCCCACGCCACCGCGCGATCACGCGTCGCGTTCGAGGCACCCACAAGCACCAGCGGGATGGGAGAGCCTGCCGGAACATTGATCTCATTCCGCGCCGAGCGGATTTCGGTCACAAGATCAACCAGCCAGCCAATCTCAGCCTCGGCATCAGGGGCTGCGAGACCCTGCAAATCAGGCCATTCCGACAGACACAAAAGCGCCTCGCGTTTCGGTCCTTCCTGCCCCTTCACCGCCCAAAGCTCTTCCGTGAGATAGGGCATGAACGGGTGAAGGATCTTCAAAATGCCGTCGAACACAAACGCAACGCTCGCCCGTGTTTCAGCCTTTGCGACTTCGTCCTCACCCATAAACAAAGGCTTGGCGAGTTCGAGATACCAGTCGCAAAACACATTCCACGTAAAGCGATAGGCCGCATTGGCCGCGTCATTGAACCGGAAAGCTTCAATGGCGGCGGTCACTTCTGCCGTTGCATGCGCAAGCTCGCCAATCGCCCAGCGGTTAAGCTGTAATTTGACCGTTTTTGGATCAAACCCATGCGTCCGCGCGCAACCATTCATCTCGGCAAAGCGTGCCGCGTTCCATATTTTGGTTGCGAAATTGCGATAGCCTTCAATGCGTTGCGTCGAGAGCTTAATATCACGGCCTTGCGCGGCCATAGCCGCCAGCGTGAAGCGCAGCGCATCCGCACCATAGGTGTCGACGAGGTCGAGCGGGTCAATCACATTGCCCTTCGACTTCGACATTTTTGCGCCCTTCTCGTCGCGGACGAGCGCGTGGATATAGACCGTGTGGAACGGCTCTTTCTCCATAAAATGATCACCCATCATCATCATGCGGGCGACCCAGAAGAAGATGATGTCGAAGCCCGTGACGAGCACATCGGTTGGATAATACCGCGCAAGCTCTGGCGTGGCATCGGGCCAGCCCAGCGTGGAGAAGGGCCAAAGCGCGGAGGAGAACCATGTGTCGAGCACGTCTTCATCGCGCGTCAGCGGCGTTTTAGCGCCGTAATGGCGCTCAGCGGCAGTTGACGCCTCGGCTTCGCTTAAGCCGACAAACACATGACCATCAGGCCCATACCAAGCCGGTATCTGGTGGCCCCACCAAAGCTGGCGTGAGATGCACCATGGCTCAATGTTCTCAAGCCACTGATAATAAGTCTTCGACCAATTTTCCGGCACAAATTTCGTGCGTCCCGAGCGCACCGAATCCAAGGCCTCAACAGCCATCGTCTTCGCGTCGACATACCATTGATCGGTCAAATAAGGCTCGATTGCGGAATTCGAACGGTCGCCATGCGGCACTTGGCTGGCATAGGGTTCGACTTTGGCAAGGAAACCCAAAGCTTCGACAAGGCCGACAACGCGCTTGCGCGCCTCATAGCGATCAAGCCCATCCAGCGCTTTGACGTCTTCGGAAAGTCCCGCCGGACCGGCAATAAAACTATCATTGCCAACAACCCAGATTTTCGCCTGACGCGTCAGCACATTGATCGCCGGCAAAGTGTGGCGCTTACCAACTTCAAAATCGTTGAAATCATGCGCGGGCGTGATCTTCACCGCACCCGTTCCCTTTTCCGGATCGGCATACTCATCGGCTACGACTGGCACTAAACGTCCAACGAGCGGCAGCACAATGTTTTTGCCGATCAGGTGCTTCAACTTTTCATTCTCGGGATGGATCGCAATCGCGGTATCACCCAACATGGTCTCAGGCCGTGTGGTCGCAATCGGCACGAAAGTCTTCGGGTTTTCGGGATCGTAGGTTTCGCCCTCAACCGGATAATCGAAATAATAGAGGTGCCCGTGCGGGTCCTTGGCCAAAGCTTTGGCCAGCGCATCGCCATTAAACGGCGCTTCATCGCCACGCGTAAATTTGAAGGAGCCCTTTTTTTCAACCTGAAGCACTTCGAGATCCGAAATGGCGCTTTCGAAATGCGGGTCCCAATTAACGAGGCGCTTATCTTTGTAGATGAGCTTCTTGTTATAAAGCTCTAAAAACACTTTGGTAACAGCGCGAACCATCTGGTCGTCTGCCGCGCCATTCTTGCCCATCGTGAAGCGTTCACGCGACCAGTCACACGAGGCACCAAGGCGCTTCAGCTGGTTGATAATGAGCCCGCCGGATTCCTCTTTCCAATTCCAGACGCGCTTTAAAAAGGCCTCACGCCCCATCTCCCGACGCGATGGCTCCTTGCGCTCGGCCAATTGCCGCTCGACCACCATTTGCGTTGCAATGCCCGCATGGTCGGTGCCCGGCTGCCAGAGCACGTCCTTGCCGCGCATCCGCTCGAACCGGCATAAAATATCTTGCAACGTGTTATTCAGCGCATGCCCCATATGGAGCGAGCCCGTCACATTCGGCGGCGGGATAACGATGGTGAACGGCTTGGCGTCCTTCCGCTCCGGGCGGCCAGCGCGAAACGCGCCTTCGGCTTCCCAAACATCGCGGATACGGGCCTCGATTGAAGCCGGCTCAAACCTGTTATCCATCATGCGTGCAACATCCCCACCCTAAAGGGCGCTATCAAAACCATCACTGACGCGTAAAAAGCCGACGAGACCTCGTCTGTCAACGGAACACCGCTCTAGTTCCGGAAAATTGGCGGAAGATTAGCCTTTTTTGGCCATCCGTTCGATTTCCGCCTTCACCAACCGCTCCACAACGGATGGTAAATTGGAATCGAGCCAATCCTTCAGCATCGGGCGCAAAGCGGCCTCCACAACTGTACGCATGGCGGATGAAATGGCCGCGTCAGCCGATGTTTCCCGCTCAATTGTCTGCCGCAAAGAACCAAAAGCGGATGAAACAGCATTTTCTGTAGACGTTGCAACGGGCGCCACATCAAGCGGTTCTTTATCCGCTTGGGACGACAAAATAGCCATACGGGCGGCCAATTCGGTTACCGCCGACACAGGATCGGTCGGCGCCGTTGCGACCGATGCTTTCGATTTCTCGGCAACGCTAGCACCTTCCCGGCGACCAAGCGGCATCGTCCATGCCGGATCTTTGGTAACGGGCAGCGCCATTTCGGAGGAAAGCTCCAGCACATCGGCCGATACTTCCGGCTTTAACGAAACCGGAGCGGCAGGCGCAGCAACGGAACTCTCGCCTAAATCATCGGAAATGATTTTACGGATGGACGCGAGAATCTCGTCCATGGTCGGCTCATTCTGTTTCGCAATAGCCGCGTTCATCCGACATACCCGTTGTAAGCTTTACTACACATCTGCTTTGTAAAGCAGCCGCTCAAAATTCCGCAAGTACACGACAAGAGTTAGCTGTTGATGATTCAGACTGGAATAGACGTTATTGACCAGCGATATCGGTACCCATGATGCGACCCTTCGTGGCGCCATAATGCGCGGTAGGATCATAGGATTTGACCGACAATCCAAGATTACTGGCTGATAAACGACCCACCGCCGATAGAAGCTGATAGGATGACACGACGCGGTCGCGCTGCGCCGTCACGAGATTGACGCGGGCGCTCAATAGATTTTGATCCGAAATCAGCACGTCCAATGTTGTACGCTGACCGACTTTTGCTTCTTCCTGCACGCCGTTCAACGCAATGGTAGCCGCAGCAATTTGCGCCTTTGCCGATTTGACGCGGGCATTAGCCGTTTCATATTGGCTCCAAGCCGCAGCAACGCCGGAACGGACCTGATCGCGGGCGCTATCGGATTCCAAGCGGCGCTGACCCAACGTTTCCTTGGCGGCACGTGCCCTGGCCGATATTTCGCCTGCCTCATAAATCGGCATGGACAGCTGACCGAGCACACGCAGATCACGGCCCGAGTCACCTGGATATTTGGTTTCCCAACCCTGAGATACGCTGCCTTGCAGATCGACCGAAGGCTTAAACTCACCCTCAACCAACCGGACCTGCGCTTCCGCAATATCCACATTGATGCGCGAGGCAACCAATTGCGGGTTTTCAGAATCACCAATCTTAAAGGCTTCCTCAATGGAGGCTGGCAGACGCTTGGCGACTGGCTCGGCTTCAACAAGCCCCGATGGCGCAACGCCAATCACCTGCTGATAGGCCGCGCGGCTGCTTTCGAGCGTAGCTTCCGCGCTCGACCGATCCGCTTCGGCAGCCGCCAATTGGGCTTCAACCTGAGCCACGTCGGTTCGTGTCACTTCACCCACATTAAAGCGATCTTGCGTCTGACGAAGCTGTTCTTTCAAGACGTCGATATTGGCGGTGCGCAATTGCACCACCGCCTCGTCGCGCACGACGTTCATATATTGGGTCGCGCCGTTTAAGAGCACCTGTTGCTCGGCGTAACGAAGACCGGCCCGCGATGCCAAAACGCCCTTTTCAGCGGCATCTACCTGGCTGGCGGTCCGATCCCCATTATAAAGGTTCTGGGTGACCGTTACACCAACGGTTCTGGGCGTCGTCGTGAAATTATAGGGGCTAGACGAGTAAGAAAGATTGCCCGCCGAATTGTCCTGACCGAGCGATGAGGAAGCCGAGACACGCGGCAAATAGCCCGACCGAGCCCTTGGCACCTGCTCATCCGTCGCGCGCAAACTTGCCCGCTGTGCGTTCAAATCCGGACTGCTGCCATAGGCCCGAGCCAATGCGCCATTGATCGTCTCGGCACGCACAGCGCTACCAGCCAGAAGTGCAGTTACAGCTATACCGGCTAGCAAAACATTCTTAATCGACGTCATCATTCGAACCGCCTAGGAGGAAAAATAATGGCTTCCAGCCGAAAATCCGACCGAAAGAATCACATGTGCAAAGATTACTATACTAAAATTACGTTAATTCAGAAAACAAAGCCCGAAACCTGTAAAAAACCTGGGAGCAATGGCCCGGAAGCATTCATCAACCGTTTTTCACCAACCGAACCGTCAGAGAGCGTATAAACTCTTACCTCTGCGGCGACAGCGTTACCC
>CANGLU010000072.1 GCA_947455025.1 Hyphomicrobiales bacterium
GGCTTCTTGCGGAATTTCGACTTTGCCGAATTGCCGCATCCGCTTTTTGCCTTCCTTCTGCTTGTCGAGCAATTTGCGCTTACGCGAAATATCACCGCCATAGCATTTCGCCGTCACGTCTTTGCGCAAAGCAGAAATCGTTTCGCGCGCGATGATCTTGCCGCCAATCGCTGCCTGAATCGGGATCTGGAACAAATGCTGCGGTATCAGCTCTTTCAGCTTCTCGCACATCGCGCGACCGCGCATTTCAGCCCGCGTCTTATGCACGAGCATTGAAAGCGCATCGACAGGCTCAGCATTCACAAGAATCGACATTTTCACAAGATCGCCCGCGCGATATTCGGTGATCGCGTAATCGAAGCTCGCATAGCCTTTGGAAATCGATTTCAACCGATCATAAAAATCGAACACAACTTCATTCAGCGGCAGATCATAAACCACCATCGCGCGCTTGCCGACATAGTTGAGATCAACCTGCGTGCCGCGACGATCCTGGCAGAGTTTCAACACGGAGCCGAGATATTCATCTGGCGTCAAAATGGTCGCCCGAATCCACGGTTCCTGAATCTCTTCAATCTTCATCACATCCGGCATATCGGCCGGATTATGCAATTCGATTTCCGCCTCGCCTTTCATGGCCAGCTTGTAAATGACGCTTGGCGCCGTGGCGATCAAATCGAGATTGAATTCGCGTTCAAGCCGCTCCTGAATGATTTCAAGATGCAACAGCCCTAAGAATCCGCAGCGGAAACCGAAGCCAAGCGCGGCTGATGATTCCATCTCGAACGAGAAGCTCGCATCGTTCAACCGCAAACGACCCATCGCCGCGCGCAAATCTTCAAACTGCGCGGCATCAACCGGAAACAATCCGCAGAACACAACAGGTTGCGCGGGCTTAAAGCCCGGCATAGCTGAGGCGCATTGCCGCTTCGTTTCCGTAATCGTATCGCCTACACGCGTATCGGCCACCTGCTTGATTTGCGCAGTGATAAATCCAATTTCACCGGGGCCTAAAACGGTTACATCGTTCATTTTAGGCGTAAACACGCCGATCTTATCGACCAAATAACGGGCATTGGTTCCCATCATCGTAATGTCCATGCCCTTTTTGAGCACGCCATCCATAACGCGAACCAACACGACAACGCCGAGATAGGGGTCGTACCAGCTATCGACCAGCATGGCCTTCAAAGGAGCTGTTTCATCGCCTTTCGGCGGTGGCAATTTGGTCACGATGGCTTCGAGAACGCCTTCAATGTTCAAACCGGTTTTCGCCGAAATCGGCACCGCATCGGACGCATCAAGCCCGATGACTTCCTCAATCTGTTCCTTGATCCGGTCAGGCTCGGCAGCAGGTAAATCAACCTTGTTCAAAACCGGAACAATTTCATGCCCCGCATCTAAGGCCTGATACACATTGGCGAGCGTTTGAGCCTCAACGCCTTGCGAGGCGTCGACCACGAGCAAGGAGCCTTCGCAAGCCGCCAGCGAACGGGACACTTCATAGGCAAAATCGACATGCCCGGGCGTGTCCATCAAATTCAGAATATAGGTCTTGCCGTCTTTCGCCGTGTAAGACAGGCGGACGGTCTGGGCCTTAATCGTGATGCCTCGTTCGCGTTCGATATCCATCGAATCGAGTACCTGCTCCACCATATCGCGCGCCGCAACGGCACCCGTGTGCTGGATGAGGCGATCCGCCAAGGTGGATTTGCCGTGGTCGATATGCGCGACGATGGAAAAATTACGGATATTGTCAAAGCTGTGCGTTGTCATGGTGCCGCAATAGCAGCAAGAGCCTCATTTTCCAAGCGCCGCCGTCGACGCATGGCCGCCATGCGACACAAAAACCCGTTCGCTATTCGCGGCAACTCGCGCTAGACCTCGCTTCACCGCTGTTTCTCGATCAAGTTGAGCCAAATTGGACCTCCTCCCCTTCCTTTCAGCGCTGTTAAGCGCGATTACCCATGCGGGCTGGAATGCGGCTGCACGGTCTCGTTCCGATTCGAGCGCAGCCGTTACGGCCACCGTCTTCATGGCGGGCGTCATCTCGATTCCGGCCGTTTGTGTGATCGGCATACCGCCGCTTGAAGCGTGGACATGGCTCATTCTCGGCATTGTCTTCAACACAACAACGCTCCGTATTCTGGTTGCCATCTATCGGTTGATGCCGTTTGCCATGGGCTATCCCCTTTTGCGTGGCACCATTCCACTGGCGGTGACAGGGTTTAATCTGGCGCTTTTGCCCCACGCCACACCGGGCATTGTCAGCATTGCCGGGATTGTGATGGTATCCGCTGGCGTCATTTTAATGGGCTTTTCCGGCCATCGGCAGGAAAAAATCGGCTGGAAACCGATTGCTTTGGCGGTTTTAGGCGGAATTACCGCAGCCGCCTATGTGATTACCGATGTCAAAGGCATCGCAGCAACGGGCGATCCGCTCGTCTATGGCGTGACGGCCGCCATCATCAACGCGATTGCCATGCCTATCTTTTTAAGAATCGAAGGAAAGCCCTTTTCCCGAATGATGAAGGGCCAATTCGTTTTCGGCTTTTTCGCGTCGCTCTTTTCGATGGGGTCTTATTTACTGTTCTTGATCGCGCTCACCCATGGCCCGATCGGTGCCGCCTCGGCCATCCGGGAAACAAGCGTGCTCTTTGCGCTTGGTATTTCAATCATCATGCTCAAAGAAAAAGTCGGCTATCTTCGGATCATCGCCTGCCTTTTGGCCTTTGCGGGCGCCGCCACGCTTCGGCTCGGTTAAAGCTTATCGGCCCGGCTCAATCAGCTTGGAAATAACCTTCGCCGTGTAATCGACCATGGGAATAACCCGCGCATAATTAAGCCGGGTTGGGCCAATAACACCCAAAACGCCAACAATTTTCTGGTTTTGATCGCGGAACGGCGCAGCAATCAAGGACGAGCCAGACAGGGAAAATAATTTATTCTCTGATCCGATATAGATCCGGACGCCTTCGCTGGTCTCGGCCCGCGACAAGAGATCCATGACGTCTTTTTTCGTTTCAAGATCATCAAACAGCAGCCTTATGCGCTCGATATCTTCCATCGCCTTCAAATCATCGAGAAGGTTCGATTGCCCGCGCACGATTAATTGGCGGCTTTCCGGCTCCCCCGCCCAGCTTGCGAGGCCAGATCCAACAAGCCCCGCCGTTAAAGCGTCGAGCTCGTGCTCGGCATCCCGCCGCGCGCTTTCAATCTCATGCTTTAAATCCGAGATCGTCTTGCCGCGGATCCGGTCAGAAAGGTAATTCGACGCCTCGACAAGGGCGGACGAGGGCAGGCCCGCTGGCAAATCGACAATGCGGTTTTCGATGCTTCCATCTTCCGAAACAAGGACCGCAAGCGCCCTCGTTTTCTCAATCCGTACAAATTCAATGTGTTTTAACGTCGATGTTGCTTTCGTCGTCACGACCACACCCGCGCCGCGCGACAGGCCCGACAGCATGGACGATGCTTCCGTCAAAAGGCTTTCCGTCGTCTTTTGCTGCCCGGAAGCACGGACTTGGGCTTCAATACGTCCCCGGTCTTCAGACGAAAGATCGCCCACTTCCATCAAGGCATCAACGAAAAAGCGTAATCCGCTTTCGGTCGGCAGACGCCCCGCGCTCGTATGCGGTGCATAAATAAGGCCCGCGCTCTCCAAATCGGCCATCACATTGCGAACGGAGGCTGGTGATAGAGCAATTGGAATGATGCGCGACAAATTACGCGATCCAACAGGCTCGCCCGTCTCGAGATAGGATTCGACAATCCGCCGAAAAATCTCGCGCGAACGCTGGTTTAAATCGATCAATCCGCTGCCTTGAGAGACAAATTTATCTTCGCGCATAGACGATCCCTATCCCATTAGGCGGTCTAACAATAGCCTTGCGCTAATGTGAGGCTTACGACCCGACCGATCAAGATAGAGTTTACCTTGCCGTATCCGTTCGTCACGAATAGAAGAAGTCACCTTTCATTGGAACCCATAGCATGCGGCCTTCAAAACGAGCACCAGATGAGATGCGCAAAGTATCTTTCGAGCGCAATGTTGCGCGTTACGCCGAAGGATCCTGCCTCGTAAAATTTGGGGAAACCCACGTGCTTTGCACCGCCTCGCTTGAGGAAAAAGCGCCATCTTGGCTGCGCGGATCGGGCAAAGGCTGGGTAACGGCTGAATATTCCATGCTTCCGCGCGCAACCGTGGAACGGACGCGGCGTGAGAGCACATCGGGCAAGCAATCGGGCCGTACGCAAGAAATCCAGCGCTTGATCGGCCGCTCGCTTCGCTCGGTCGTTGACCTGACCCAGCTCAATGAAAAGCAAATCACGCTCGATTGCGACGTCATTCAAGCCGATGGTGGAACGAGAACGGCGGCCATTACAGGGGCTTGGATTGCGCTCCATGACTGTATCGCATGGATGAAATCCCGTTCTATCATCACAGGAAACCCGTTGCGTGACCATCTTGCCGCTATTTCATGTGGTATCGTGAAGGGCGTCCCTGTCATCGACCTCGATTACGTCGAAGATTCATCGGCCGAGACCGACGCCAATTTCGTCATGACGGGCAGCGGCGGCTTGGTTGAAGTCCAAGGCACCGCCGAAGGTAAGCCATTTTCGGAAGCCGAGCTCATGTCGCTTCTGGGTCTTGCCAAAAACGGGATCAGCGGTCTTGTTGCCATGCAGAAATCCGTCATCGGCTAAGAAAAGCGCATGTCCGAACCCTTAACCGGCAAAATTGTCATCGCCACGCATAATGCTGGCAAACTCGCCGAAATGCGGGATCTTCTGGCACCTTATGGTCTGGAAACCCTATCGGCGGCGGCGCTCGGACTGCCTGAACCGGTCGAAAATGGTACAATCTATGCCGAAAACGCCGCGATTAAGGCGCATTCGGCGGCGAAAGCGACGGGATTACCCGCGCTCTCGGATGATTCAGGCTTGGCCGTTGACGCGCTCGACGGCGCGCCGGGTCTCTTCACGGCCGATTGGGCCGGCCACCCTCGCGATTTCGGTGCCGCCATGGCGCGTGTTGCCCATGAGCTCAAAAGCCGCGATGTGGAGCCGGAAGGGGCCAAAGCCCATTTCGTCTCCTCCTTGGTCTTGGCATGGCCGAATGGCGAAACGCTGATCGCCGAAGGGCGGATTTTCGGCTCACTCACCTTCCCCCCGCGCGGGTCTCAAGGCTTTGGCTATGATCCGATTTTTATTCCGGAAGGCGAAACGCGGACCTTTGGGGAAATCAGCGCCGAGGAAAAGCACGGGATCCGCATAGAAAACGGTCGCCTAACGGGCCTTTCGCACCGGGCACGGGCGTTTATTCGATTGGTTGAAAAAGCAAATCTATCCCGCCTCCCTGCTGACGCATGAAACATGATAAGCAGTCAGCATGAACCATCTGCCTCCCTTTGATGCTGGCTTTGGCGTTTATGTCCATTGGCCGTTTTGTGCTTCGAAATGCCCCTATTGCGATTTTAACAGCCATGTCCGACATGCGCCGATTGATGAGGCGCGCTACATCGCAGCCTTCGCACGCGAGATAGAGCACCAGGCCAAGCTCGTTCCCGGGCGGACCGTTGGCAGCATTTTTTTTGGCGGTGGCACACCGTCTCTGATGAAGCCTGAAACGATTGGTGCGGTTTTAAATCTCATTGCCAAACATTGGTCGATTGCGCCCGATGTTGAGATAACGATGGAAGCCAATCCGACGAGCATCGAAGCCAGCCGTTTGCGCGGCTATCGCGATACGGGCGTCAATCGACTGTCGATGGGTTTTCAGGCGATGAACGACGCCGATTTACGCGCGCTTGGTCGGCTCCATTCGGTTGCGGAAGCGCGCGCCGCGGTTAAAACGGCATCGCAGATTTTTGATCGTTATTCATTCGATCTCATCTATGCCCGCCCCGGACAAACGCCTGATGCGTGGGCCAGCGAGTTAAAAGAGGCGATCGCGCTTTCCGCCGAACATCTCTCGCTGTATCAACTCACCATTGAGCCCGGTACAATGTTCGAGCGCATGGTGGCGGCAGGCAAATTACAGCCCATGCCCGACGATGATGCGCGCGTTCTATTCGACGTGACACGAGAGATTTGTAGCGCTGCAGAAATGCCCGCCTATGAAATCTCAAACCATGCCCGTAAGGGTGCGGAGTGCAGGCATAATCTTCTCTATTGGCAATATGGCGAATATGCAGGCATCGGCCCCGGAGCCCATGCGCGTCTTTTCACCGAGAACGGTCGCATCGCTTTATCAACCCTTTTGCATCCTGAGACTTGGCTTGAAGCGGTTGAAAAAAATGGCCATGGAACGCGCGAGATCGAAACGCTTTCGGCGAGCGACCAAGCCAATGAGTTTTTGCTGATGGGCCTGCGCTTGTCCGAGGGCATCGACCCATCACGCTTCGAAGCCCTTGCCGGACAGGCGATCGATCAAGCACATATCAATGCGCTGATTGCGGACGGCTTTTTGGAAACTTCCGAAACCGGCGCGCTTCGCGTGACCGCAACAGGCGTTCCGGTTCTCAATACGATTATCGAGCAACTATCCGTTTAAAGCCCTATTGAAAATTGGCAGGCGCGCCGTCGATCTTGGTCGATCCGTCTTTGCCGACCTGCATGACCACTTCCCCGCGTTGGGTCGTTCCATCGGGCCTGAACCGGAATAGGCCGTCCGTGCCGATCACACCGTCCGTGGCCGTAATTTGGCCCTCCTCAAAGGCATGATCGCCTGCCTTTTTATGCAACGCATTGGCTAAGAAAACCGCGTCATAAGCGAGCGTCGCGATCCGCACAGGATCGCTGCCGAATTTCGCCCGATAGCGAGCGGCGAAGGCATCATACCCCGATTTATCCGGCA
>CANGLU010000073.1 GCA_947455025.1 Hyphomicrobiales bacterium
AGCGGAACGGACTCAAAAAGCACGCTTTACTGCTCCTTTTGCGGCAAAAGCCAGCATGAGGTGCGTAAACTGATTGCTGGACCTACCGTGTTCATCTGCGATGAATGCGTCGAGCTTTGCATGGATATCATCCGTGAAGAGAGCAAGTCCTCGCTGGTTAAATCGCGCGATGGAGTTCCTACGCCTAAGGAAATTCGTAAGGTTCTTGATGACTATGTCATCGGACAAGAGCATGCGAAGAAGGTTCTCTCCGTTGCGGTCCATAACCATTACAAGCGCCTAAATCACGCCACCAAGCACAATGATGTCGAGCTTGCGAAGTCCAATATCTTGCTCGTCGGCCCGACAGGTTCGGGAAAAACCTTACTGGCTCAAACGCTTGCCCGCATTTTGGATGTTCCGTTCACGATGGCCGATGCAACCACGTTGACCGAGGCCGGTTATGTGGGGGAAGACGTCGAAAACATCATTCTGAAGCTGCTTCAGGCCTCTGATTACAATGTTGATCGGGCGCAACGTGGCATCGTCTATATCGATGAAATCGATAAAATCAGCCGGAAGTCGGATAATCCTTCGATTACCCGCGACGTGTCGGGCGAGGGTGTCCAGCAGGCCCTTTTGAAGATTATGGAAGGCACCGTTGCTTCCGTTCCGCCGCAGGGTGGCCGTAAGCATCCGCAGCAGGAGTTCCTGCAGGTTGATACAACCAACATCTTGTTCATTTGCGGTGGTGCTTTTGCCGGCTTGGAGCGGATTATTCAGGCGCGCGGCAAGGGCACATCGATTGGCTTTGGCGCGCGAGTTGAGGCGCCGGATGATCGCCGTACGGGCGCCATTTTCCGCGAAACAGAGCCTGAAGATTTGTTGAAATTCGGACTTATTCCGGAATTCGTTGGCCGTCTTCCTGTGATTGCGACGCTTGAAGATCTGGATGAGCCAGCGCTCAAAAAGATCCTGACCGAGCCTAAAAATGCGCTCGTGAAGCAGTATCAGCGTTTGTTTGAGATGGAAGATGTCGAGTTGACCTTCTCCGACGATGCTGTTTCAGCCATTGCCAAGAAGGCGATTGAGCGCAAGACGGGCGCTCGCGGTCTTCGGTCGATCATGGAAGGCATTTTGCTAGAGACCATGTATGATCTGCCAAGTCTTGATGGGTGCGAGCAGGTTGTGATTGGGCCGGAAGTCATCGATGGCAAGGCCCGTCCGCTCTATATTTACTCGGAGAAATCGGTCGAGACGGCCACTAGCGCTTAAGCATGCGTTGATTTGTCCACCGGACTATTGAAATTTGAGGTCGATACGGCTTGAAACCGTATCGGCCTCTCGCCATTTATAAAGGGCGGAGTTCAGCTCATAAGTGGCACGGTGCCAGAGGGAGTTTCGTAGAGCGGGATTGGCCGGTGCCATTCCTGTTCGCCGCGGAATAGCCCATTAGGGTATTCTGGGGCCATTAATGAGAAGGATAAAGTGCAATGCCCACGGCAAAGAAGCGTCCCTCCGTCGAAACCGGTTCGCGTGCGACCTATTCGGTCCTCCCTTTACGCGACATCGTCGTTTTCCCCCATATGATTGTTCCGCTTTTCGTTGGCCGTGAAAAATCAATCCGGGCGCTTGAAGATGTGGTGAAAAGCGAAAAGCTTATCCTTTTGGCGACCCAGAAAAACGCTGGTGATGATGATCCGTCGACCGATGCGATTTTCTCTATGGGTACCTTGGCGACCGTGTTGCAATTGCTGAAATTGCCAGATGGTACGGTGAAGGTCTTGGTGGAAGGCGTGAGCCGGGCGCGGGCCGATGCCTTTATCGCCGGAGAAGCCTTCATGCAGGCTGAAGCCACGGCCGTTCCTGACGAGGTTTCGAGTGAAATCGAAGCGGAGGCGCTGGCGCGTTCGGTCGTCAATGAATTCGAAGGCTATGTGAAGCTCAATAAGAAGATTTCGCCAGAAGTTGTTACCGCGGTTACGCAAATTGAAGATTATGCAAAGCTTGCCGACACCGTGGCCTCGCATTTGGCTGTTAAAATCACCGATAAGCAGGATGTGCTCGAAATCACCGATGTCGTGAAGCGCCTTGAGAAGGTGCTTGGCTTTATGGAGAGCGAGATTTCCGTGCTGCAGGTCGAAAAGCGTATCCGCTCGCGCGTTAAGCGCCAGATGGAGAAGACCCAGCGCGAATATTATCTCAATGAGCAGATGAAGGCGATCCAGAAGGAATTGGGCGACGAGGACGGCAAGGACGAACTCGGCGAACTCGAAGACCGGATCAACAAGACCAAGCTCTCAAAGGAAGCCCGCGAGAAGTCGCTGGCCGAGTTGAAGAAGCTGCGTCAAATGTCGCCTATGTCGGCCGAGGCAACCGTTATCCGGAATTATCTGGATTGGATGCTCGCTTTGCCGTGGGGCAAGCGTTCGAAGATCAAAAAGGACCTTCCGGGTGCTAAGGCTCTGCTTGATTCCGATCATTTTGGGCTTGAGAAGGTCAAGGAACGCATTGTTGAATATCTAGCCGTTCAGCAGCGCGCCAATAAGTTGACCGGACCAATTGTTTGCCTCGTTGGACCTCCGGGCGTTGGTAAAACCTCGCTCGGCAAGTCGATTGCCAAGGCAACGGGGCGTGAATTTGTCCGTATGTCGCTTGGTGGCGTGCGGGACGAGGCTGAAATTCGCGGGCATCGCCGGACTTATATCGGGTCGATGCCGGGCAAGATTATCCAGTCCTTGAAGAAGACCAAGACACAAAATCCGCTGTTCTTGCTCGATGAAATCGACAAATTGGGCATGGATTTCCGCGGCGATCCGTCTTCGGCATTGTTGGAAGTGCTCGATCCCGAGCAGAATTCGACGTTTAATGATCATTATCTTGAGGTCGATTACGATCTCTCGAACATTATGTTCATCACCACGGCGAATACGCTGAATATTCCACCGGCACTGCTGGATCGTATGGAAGTCATCCGCATTGCCGGCTACACGGAAGACGAAAAGCTCGAAATCGCCAAGCGGCATCTTATTCCTGAGGCGCGGACAAAGCATGGTCTGACCGAGAAGGAATGGTCCGTTTCGGATGAAGCCTTGATGTTTGTCATCCGTCGCTACACGCGAGAGGCTGGCGTGCGTAATCTTTCCCGTGAACTCGCCAATTTGGCGCGTAAGGCGGTGAAGGAAATCTTGATGGCGGCAGGCAAGGTGACCAAGGTTCACGTGACGGAGGAAAAGCTTCCTGATTATCTCGGCGTTCCGAAATACCGGTATGGCGAGACGGAAGCGGAAGATCAGGTCGGTTTGGTGACCGGATTGGCTTGGACCGAGGTCGGCGGCGAATTGCTGACGATTGAAGGCGTCATGATGCCCGGTAAGGGCCGAATGACGGTTACCGGCAATCTGAAAGACGTGATGAAGGAATCGATTTCGGCGGCGGCCTCTTATGTTCGCTCGCGGGCCATCGATTTTGGAATTGAGCCGCCGCTTTTTGAACGCCGCGATATCCATGTTCACGTTCCAGAAGGCGCTACGCCCAAGGACGGCCCTTCAGCGGGTATCGGCATGGCAACCGCTATCGTCTCGATGTTGACGGGCATTCCGGTTCGCCGCGATGTCGCGATGACGGGCGAGGTGACGTTGAGAGGCCGCGTCTTGCCAATTGGCGGCTTGAAAGAAAAGCTGCTCGCTGCCTTGCGTGGCGGCGTCAAAAAAGTCCTTATTCCGGAAGAAAACGCTAAGGATTTGGCTGATATTCCGGATAGCGTGAAAAACGGGATGGAAATTGTTCCGGTTTCGCGAATGGACGAGGTGATCCGTCACGCGCTTGTTCGCCAGCCCCAGGCGATCGAGTGGAAAGAGGATCTTTCGACGCTAAAAGCGGCTTCGGCCGCGGACGAAGACAGGAGCGGCATTATTGCTCATTGAGCCTGATTGAGGCTTAAGCAGGGTCGCCATTTTGTTTTGGCGGCCCTTTTTCATGGAAAACCTACAAAGTTCCTCGCAATAATAAGGGAATCCCCCTTGCGCCGCGGGCTTTGGCTTGGAAGAACCCTGCCTATGGCTGATTGATTCGGCACATGCGTAAAAATGGAGAACTACAATGAATAAAGGCGATCTCGTATCCGCAGTTGCGGACGAAGCAAATTTGACGAAGGCACAGGCTGGCGCGGCAGTTGATGCTGTTCTCGACGCCATCACGGCTACGTTGAAGAAGGGTGATGAAGTTCGCCTCGTTGGTTTCGGCACATTTGCCGTCACAAAGCGTGCAGCTGGTACGGCGCGTAACCCACGCACGGGCGAAACGATTGCAACCAAGGCTTCGATCACGCCAAAGTTCAAGGCGGGTGCCGCTCTGAAGGCTTCCGTGAACGGCTAATAAGATTTGCGTCAGGTATGGCTTGCGCGAGCACGCCATTCTGACATAAAGACAGCGAAAGGGGCGGTTAGCTCAGTTGGTAGAGCATCTCGCTTACACCGAGAATGTCGGCGGTTCGAGACCGTCACCGCCCACCACCTTTCACTTATCGGCGATTGTCCGGTTTTCTAAGGAAAGCTTTGATCGCTCGATATAGTCCTTCGTCTTTCAACAAGCCCGGCACCCCGTGTCGGGCTTGTTGCATTTAAAGACGTGAAGCCGGTTTTACTCATTATTTTCACCGACTATCCTGATTTATGTGCTTTGATAGCCTGCAGAGATTGGTTGTGGAGCGTGCCCGGTGGCTCAATCACGGCGTGTCGAAGTTTTCCTGTTCGCCTTTTCGCTTGCCGCGCTTTTGCTGGGTGGCTGTTTCGCATTGGCTGGTATTTCGCAAATTGCGGCCTATTGTTGGTTGATCGGTACGGCCTGTGTCCTTGTCTGGCTCATGGTTATTATCGTTGCGGCGATCACCAAAGGCACTGTCGGGCTCGACGTCATTGCGGCGTTTTCGATGATTGGCTCTCTTTATTTGGGCGAGCTTTTAACCGGAAATGTCATTGCGGTGATGTTTGCGGGCGGGCAACTCTTAGAGGCTATCGCGCAATCGCGTGCCCGCCAAGAAATGACGGCTTTATTGGCCCGCTCGCCCAGGATTGCTACACGGTATGAGGGCGAGAGCCTCGTCGCTGTTAAAATTGAAGACATACGCGTGGGCGATCACCTGCTGATCCGGCCCGGTGACCTTGTTCCGGTCGACGGAATTGTGGCGCGCGGGGCGGTGCTTTTGGATGAATCGGTGATGACAGGCGAATCTCTACCGGTGGCACATCACATTGATGATCGCCTTTACAGTGGCGTCACCAATATTGGCGGCGCGTTTGATATGGTCGCGCTGACCGATGCCGCTGGAAGTACGTTCAGCGCGATCATTCGAATGGTGTCCGCTGCCGAGCAGCAGAAAGCGCCTATGGCGCGGCTGGCAGATCGATACGCATTGGGCCTGTTCGCCTTCACAGTCGCGCTGGCGGGCCTTGGATGGCTTTTGAGCGAGGATCCCTTGCGGGTACTCGCTGTCTTTGTCGTCGCGACGCCTTGCCCCTTAATCGTCGCCGTTCCTGTTGCCATCGTTTCGGGATTATCACGCTGCGCTAAAATCGGAGTTTTGGTGAAAAATGGCGGCGCGCTTGAGGCTATGGCGACGGCAAGTTCGCTGCTTTTTGATAAGACGGGCACCATCACCGTCGGCGAACCGTCTGTCGCGCAGGTATTGATGGATCCGGAATGGAACGAAGCCGACCTTATCCAAATGGCAGGAACCGTGGCGCAGGCTTCAAGCCACTCGGTTTCCAAAGCATTGGCCCATTATGCGACACAGACCTCGTCT
Source organism: Hyphomicrobiales bacterium (assembly GCA_947455025.1). Classification (GTDB taxonomy): domain Bacteria; phylum Pseudomonadota; class Alphaproteobacteria; order Rhizobiales; family Beijerinckiaceae; genus CAIUPE01. The sequence continues at coordinate 5,783 of CANGLU010000073.1, forward strand.
TTGTTTAGCCACCCGAGCCATGTCGTGGAAGCGCCGGGTGAGGGAATTTCAGGCGAAATTGAGGGCAGGCACGTTTATTTTGGTACTTTTGAATTTGTCGCGCGACATGTTCGGACATCGGGCTGGGTTGAGAATGCACGTTCGGTTGTGGGCCAGCAAGAAGGTTTGATCGCCGCCATTGGTGTTGATGATCGCTTGGTCGGGCTGGTTATTTTCCACGATTCGATCCGCCCTGAGGCGGCGGGCGTTATGCGGGCGCTTCGCCAAAGCGGTTTTAAACGCATTGGACTCCTAACGGGCGACCGACGGCAGGTTGCCGAAGCTGTGGCTGATGGTTTGTTTTTTGATCACATTGAGGCGGGGGCGACACCGGCTGGAAAAGTAAACATCGTCCTCCAGGAGAAAAAACGAGCTGTCGTTGCGATGGTTGGGGATGGGGTAAACGATGCGCCAGCCTTAGCTGCAGCCAATATCGGCATTGCCCTTGGCGCTAAAGGGGTTGGAGCGTCTGCCGAAGCGGCCGATGCCGTTGTGCTGATTGATAGGCTTGACCCCTTGCCTGAGGCCTTTCAAATCGCCCAACGCTCGTTCCTTATAGCGAAACAAAGCGTTTTCGTGGGTATTGGTCTTTCGGCCATCGGCATGGTGGTGGCCGCATTCGGTTATTTGCGTCCTATCGAAGGCGCGGTGCTGCAAGAGGCGATCGACGTCGCGGCAATTTTAAATGCCCTACGCGCGCTCGATATAAAATTCCTGTCATAATCACACATTAATGCTGCGTTCATAGCCGTTTGGTTACACAACTGGCTATATTGCATATTCGTGTGGGTTGACTTGTTCGGTAGGGTCCCTTATTTCGTCGTCTGCCGTCGAACGGTACGCCGTTTTGGGGGAGTAGCTCAGTTGGTTAGAGCGTCGGCCTGTCACGCCGAAGGTCGCGGGTTCAAGTCCCGTCTCTCTCGCCATCCTTTCCGGTGAA
>CANGLU010000074.1 GCA_947455025.1 Hyphomicrobiales bacterium
AAAGGTTAGCGAAGAGCCGGAGACAGCAACCGTTACAGGCGCTGGCGTAATACCGGTGTTTTGTGCATCGATAGCGGTCTGAAGCGTATCAGCCAATTTCTGCAAACGCGTTGCAGGCGAGTCGGATTTCGCAAATACAGGCAGCGTGATCGGGCCAACCGGTACCGAGGGTCCCGTATTGGTGCTGGTCGTCGAAGGCGCAAGCTGCAGATTGACCGTGAATTGGTCACCCGAAAGCAAGTTACCCCAAGGCGTAATGGTCTGAACTTCCGATTGTCCGGACGAGCCGACTTTGTTTTCAGCCGTTGGCGCGAATGAAACCGGCATGGCCTGCTTCAAGTTAGAGATAAAGGCTTCTGCGCTGGCAAGCGGCGTATTGTTATGCGCAGCCGGATCATAGCTATAGGTAAATGCGCGGCCATCTGACTCGAGCGTTACCGTTTGTGGCTTCGACATATCCATATGCGAAAGATCATAGGAATTGATCTGCGTCATCGTATCATCGGCGGTCTGCGCCAATGTGGTGCGGCCTACGGTAATTTTCGAAGACTCACCTGTTGTGCCCGAGCTGAATTCGAACTGGCGCGTGTCCTTGTTATAGCTGACCGTAATACCGGTGCGCTGATCATTGGCAGCCGTGATGGGAGGACCCGATGGCAGAACGGCTTGGCCCATCCATTCCGAATTGGTTCCGATCGGTGCTGGCGTGCTCGTCGTCTGTGTTGGCAAACCAAGATCGTTCAGCGAATTGGTTGGGTTATAGACCTGAATGTTCTGATACCGGTTTTCAGGCAACTGGGCGTCTGAACCGAGCTGGGCCGGATCAACCTTAAAGGTAAGCGAACGGGAAGAAACGTCGAAGCCGACAATGATGGGTGGGTTATTGGTGTCGACCCAATTGGCAGGCTTGCCGAAATCATTGTGGCGCGCATTAAGCTGCTCATTCACCTTTGACTGGGCGAGGCTGATCAGATCTTCGCGGGTAAGATCCTGATAGTTCAACTGTTGTGATTTGACACCCGTTGTCGTCTCGGCTGCAGGCGTACCGGTCGCACCAGCCGTTCCGAGAAGGTCGACTTCAAGCGGTGGGCTCAGCGCGATCGACGTGCCTTCGGCCGTTGTGCTCGAAAGATTGATATTGAACACGTCATTGCCGGGGTTAACAGCGCCACTCGCATCACGATAGGTATCGCTGATCCGGAAATATTTGGCATCGCTGAACTTCGCATTCACAGCGCGTGTCATTTCGGCAGCAAGCTCGTCACCCGTATAGGAGCCGGCATCAATGCTGATCGATTGCGGGGTCGAACCGTCAACGCTCACCGTGAACATATCCTTGCCCCAATAGGTGGAGGTGTTCACCGCAGCATTGGCTTCATGGGTCGACGAGTAGGAGGAAGGGTCGGTGACAATGGTCACCTTGTTCGCGTCCGTATCACCGAAGTCGAAGCCCTTGGTGTTTTGAATTTCGCCGACGACCTTTGCAGGGGTCGAGGAAACCTTCTTCACCTGATCGTCCTGATAATAAAGCGGGGATGGCTGATTGGCCACGAAGCTTGGATCGAACTGGGTTGGATCCGTTGTGGTTTGACCGAATTTATTCACATAAAGCGTGGCGCTCTGTGCATCCTTCGCGGTGATCAACGATGGGTTCAATTCCTTATCGCCGACGAACACATGCGTCATCCACTTGTTGGTTGGATCCGTGTCGGTCGAGTTGCTGGTCTTGACGTAATAAATCGTCGAAATGGTCGGGTTGCCGAGCGAGTCATAAATCGTGATCGACGTTGATTTGTTGAACGTCGTTGGATCATTGTGGTTGAACACGTAAGGGTTGCTGGCGGTATATTTTGGATCCTGCGGAATGATCGCGGCGTCAGCTGGAAGGTTCAGACCCAACTGAATAAGCGTCGTCGCATTTGGCAAGCCCGATTTAACCGGCAATTGAAGATTGGTGGCACTTGCTGCGCCCGTCGAAGTCACCGATCCGTCATCGTTGACCGGGAAGACTTGCAGGTACTGGCCCTTATCGTCAACGACGTAACGGTCATTGTTAACGCTGAACGAACCGTTACGGGTATAGACCGTCTGGCTCGAGGTAAGGCTTGGCTTCATCGCAAAGAAGCCCTGGCCGGAAATCGCCAAATCGAGAGCGTTCAGCGAGGACTGAATATTACCTTGTGTGAACTGCTGCTTGATCGATTTCAAGATCGTACCAGAACCCACCGCGCTCGACGCGTTCTGCAAGGGCGATGTGGCGAAGATATCGCCGAATTCCGCGCGAGACCGTTTAAAGCCCGTCGTGCCAACGTTCGCCACGTTGTTGGAGATGGTCGAGATGTCTGCCTGTGCGCCGTTAAGGCCGGTGAGCGAGGTATAGAATGACATGGGGTTACGCGCCTTTCCGAAGAATGTGTTCTAATAGATCGATTAGAATTTGAAGCTTTTGATATCGGCAAGATTGACGGTGCCTGCGCCGCCGACTTTGAAGGTCTGTTGATCGGTGCCTGTCGGAATAGGGGCTTCCGTAATAGGTCCGTAAACATCGGTAGCTGTTGCGACTTGCGCGCCACCATTGATCATCAATGCTTTCACATTGTAAGAATTATCACCAACAGTATTGCCGGAAGCATCCTTGCCATCCCAGCTGAAGCCAACGAGACCAGCAGGGTTTGCGCCAAGGTCAATCGACTTTACAAGCTCGCCCGATGCACGGGTAATTTGAAGCGTTAGGCCAGCGGCTGAACTTGGCAGATCAACAGCACCACTAATACCACCCGATGAATCGGTGAGCGCCGTGCTGCCTGGAACGAGAACCGACTTGCCAATAAAGCTTGCCGACGTTGCAATGCGGTTTTGTGCAATCTCGGTTTCCATATTGCTCACCGTCGAATTGAGCTGTTGGATACCTGTAACGGTTGAGAACTGCGCCATCTGCGCAATCATCTCGGTATTGGATTGCGGTTGAAACGGATCCTGATTGGACATCTGGGTCGTCATCAACTTCAAGAAATCGCTTTGATCGAGATTCGTCTTCGGCGCTGCAGGCGTCTTTGAGTTTGACGCTGGCTTGGCTCCAATCTTGGCAAGCAAGGCATCAAGCGATTGCTGCGCTGAAGGAGAAACACCTGAAGTTGATGTCGGTGAAACGCTCGTCATGATCTGTTATTCCTAAAGTTTACTTGCCGACGTTGATGGTTTTAAGCAGGAGGGTCTTTGCCGTTGAAAGAACCTCGATATTGTTTTGGTACTGGCGAGAGGTTTCGAGCATGTCGACCATCTCGGCATTTTGATCGATCGGTGGCGCATAGATGTAGCCGTCTTTATCCGCCATCGGATGATTGGGTTCGTAACGCTTTTCAGGATCGGCCTTCGACGCTTCAATGCCGACCGTATCGACGGTCGCAATGCCGTTATTGCCGGGGACATTGGAATATTGGGTTTCGAAGATCGGCTTGATGGGCTTGTAGACATTGTCAGGGCTGCCGGAGATCGACATCACGTTCGCCAAATTACTGGCGACTGTGTTGAGGCGTACCTGCTGGGCGGCCATAGCGCGGCCAGCGACATCAAAAATGGTCAGCGATTTCATTACTCACCTTTCAGTGCGCTTTTGAGGGTCTGGATACGACCACTCAAGAATTGAAGGGTTGCTTCGTAATGCGTCGCGTTTTCAGCGAATTGAAGCTGTTCAACATGGAGCTCGACAGTGTTGCCATCGAGGGAAGGGGAGACCGGCACGCGGTATTTAACGTCTGCGGACTCAGCCGAGCCGCCGACTTCAATGTGATTGGCTGCCGTTGTTACAAGATCACCGCCACCGAGCGCATTTTTGAACGCCGATGCGAAATCAATGTCGCGCGCCTTAAAATGCGGCGTCGCGGCATTGGCAATATTCGACCCGAGGATATCAAGACGCTTCTGTCGTAATGACAGCGCGGTTCCATCCTGTTTCAAAAATTTGTCGATCGCGTTCATAACTGTCTCACTTAGCCGGATCACCGGGTTCAGAGACATATCAGCAACTATCGTGCCAAGTTATTTGTACTGCAAGAACAACGCGTTAAGCGGCTAGGCCGCGTGCTTATAGGAAACCTGGGGGGGGATTGTTCTTGCCGTCCTGGCCCATGATCTGCCGGAGAGCTGCGGCAAAATTACCGGCGCCTTTGCGGCGCTTTTCTTCACCATCCAACTGACGGCGCAAAATCACATCGCCGGCCCAATCCGGACCTTCGAGCGTGTAACCACCATATTCTTTAAGGAGCTCGCGAATGGCGTCCAGAAATTCGACTTGGGTCATGGCAGGGTTCGCCTTGTGTCAGGCGAGTAGGTCGAAAGCCTGCCGCCGTTCAGCTGCGTTTGTTGGCATACGCGAGACCAGCGCATAGAGGGTCGAGGCGTAATGCTGCATGAAAACGGGCTCAAAGGCGATCCGAGCCTCAAGCCGTGACATAGCCGGAACAGCATCGGAGGGTGCGCCGCGCGGAAGATAGACTTGCCGCGCAGGGTCGCTAGGGCCGGTTGCCGACCGATAACTGCCATTAGAGCTGTTATTGGCCTGCCGACGGCGGTATTCCGGCGAAAATTGAACGACAGTCGACGCCAGCTCAGGCGAAAGAAGGGTTGTGTCGGCTGACGGATCGGTTGGAATAACGGGACGGACGACGTCCGACGTCTCATCAATCGCGGCAATGCGAGGCGCGCCCGTAAGCGTCGGGAGATATTTTGACGAAGGCTGCTGAACAAAGGCTGCTGATGAGACGGCCATGGTGCTCCCCGCGATCGCTCGAGCCCCATCGGCCCCGCATACCCGCTGGTTACAACCAATACTAGATTTTCGAGTTCAGCGCTACGAAAAATAGTTAACACCCATCTCTCCCGGAAACAGTGTTTCCAGATTAATCAAGCCATTTTGATGAAAAGCCTCAAGGTAAGGCCCTTTTTATGCACCTTTTATGGTGCTGGATTTACCTGAAACCGATCCGTTCATTGCTCCAATTTGCTGTGATTTAGGATTAGCTGACCTGCTCGGTGAGGGACCGGAGCATATCGCTGCCTGTTTGAAGCGCTCGCGAATTGCCGTTATAGGCCTGCTGAGCGGCGATCATTTGCATTAGTTCAGAGGTGATATCGACGTTGGAATTCTCCAAGCTGCCTTGGGCGAAGGTTCCAAAGCCATCGCTTCCGCCGCGGCCATATTGCGCCACGCCTGAGCCTTGCGAGGCGGAAAACTTATTTCCGCCAAGGGCTTGCATTGCATTTTCATTTTCAAACCGGGCGGTCGCGATATAGGCAACCTTCACCGGATCGCCGCCAGCGGCGGGAACGACGCTGATCAGACCTTGCGAATTAATCGAGATCGAGCCGACATTCATCGGATCATTGCCGACCGATTTGAAGATATTGATCGGCTGCATATTGGGGCTTTGCAAGGATCCCGAGAGGGACTGATTGCCCATCAAAGGCGAACCGCTCTCGTCGACCAGATATCCGTCCGAATTCAAGGTTAGCTTTCCGGCCCGTGAATAGGTTTCCCCGCCCGATGCCTGCGCCGATGTCGAGGAGCCAAAAACCATATAGCCTTCGCCTTGAAGGGCGACGTCCAGGCTATTGGAAGTTTGCAGAAGGGAGCCCTGCTCGATATCGCGCTTCATGCCGATGGTGGTGGCACCTTTGCCGATTTGCGAATTCAGGATTGTAGCCGAGTCGGCCGCCATGAAATCACCGAATTCGGCGTTTGATTTCTTAAACGCAACCGTATTGGCGTTGGCGAGATTGTTCGAAATGGCGCTGAGCTCTTTGGAGGCCGCTGTCAAACCGGTGAGTGGTATTCTTAGCATGGTCGTTTAGGCTCCAATCGTCAGCCATCATGTGCCCGATATCGGGATGGCAAGGGTAATCTGACGATGGATTAGCAAGTCTTATGCCATTTTAGTTGATCGGAATTTACATCCCATTATTGCGGTGCGACGAAACTATCATTAGGGTTGGATCAGTATTTCATCAGGTTCATCGCGTACGCGTTCCATGCTCAGTCCAAAATTACTTGCAGGCTTTAAGGCCAAATCCCGCGCCGTTGCAGCGGTACCTCGCCCTTTGGCCGATGTCCGAAACCAGCTCATCACGCGCATTGATGAATTTTGGCGCTATTTTTGTAACCCCGCCGATTATTCTTACGTTGAAAAGCGGATTGATGCCGATACCGGCAAACTCACGGAAGTGTTTATTCCGGGCCGTTGGCGCGATGAGCATCACATTGTCCAGATCCAGGATGGCAATGTCGTGATTTCCATCGAATGGGATGGCCGCCTATTGCCTTTGACCAAAAAGGGCGATCAGGAACTTGTTTTAGGCGTTGC
>CANGLU010000075.1 GCA_947455025.1 Hyphomicrobiales bacterium
CCAGAATTGACCTTTAATTTACGGGAAAACACGCGTGCAGGTTCTCGTCCGTGACAACAATGTAGACCAAGCGCTCAAGGCGCTTAAGAAGAAGATGCAACGTGAAGGCATCTTCCGCGAAATGAAGCTTCGTGGCCATTACGAAAAGCCATCGGAAAAGCGCGTTCGCGAAGAGGCCGAAGCGGTCCGCCGCGCTCGCAAGCTCACCCGTAAGAAGCTTCAGCGCGAAGGCTTGCTGCCTGCGCCAAAGCCAAAGGTTTTCGCGCGCTAATCACGCTGCGATCCTTCGGGATAGATCAAGATTAAACGGGTGTTTCGAACTCATATCCGAAGCGCCCTTTTTATTGCCCGAATCTCTGCTATTCCCTACAGAGTACGCGACATCGCGCGGGGAGAGACTGGCATGGCATTCGGCACGGTTAAAACATATCGCGGCAAAGCACTATCGCATGCCATGAGCGTCAGCCTTCTTGCCCTTCTGTTGGCGGGCTGTGTTAGCGGCGGTGGCAACGCACCTGCCCCTATTGCTTCTGTTGCCGAAATGGATACGGACAAGGCAACGGCTGCGATTAACATTGAATCTTTGTCTGCTGTCATCGCGAAAAACCCGAGCGATGCGACAGCCTATAATACGCGCGGCGCAGCGCTTGCCCGCATTGGCAAATTTGTTGACGCCGAGGCGGATTTCACAAAAGCCATCGAATTAAAGCCTGGCTATGCCGCTGCCTATACCAATCGCGCGCTTGCCTATCGTCAAACGGGCGAAGATGATTTGGCGCTGAGCGATTTCAACCATGCGATTTCTTCCAATGTTTCTTATGGCGCCGCCTATTTAGGGCGCGGCAATCTGTATCGTGCCATGGCGCGTTATCCGGAAGCGATTGCCGATTTGACGAGTGCTATCAAACTAAATCCAGAATCCGCACAGGCCTATCATTCGCGCGGACTGATTTTCCAAAAGCAGGGCCTCCATAAAAAAGCGACCAATGATTTTGATGCCGCAATCGATCGCGATCCGTTTGTCGCGGCGCCCTATTTGGCGCGCGGTCAAAGCCTCGTGGTTTTAGGCAAATATGATTCAGCCATTGAGGATTTTAACTCATGCCTCAATGTCGATGCCAATTTGGTCGAAGGCTGGGTTGGCTTAGGCCAAGCCAATGAAAACAAAGGCGACAAGAAAGCGGCGCAAGAGGCCTATCAGCGCGCTTTGAGCATTGATTTTAACAGCGTCGGCGCGAAAGAGGGCATGGCGCGCCTATCGGGTACGGCCGCACCCGCCACTAATGGCGGCGGAATTGGTGAGCTATTGAACAAGAAGTGGTTTTAACCGATCCTCTATTCGCAGCTACGCGACCCGGTGATTGAAATCTATGCCTTAAAATGGTATGGATTGTTGACACTTACATTCCAAATGGAATGAAGGAGAGCACAATGAGCGCGGTAGCTTTTGATACGTTAAAGCTTGCAACTAAGCTCGAAAAAGCTGGTTTTAGTCCCGAGCAGGCCAAAGGTGCCTCTGCCGCTCTCGCTGAATCGCTTGATGGGTCAAGCCTTGCCACAAAGAGCGATATCAAAGAATCTGTCGCAGAACTTAAAGTCGATATTGTTCGCTGGCTTATTATAACCCAGCTTGCCCTTGGCGGCTTTATTTTTGCCGCGCTGCGGCTCATTAAATAGCAACAAGCGGATCTCTATAATCCGCTTAGTCCTAGTGCCCCAGCGACTTGTTGATTTCCTCAACCATCTTCTTCGCATCCGCAAACAGCATCAGCGTGTTGTCTTTGAAGAAGAGCTCGTTCTCGACGCCTGCATAGCCCGAGCCCATGCCGCGCTTGATGAAGAGCACGGTCTTGGCCTTCTCAACGTCGAGGATGGGCATACCAAAGATCGGTGATTGCGGATCGGTCTTTGCCGCCGGATTGGTCACGTCATTGGCGCCAATCACGAAGGCCACATCGGCTTGGGCGAATTCCGAATTGATGTCTTCCAACTCAAACACTTCGTCGTAAGGCACATTGGCTTCCGCCAGCAGCACGTTCATATGGCCGGGCATACGGCCGGCAACGGGGTGAATGGCATATTTGACTTCGACGCCTTCCTTTTTGAGAAGGTCTGTCATTTCGCGTAGCGCGTGCTGGGCTTGGGCCACTGCCATGCCATATCCAGGCACAATGATGACGCTTGAGGCGTTTTTCATCATGAAAGCTGCATCTTCGGCTGAGCCTTGCTTGACGGGACGGGTTTCGACCACACCGCCACCAGCGGAGGAGGTTTCACCACCAAAGCCGCCGAGAATGACCGAGAAGAAGGAACGGTTCATGCCCTTACACATGATGTAGGACAGAATGGCACCTGACGATCCAACCAGCGCGCCGGTGATGATCAGCGCCATGTTCGACAGCGTAAAGCCGATACCCGCTGCGGCCCAACCCGAATAGGAATTGAGCATCGAAACCACGACCGGCATATCCGCGCCGCCAATGGGCACGATGATCAACACGCCAAGTATCAAAGCGGTCAGTGTGATGAGCCAGAAGAACAGCGTGCTTTGGGTCGCAACAAACAGCACAAGCAGAACAATAAGTGCCGCTGCCAGCGCGATGTTGATCAGATGGCGGCTTGGCAGCATAATGGGCTTGCCGCTCATATTACCGTTGAGCTTCAAGAACGCGATGATCGAACCGGTGAAGGTAATCGCACCAATCGCCACGCCGAGCGACATTTCAACGATGCTGGCCGATTTAATGGCGCCATTGGCGAGAATATGGAAAGCCTCTGGCGCATAGAGCGCGCCCGCAGCCACAAATACCGCAGCAAGGCCCACAAGCGAATGGAAGAAGGCAACGAGTTGCGGCATTGCGGTCATGGCGATGCGGCGCGCCAGTACCGCGCCAAAACCACCACCAATCGCGAGACCGAGCGCTAACAGCAGCCAACCGGAAAAGCCCGCAGGCGGTGCAACGGCCAAAGTGGTCAACATGGCGATGCCCATGCCGATCATGCCGAAAAGATTACCCTGACGCGAGGTGGCAGGAGAGGAAAGCCCGCGTAGTGCGAGGATGAAGAGAACGCCTGAGGCGAGATAGAGCAGAGCCGCGAGATTGCCGGACATCGGTTCAGCCCTTCTTCTTATACATCGCCAGCATGCGCTGGGTGACGAGGAATCCGCCAAAAATATTCACGCTTGCAAGGATCAAAGCGCCAAGGCCAAAAAGCCGCGCATAGATTGAGCCTTCATCACCGGCCATCGAGCTATCAACACCAACGGCTAAAAGCGCACCGACCACGATCACGGACGAGATGGCGTTTGTCACCGACATCAACGGCGTATGAAGCGCGGGTGTTACCGACCAGACCACGAAATAGCCGACGAACACGGCCATCACAAAAAGGGCGAATTCGAACACGAAGGGATCAATCGCCCCGCCCGATGCTCCATGCGCGGCAGCACCTGCGAGCGAGCCTGCCTGTTCGGCAAAGGCCTGAGCGGCATCGGCCATTTCGCGTGCGGCTTTCGCTGCGGCGACGGCTTTGTCGTAGAACATTTGGGCGGTATCGCTTGCCATGGAAAGCGTCCCTTATCGGTTAAGCCTTGGGCTGAAAGCCCGGATGGGTGATGGCGCCGTCACGCGTGAGATTCGTTGCTTTGACAAGCTCGTCATCCCAATTCACGTGCAGTGCTTTGGTGTTCTTATCGATCATGGTTTCCAAGAACGAGAAGAGGTTCTTGGCGTAAAGCGCCGATGCACTCGCCGCGATACGGCCCGGAAGATTGAGCGGTCCTAAAATTTTGACGCCATTGTCGGTCACAACCGTCTCGCCAGCCTTCGACAACGCGACATTGCCGCCACGCTCTACCGCGAGATCGACGATCACGGAGCCTGGACGCATGGATTTGACCATGTCTTCCGAGACGAGTTTAGGGGCTGGGCGGCCAGGGATCAGCGCTGTAGTGATGACGATATCTTGCTTGGCAATATGGGAGGCGACCAAAGCGGCCTGTTTGGCCTGATATTCGGCCGACATCGGCTTGGCGTAACCGGCAGCCGTTTCAGCCTGTTTAAATTCTTCGTCCTCAACGGCCACGAATTTGGCACCCAGCGAGGCAACCTGCTCTTTGGCAGCGGGGCGAACATCCGTTGCGGTTACGACAGCACCAAGACGGCGCGCGGTGGCGATGGCTTGAAGCCCTGCAACACCTGCACCCATGATAAAGGCCTTTGCGGCAGGCACTGTACCGGCTGCTGTCATCATCATCGGCATCCCACGGCCATATTCGCCGGAGGCATCAATCACGGCCCGATAGCCCGCCAGATTGGCTTGGCTCGACAGCACATCCATCACTTGCGCGCGGGTAATACGCGGCATCAATTCCATGGAAAAGCTTATAAGGCCCGCTTCCGCCATAGCGGTTAAGGCCTCGGCATTATCGTAAGGATCCATAATCGCCAGAACCAGCGCGCCTTTAGGCATCAGCTTGATTTCAGCGGAGGAAGGGCGACGAACCTTTAAAACAACTTCAGCGCCTTTTAGCGCGTCTTTTGCATTTTTTGCGATGACCGCACCAACGGCTTCATAATCGCCATCGGGAATGCCGGAGGCAAGGCCTGCTCCAGCCTCGATACTTATCGATCCACCAAGAGCGATCAGCTTTTTGACCGTCTCGGGCGTCGCAGCAACCCGGGTTTCAAGCGCGCCGGTTTCGGTAATAACGGCAATATGCATAAATCCCCCCGGCTTCAGACCTTTGGTCGACAATACGCACCCGATCCGTAATCGGATGCGTCAATGATCAAATGAGCGTGATCGCCATGACGACCAAGAGGCCGACAACGAAAATCGAACCCCATTTGACGAGGCCGAGAAACATCGCATAGGTGCGCTCGTGTTCGGCATAATCCATTGCGGATCCGGCGGCGTGGTCATGATTGGCCATGAAAGAACCTCTATCGTTATAAAATCAGGACAGAACTGTGATGTAGCGCAAGCTTCGCGTTCGATCAATGCAAAGCCTGATCTTTGTTCGACATTTTGGCTTTTTGCATGACTTTGTAACGCTTCCATGCGAGTAAATTTTGTCGGTAAGTCAGGATATTTTTAAAAAATGCGATTAGTTTTTCTAGGTGACGTGGTTGGACGACCCGGCCGAGCGGCCGTAATGGAGCATTTGCCGACCCTTCGAAAGCGCTGGGCGCTCGATTGCGTCGTCATCAATGGCGAAAATGCGGCTGGCGGTTTTGGCATCACCGAGGCCATTTGCGACGAATTGCTCGCGGCTGGCGCGGATGCCATCACGCTTGGCAATCATTCCTTCGATCAGCGCGAGGCTTTGGTGTTTATCGAACGCCAACCGCGCCTTTTGCGGCCGATCAATTATCCCTCGACCACGCCCGGGCGCGGCGCAACCTTGGTTGAAACAGCCTCCGGTGCGCGTGTTTTCGTCGTCAACGCCATGGCACGGCTCTATATGGATCCGCTGGATGATCCTTTTTCTGCGGTTGATCGCGCTTTACAGGAAGCGCCACTCGGTCGGGTTGCCGATGCGGTTGTGGTTGATTTTCATGGCGAAGCGTCGAGCGAGAAGCAGGCGATGGGGCATTATCTGGACGGGCGAGCCAGCCTCGTTATCGGCACGCACACCCATGTGCCAACCGCTGACCATCAAATTTTTGATGGCGGTACCGCCTATATGACCGATGCGGGTATGTGTGGCGATTATGACTCCATTCTTGGCATGACGAAGGAAGAGCCCGTCCGGCGGTTTGTCGAAAAAACCCCCGGCTCGCGGCTTGAAGCGGCGAGCGGTGAGGGCACGCTTTCAGGCATTGCGGTTGAAACAGATGACCGCACGGGGCTTGCGATCAAAGTCGCAGCCATCCGGATCGGCCCGCGTCTTTCGCCTTCGCTGCCGGCCTTTTGGGAGGTTTAGACCTCCTATAATGGCTTTATTTTCGGCCCATCGCGCACTATAAGCGCTCCACTTCGAACATAATTGGTAGGGATTACAATGGCCGGCCACTCACAATTCAAGAACATCATGCACCGCAAAGGCAAGCAGGACGCGGTGCGTTCCAAGATGTTCGCGAAATTCGCCCGCGAAATCACGGTTTCCG
>CANGLU010000076.1 GCA_947455025.1 Hyphomicrobiales bacterium
AAGCTCGTCTCGATCGCCGACACCATCAAGAGCTTCAAGGGTCTGGTTGAATGTCAGTATGACCACCTTCCAGAAGCGGCCTTCTACAAGGATGGCACCATCGAAGAAGCCATCGAAAAGGCCGATCGCCTTGCGAAGGAAGCAGCCTAAGCTCAGGCTGACGACGGACGGAGACCATCATGGCCGCTTTCACATTCGAACTCGTTTCACCTGAGAAGATTCTCTTTTCAGGTGATGTTGAACAAGTCGTCGTCCCGGGTACGGAAGGCGATTTCGCGGTGTTGAAAGACCACGCGCCTGTAATGTCGGCGCTTCGTCCGGGTGTCTTGACCTATACGGATGCCAAAGGAACCTCCGAGACGGTTTTCATCCGCGGCGGTTTCGTGGATGCGACGCCGAGCCTTTTGACGGTCTTGGCCGATCAGGCCATTCCGGTCGCCAATATGACCGATGCCGCATTCACCGCCGAAGTTGAACTGGCAACGGCGTCTTTGGCGGCCGCCTCGACGGACGAAGGCAAGCGCCTCGCCGCCGAGCGTTTGGCGCAAATCGAAGCGTTGCGTTCGCAACTGGTTCACTAACATGACAAGCGCTTCCTTCTCCCCATTGGGAGAGGGGTTTAAGCGCCGTTGGCCGGTGATTGATGTCGCGCGCGGCATGGCGATCATCGCGATGATCTTTTTCCATTTCACATGGGATCTCGGCTTTTTCGGTATCGTTGACTACGATATTTCGTTCACGCCCGAAGGCCGTTTGCTCGCGCATGGCATCGCGGGCAGTTTTCTTTTCATCGTCGGCATCAGTCTGACGTTAGCAGCCCGAAACGGGTTGCCGATCAAGCCCTATCTGCGACGGCTGCGCTATGTCGCGGGTGCGGCCATTATCGTTTCGGTTGGCACGTTTTTTACTATGCCGGACGATTGGATTTTTTTCGGCGTTTTGCATTGCATCGCGCTTTCAAGTCTTTTGGCTTTGCCCTTTCTTCGCGCGCCCATTGTATTGGTCATAGCCTTCGCCGCGCTTTCGATCGCGTTGCCCTTCACCGTCTACCATCCGCTGTTTGATCGGCCATGGCTCTTCTGGCTCGGGCTTAACCACCTCTTGCCGCGCACCAATGATTATGTGCCCTTTTTTCCGTGGTTTGGAGTGGTGCTTGCCGGAAGCGTTACCGCGCGTCTGGTCGATACACGCCCTCGTCTAGCCGCATGGTTTCAGCGCTCCCGCATCGATGCGTTAAGCCGCCAATTGGCGCGGCTCGGACGGTTTAGCCTGCCGGTATATTTGCTTCACCAGCCGATCCTGATGGGGTCCTTATGGGCGCTGTTGAGCGTAACGGGTCCGTTGCATCTTTTTGCGCCGGCCGATGGCGGCTTTGCCAAAGCGTGCACGGCGAGCTGCATTGCGGCAGGCAACAAAAGCGATAAATGCGTGTCGTCCTGCGCCTGTGTCGGCAATGAAATCGCCAGCAAATTGCCGCCCGTCACGACCTTGCCGGAAGCCGAACTGAACCACCGCATTGACGATGCCATTCTGATTTGTCGCGGCAAGGGCGCTTTATAGCGCGTTTTACGGCGTTTCATCTGCGGCATGACGCCTATCGACACGAGAATGACGCTTCGATAAAGGACGAAGTCGATAAGGCGCTTTAATAGCTGCATGACTGATTTTCATTGGCTTTTGGTGTCCAATACCGTCAAAAGCTAAGTGTCCCGGCCCCTTAAAGAAGGAGAGCGAGTTTGCGCTTCTCATTCCTCAATCTAGCGAAACAAGCATTATCCGCCCACAGGCATTGGCCGGAGCAATGGCGTTTTCCCGAACCCAAAGCCGAATATGACGCCATCATTATTGGCGCCGGCGGGCATGGTTTAGGCACTGCCTATTACCTGGCCAAAGAACATGGGCTTCGCAACATCGCTGTGCTGGAAAAGGGCTGGCTGGGCGGCGGCAATACGGGCCGTAACACCACGATCATTCGCTCGAACTATTTATGGGAAGAAAGCCAGGGGCTTTACGAGCATTCGGTCAAGCTGTGGGAAAACCTCTCGGCGGAACTGAATTACAACGTGATGTATTCGCCGCGCGGCGTAATGATGCTGGCGCATACGGTGCATGACATTCAGGTCTTCAAGCGCCACGTCCATGCCAACCGTTTGCAGGGCATCGACAATGAGTGGCTGACGCCGGAAGAGGCGAAGGAATTCTGCCCGATCCTCAATATCTCGCCCAATATGCGCTACCCGATTTTGGGCGCGGCGTTGCAACGTCGCGGCGGCACCGCGCGTCACGATGCGGTCGCATGGGGTTATGCGCGCGCGGCCAGTGCGATGGGTGTCGATATCATCCAGAATTGCGAAGTGAAGGGCATCCGCCGCGATCCATCGGGCGCGGTAACGGGCGTCGAAACTACCAAGGGCTTTATCGGCACCAAGAAAATCGGTGTCGTTGCAGCAGGTCATACCAGCGTGATCATGAGCATGGCCGATGTGCGCATGCCGCTTGAATCCTATCCGCTGCAAGCGCTCGTCTCGGAACCCATCAAGCCGATCATGCCATGCGTGGTGATGTCGAATACGATCCACGCCTACATGTCGCAATCCGACAAGGGCGAGTTGGTGATTGGCGCAGGCACGGATGCTTACACATCCTATAGCCAGACCGGCGGTCTCCATATCACCACCCATACGCTGGACGCGATTTGCGAATTGTTCCCGAATGTTCGCCGCTTGCGCATGCTGCGTAACTGGGGCGGCATTGTCGATGTCACACCGGATCGTTCGCCAATTCTGTCAAAGACGCCGGTAAAGGGTCTTTACGTGAATTGCGGTTGGGGAACCGGCGGCTTTAAGGCCACACCGGGCTCGGCCAATGTGTTTGCGCATACGATTGCGAAAGACGAGCCACACCCGATCAACGCGGCCTTCACCATCGACCGGTTCAAAACCGGCCGCCTGATCGATGAAGCGGCCGCTGCCGCCGTCGCGCATTAAGGAGCAGAACCATGTTGCTTATTCCCTGCCCCCATTGCGGCAATCGCCCCGAACTCGAATTCCGCTATGCAGGCGAAGCGCATATTGCGCGTCCTGCTGACCCGTCCACCACAAGCGATCAGGAATGGGCGGAGTATCTCTATTTCCGCTCCAATCCGAAAGGCCTCCACATTGAGCGTTGGCGGCACGTGTCCGGCTGCGCGCGTTTTTTCAATTGCGTGCGCGATACGGTGAGCGACACAATTTTAAAAACCTATCCCGCAGGCCAGCCTAAGCCTGATCTTGCCCTTATCGTTAAGGAGGCCCACCAATGAGCCTGACGCTTCGCGCCACGCGCTCCGGTCGGGTGGACCGGACCAAACCGCTTTCTTTCACCTTTGATGGTAAAACCTATCGCGGTTTTAAGGGCGATACGTTGGCGTCGGCCTTGCTCGCCAATGGCGTGCATCTGATGGGCCGGTCGTTCAAATATCACCGCCCTCGGGGTGTTATCACCGCAGGATCCGATGAGCCGAATGCGCTCGTCAGCGTCGGCACCGGCGCACGTCACACGCCCAATTTACGCGCGCCCCAGGTCGAGCTTTACGATGGCCTCGTCGCCCAAAGCCAAAACCGCTGGCCTTCGCTGAGCTTCGACGTCGGCGCAATTAACAATCTGCTCTCGCCGCTGTTTGTGGCAGGCTTTTACTACAAGACCTTTATGTGGCCGAATGTGGCGTGGAAGAAGCTCTATGAGCCCATCATCCGCAACGCGGCTGGCCTCGGCACGGCGTCAAATGAGCCTGATCCGGACCATTACTCGACCCGCTTTGCCCATTGCGATGTGCTGGTCATCGGCTCCGGCCCCGCAGGTCTTTCCGCCGCTCTCTCTGCAGCCCGCACGGGCGCGCGCGTCATCCTATGCGACGAGCAGGCGGAATTTGGCGGCTCGCTTCTCTCCGAGCTGCACGCAACCGTTGACGGCAAGCCTGCCGCCCAATGGGTTGAGGAAACGGTTGCTGAATTAAAAGGCCATTCCGGCACGGTAACGCTTTTGCCGCGCACGCAAGCCTTCGGGTATTTTGCGCAGAATTTTATAGGCCTCGTCGAGCGCGTTACCGATCATCTGGCCAAGCCCGATCCGAAATTGCCACGCGACCGCCTTTGGCAGGTGCGGGCGAAAGAGGTCGTGATTGCCGCCGGTGCGCATGAGCGCCCGATGGTATTCCCCGATAATGATCGGCCCGGCATTATGCTGGCCGATGCTGCCCGCATTTATGCCAACCGCTATGGCGTTCGCCCCGGTGGCCGCGCCGTTGTCGCCACCGCCCATGACAGCGCCTATCAAGCCGCCCTTGATTTGAAGGCGGCGGGTGTTTCCATCGAGTTGATTGCGGACTTACGCCACGAGGCCAATGGCCCGCTCCCTACAGCCGCGCGTGCAGCGGGTATTCGGGTTGAAACCGGTATGGCGATTACGGGTTCAACCGGACGCTTGCGGGTCAGTGCGGCACTCGTCAGCAAGCTCGGCACCGATGGTGAAGATGCCATCCCGTGCGATCTGATCCTGATGTGCGGCGGCTGGACGCCTTCCGTGCATCTGTTCTCGCAGTCGCGCGGCAAATTGAAATTTGATGAGGCGCGTCAGGTTTTCATCCCCGGTGAATCTGTTCAGGCCGAGCGTTCAGCAGGGGCGTGCAAGGGCTCCGAAACGCTGGCTCAAGCCTTCGAGGATGGTTTTGCAGCCGGTCTCGATGCCGCAGCCAAAGCCGGATTTGCCAAGGGCACGGCCACCAAAGTGAAGCTCGCAGGCGTGCTCGACGCCCATGGCGGGTTCTTGGGCGCGGTTCCCCATCCGCATGATGCAGGACGGGTGAAAGCCTTTGTCGATTACCAGAATGATGTGACGGCCAAAGATATCAAGCTCGCCACCCGCGAAGGCATGCGCTCGATCGAGCATGTGAAGCGCTACACCACCACCGGTATGGCGACCGATCAGGGCAAATTGTCCAATATGAACGCGTTGGCGATAGCGTCTGAAGCGCTTGGCAAGCCGATCCCTGCGGTGGGCCTCACCACCTTCCGTCAGCCTTATACGCCGATCAGCTTCGGCGCGATGGCCAACCATTCACGCGGCGATTTGTTTGATCCGGTGCGCAAAACTGCAACGCACGCTTGGGCGGAAGCGCAAGGCGCGGTGTTTGAAGATGTCGGCCTGTGGAAACGCGCGTGGTATTTCCCGAAGGCGGGCGAAGATATGCACGCAGCCGTGTTGCGCGAATGCAAGACGGTGCGCGACTCAGCAGGTGTTTTCGACGCCTCCACACTCGGCAAAATTGAAGTCGTAGGCCCCGACGCCGCCGAGTTCATGAACATCCTCTACACCAACCCCTGGTCGAAGCTCGAAGTGGGCCGTTGCCGCTATGGTCTGATGCTCAACGAAGCGGGTTTCGTGATGGATGACGGCGTCGTCGGTCGCATCGCAGAAGATCGCTTCCACGTCACGACAACAACGGGCGGTGCGCCGCGCGTGCTAAACCATATGGAAGACTATCTCCAGACCGAGTTCCCGAACCTGAAGGTCGCTTTGACGTCGACGACAGAGCAATATTCGGTCGTCGCCGTACAAGGCCCGAATGCGCGTAAGATCATCGCGCCTTTGATTGAGGGCATCGACATTTCAAACGAAGCCATGCCGCATATGAGCGTGCGCTTGGGTAAAATTTGCGGCGTGCCAACCCGCCTCTTCCGCATGAGCTTTACGGGCGAACTTGGTTTCGAAGTGAACGTGCCAGCCGATTACGGCCAAGCGATCTGGGAAGCCATCTGGGCAGAAGCGCAAAAATATGATGCGTGCGCCTATGGCACCGAAACGATGCACGTTCTACGCGCCGAGAAGGGCTATATCATTGTCGGCCAGGAAACCGA
>CANGLU010000077.1 GCA_947455025.1 Hyphomicrobiales bacterium
AGCCGTGGAAGACGACCACGTTGATAGGCTGGGTGTGTAAGCGCGGTGACGCGTTGAGCTTACCAGTACTAATCGCTCGATTGGCTTAATCGTTCTCATTTACAATGTCCGCTGGACAACCAGTTATAAACTTCGACTTCAATGTCGCTTGCTTGCATTTTTCTGTCCTTTGCCGGCCTGGTGGCCTTTGCGAAGCGCCTAAACCCGATCCCATCCCGAACTCGGCCGTTAAACGCTTCAGCGCCAATGGTACTATGTCTTAAGACCTGGGAGAGTAGGTCGCTGCCAGGCCTGCTAAGGACAGAAATTCCCTCAACACGATACAAACACACTAGTCTTGACGTGGGGTGGAGCAGCCATAGGGCTGAACTCCGTGAAGCCCGTCCGATCATACAAAGACCGGGCTGTGCACTTAAGTTTCAAGGTTTATCGCGGGGTGGAGCAGCCCGGTAGCTCGTCAGGCTCATAACCTGAAGGTCATCAGTTCAAATCTGGTCCCCGCAACCAAGTTTCAAAACGTCGTACCTTTGGTGGTGCGGCGTTTTTCTTGTTCTGAACAGGTTCAAATCTGGGCCCTTCGCTCACGCTTCGGGCGTTTGTTATTCAAAACAGTCCACCGGACTGTTTTGTTGCGCTCTGCGCAACCATTCCTCACCCCACGCAACCAAGTTTTAAAGCGTCGTACCTTTGGTGGTGCGGCGTTTTTATGCTTTTAGCGTGCGGCTTCCTCTAAACCGCCACACCTAAGCCGATCAAATAATCTGCACCGGCACGCAGGTAGGATTTATCTCTTAGTTCGAGAATAAGGCGTGGCTGCGATGTGACCTGCGACAGCGCCCGAAAGACTTCTCGCCAAGCAATATTGCCTTCCCCAGGCGCCCAATGGCGATCGGCGTGGCCATCGGTGTCGTGAAGGTGCACATGGGCCAACATGTCACCCGCTGCCCGCACATAATAGTCGACAGGGTGGCCGTTGATCGAGCCAAACGCATAATTTGCATGCCCCGTATCAAGCGAGACCTTGACCATCTCACTGTTGAAGGATTTGGCCAATTCGACCCGCGCATACGGGTCCACATCTTCGATGTTTTCGATCACTAGCATACAGCCGATCTCCTCGGCCCGCTTGACGACCGGCCGGAGATTATAATGCACGCGCTCGATGATATCCTGCCGGCTACCGGGTGTATCATCGAGATTAAAATGGTCCCACGTCGTGTAAGGCGAGTGGATCACCATATGGGTTGCGCCAAGATAATCGCAGACATCCATCCCCTGCAGCAGGCGTTTTGTGACAATGGTCCGGATTTCGGGATCCATATTATCAATGGTCAGGCCCCAGAAGGGGCCGTGAAGGCCAAGGCGGCCTTTGTGGCCTTTCAGTACTGTTTTGATTGCGTCAGCAACCGATGTCCAATCGCCGTTTAGACGATCCGCTTCGACAAAATCCTGAAGCTCGATGTCGCGATCCCTTTCAAGGATCCAGTCTTTATGAACCTTTAAATCGTTCACGTTCAGCGCGGCTCCAAGGACGGGAAGGGGGGATTTCGTTGCTGACATGGCTAGTTCCGTTCCTTTAGCGATTGAATTCATCTGATCGATTTGAAGGTCTGCATGACGTGAATCTTTGACGATCCTTCCTAACACAAAGCCCCGCAAGACCGAAAATTCCCGCCTTGCCGATGAATCCTCCCCGCGACTGGGTAGTACCAGCTAACGAGTATGGCATGCGACATTTCAACACGTACTCCAATCTTGTCTGAAAACGGCTCAAAAGAGGCCGAATAAACGAGTAATTTGGAGCTTTAATCAGGAACTTCCCCGTATTCGATCGAATTATCGAAAAGTGCATTAATGATTGACGCCGTCACAATGTGCCTCTAGCCTATCGTTAATAAATAAAAAGGCCTGCAAAGGCGCTTAAGGGGATGGAATGCCGGTCGCACAGATTGCCGAGCCGATAACCAGTGCTAGCCCTCACAATGCCGCGCTCTCCTTGCGCGGGATGATGAAAGCGTTTGGCGGCACATTGGCGGTCAATGATGTCAGTTTTGATTTGCCCCGTGGTGAAATTCTAGCTCTGCTTGGTCAAAACGGCGCCGGAAAATCCACCGTCATTAAAATGCTGGCGGGCGTCTACAAGCCCGATGCCGGCGAAATGTACATGGACGGCACGCCGCATGATCCGCGGACGAAAGGCCATTCCATCGCTTTTATCCATCAGGATTTGGGCCTGATTGAATGGATGACAGTCGCCGAGAATATTGCGATGGCGCAGGGCTATCCGCGCCGTAACGGGCTGGTTGATTGGCAGGCTGTCGATGCCATGGCGCGGCGGTCTCTCTCCATGATCGCCTATGATATTGATCCGCGCTTGCGGGTCAGCGATTTGACCCGCACGGAGAAATCGCTTGTCGCCATTGCGCGCGCCTTGGGCATCAATGCCAGCGTGCTGGTGTTGGACGAGCCAACCGCCAGTCTGCCGCAAGAAGATGTCAATCTCCTGTTCGACGTGTTGCGCGGCTTAAAAGCGCAAGGTGTGAGCATGATGTATGTCTCGCATCGCCTTGACGAGATTTTTGCCATTTCCGATCGCCTCGTTGTGCTACGCGATGGCAGGCTGGTTGATCAGCGCCTCACCTCGGAAGCCGATCCGGAAAGCTTGATTGCTGCCATTATTGGGCGCAGGCCTGAAAGCGTTTTCGTGCGTCCACCCGCGCCAAGCCGCACCCCATTGCTGCAGTGCGAGGGGCTTTATGTGGGCGATATTGGGCCGATCAATTTTACCCTTCATGCGGGCGAGGTTTTGTCGCTTGTTGGCTTGCGCGGCGCAGGCCAAGAGCAAGTGGGCCGCGCTTTGATTGGGGATGATCCGGCCAAGCAGGGCAATATCACGATTAAGGGACAGCCTTTGCGGCATTCATCGCCCAATCAGGCGGTACAATCCGGCATCGGTTTTGTTGCGGCTGACCGCGTGGCAGAATCGGTTGCTGCGGGCCTCTCGGTCCGGGAGAATATGTTTATCAATCCGGGTGCTGCGGGACGTGGATTGTTTTCACCGCGCCATCCGCTAAACGAGGCCAGCGAAAGCAAAACGCTCGGCGCTGATATAGGGCTTTCACCCAACAATCCCGAGGCGGCGATTGAAACGCTGTCGGGCGGCAATCAGCAAAAAGTGGTGATGTCGCGCTGGATGCGCATTGGCCCCGATGTCTTGGTGCTTGAAGATCCGACCGCAGGCGTCGATGTTGGAGCGAAAGCGGATATTTATCGTCTCTTGAGTTCAGCCTTGGCCAAAGGCCATGCTGTCTTGTTGGTGTCGACAGATTTTGAAGAAGTGGCGGCCATTTGCCACCGCGCTTTGGTGTTCCAGAGCGGCCGAATTGTCGCTGAAATTAACGCGAGCGATCTTTCCGTTGAATCGATTACGCGGGCGACATCGCTCGCCAATAAGGTGCATTGACCCATGAGTTCTTCGATCAAATCAACCGCTCTTGAGCCGACCAAAGCCGAATTGGAAAGGCTGTCGACGGGGCAGAAATTATGGCGTCTCGCACCTGTTTATGGACTGCCGATTTTCACCGTTGTGTTGGTGGTTTTTTTCTCGATTATCCTGCCCGATACGTTTCCGACGATGTTGAATGTGCGGTCGATCCTGAATGATAAATCGATCATCGCCATTCTTTCTCTGGCGGCGATGATTCCGATGATGGCGGGTCGTATCGATCTCACCGTCGGCTATGGCATCGTGCTCTGGCATGTACTTGCCATAGCGCTTCAAACCAAGATGGGGTTTAGCTGGCCGGTTGCGTGTATCATTGTGATTTTGCTGGGCTGTGTCTTGGGTTTGATCAATGGCTTTCTCGTCGAAATGGCGCAGATCGACAGCTTTATCGCAACGCTCGGAACGGGAACAATCCTCTATGCGATTGCGTTGTGGTATTCCGAGGGACGACAAGTCATCGGTGTTTTGCCGCATGGCTTTACGGACCTTTACGCGTCGATGCCATTGGGTATTCCGATTTCAACCTTTTATGTTGCAGCAATTGCTTTGGCGCTGTGGGCGGTAGCCGAATATTTGCCGATCGGGCGTTATCTTTACGCGATTGGCGCCAATCAACGCGCTGCATTGTTGAATGGTATTCCGACGCGCCGTTATGTGATCGGCAGCTTTGTGGCGTCCGGTATTTTGGGTGCTATCGCCGGCATTTTGTTGGCTGCGCGCCTTCGCATCGGCCAGGCCAGTGTCGGGCTTGAATTTCTACTGCCTGCGCTTGTCGGTGCGTTTTTGGGCTCCACCACGATCAAGCCTGGTCGCGTCAATGTGTGGGGCACCATTATGGGCGTTGCCATTCTGGCTATTGGTATTTCCGGCATCCAGCAATTGGGTGGCGATTTCTATATCGAGCCTTTGTTCAATGGCGTGACGCTTTTGATCGCGATCGGTCTTGCGGGCTATGCGCAACGGCGCCGTGGCAGTGTTACCCATACGCGTACCCAACAACCCCCTTCGCCAACCCCGCCTGCTGCTTAAAGCAGAGGCTGGAATGGCTCCTACCCTTCACGCCTGAACAGGCGCGAAGTTCAACGATAACCGGAGGAAGACCAATGAAACTTAAGCACTCTTTGGCGCTGTTAGCCGCCACTGTCGCGCTGCCTATGATGGCAATTGCGGCACATGCTGACGCCGTTTCTGACGCACAGAAGACGGTTGATATCATGAGCACGCCAAATGCGCCTTGGACTGGCCCAACCACGGGTCCAAAGGCAGCTGCTGGCAAGACCATCATTTATGTGTCGACCAACCAGAACAATGGTGGCGCGCTCGGTGCCGGTAATGGCGTGAAGGAAGCAGCAGCCAAGATCGGCTGGACCTTCAAGCTCATCGACGGCAAGGGCTCGGTTTCGGGTCAGGCGTCCGCTATGGCACAGGCCATTGCTTCCAAGCCAGACGTGATCGTGCTCGGCGGTATCGATGCCAAGGAACAAGCAACGGCGGTTGAAGAAGCCGGCAAGCAAGGCATCGTGATCATCGGCTGGCATTCTTATGCTCACCCAGGTGCGCATGAAACGCTTCCGATCTTCAACAACATCACGACCGATCCAATCGAAGTGGCCAAGTCCGCTGCGGCGTTCCCATGCGCCACGACGAAGGGCAATGTAGGCGCGGTTGTGTTCACCGATTCGAACTATGAAATCGCTGTTCGCAAATCAAACGCCATGGCCGATTACATCAAGGCTTGCGGCAATTCGAAGGTTCTCGAAATCGTCGATACCCCATTGGCCGAAGCTTCAACCCGTATGCCACAGCTCACCACCGCTTTGCTGCAGAAATACGGCAAGGCTTGGACGCATGCGCT
>CANGLU010000078.1 GCA_947455025.1 Hyphomicrobiales bacterium
AAGATCCATGCCCGCTCGATCGGTCCGTACTCGCTTGTTACCCAGCAGCCATTGGGTGGTAAGGCGCAGTTCGGTGGTCAGCGCTTCGGTGAAATGGAAGTCTGGGCTCTGGAAGCTTACGGCGCCGCCTACACCTTGCAGGAAATGCTGACGGTGAAGTCGGACGACGTGGCCGGACGTACCAAGGTTTACGAATCCATCGTCCGCGGCGACGATACGTTCGAAAGCGGTATCCCAGAAAGCTTCAACGTTCTCGTGAAGGAAATGCGGTCGCTTGGTCTGAATGTCGAGCTTACCTCGACCTTGAAGCCAGTGGCTGAATTGCCTCCGTCTGAGGCGGCTGAATAAAGCATCAAAGGGCCGGCGCGGATCAGCGCCGGTCATTTCCCCATCCCGCCGCATCAGCGAGCGGATCCGTGAATTTAATATGGGTTAATCGGCGCGGAGCGCGCTAAAGCCCAAAACTGTAGGAGCCGGCGATGAATCAAGAGGTGATGAATCTCTTCAACCCCGTGGTCCAGCCTCAGACCTTCGATCATATTAAAATATCGATCGCTGCGCCTGATCAGATCCTTGCCTGGTCGTTTGGTGAAATCAAAAAGCCAGAAACGATCAATTACCGTACGTTCAAGCCAGAGCGTGACGGCCTTTTCTGCGCGCGTATCTTTGGACCGATCAAGGATTACGAATGCTTGTGCGGCAAATATAAGCGCATGAAATACAAGGGCGTCATCTGCGAGAAGTGCGGCGTGGAAGTCACGCTGTCGCGCGTTCGGCGCGAGCGCATGGGCCATATCGAATTGGCCGCTCCTGTTGCTCACATCTGGTTCTTGAAGTCGCTCCCATCGCGTATCGGCCTCTTGCTCGATATGGCGTTGAAGGATCTTGAGCGCATTCTCTACTTCGAAAACTATGTCGTGATTGAGCCGGGCCTAACCCCGCTTAAAGAGCGTCAATTGCTGTCGGAAGACGATTATCTTCGCGCGCAGGATGAATATGGCGAAGACAGCTTCACCGCGCTGATCGGCGCCGAAGCCATTCGCGAAATTCTCCGTTCGCTCGATCTGGAGAAGACGGCAGCTGATTTGCGCCACGAGATTTCGGTTTCGACCTCGGAATTGAAGCCTAAGAAGCTCGCCAAGCGTTTGAAGATCATCGAAGCGTTCATGATGTCTGGCAATAAGCCAGAATGGATGATCATGACGATTGTTCCTGTGATCCCACCAGACCTTCGTCCGCTCGTTCCATTGGATGGCGGCCGTTTCGCGACCTCCGATTTGAACGATCTCTATCGCCGCGTCATCAACCGTAACAACCGTTTGAAGCGCCTCATCGAGTTGCGTGCGCCGGACATCATCATCCGCAACGAAAAGCGCATGTTGCAAGAGTCGGTTGATGCCTTGTTCGACAATGGTCGTCGTGGCCGCGTCATCACGGGTGCCAATAAGCGTCCGTTGAAGTCGCTCGCCGATATGCTCAAGGGCAAGCAAGGCCGTTTCCGCCAGAACTTGCTTGGCAAGCGCGTCGATTATTCAGGCCGTTCGGTTATCGTCGTCGGTCCGGAATTGAAGCTGCATCAATGCGGCCTGCCAAAGAAGATGGCGCTCGAATTGTTCAAGCCGTTCATCTATTCGCGTCTGGACGCGAAAGGCCTGTCGACCACAGTTAAGCAAGCCAAGAAGCTGGTTGAAAAAGAAAAGCCAGAAGTCTGGGACATCCTTGACGAGGTCATCCGCGAGCATCCCGTGATGCTGAACCGCGCACCGACGCTCCATCGCCTTGGTATTCAGGCATTCGAACCCGTGCTCGTTGAAGGCAAGGCCATTCAGCTGCATCCGCTCGTCTGCGCGGCGTTTAACGCCGACTTCGACGGTGACCAGATGGCCGTTCACGTACCACTCTCGCTTGAAGCTCAGCTTGAAGCGCGCGTGCTCATGATGTCGACCAACAATATTCTGCATCCCGCCAACGGCATGCCGATCATTGTGCCGTCGCAAGATATCGTGCTTGGTCTCTATTATCTCTCGCTGATGTCCGAAAAGGAACCGGGCGAGGGCATGATGTTCGCCGATATGGGCGAAATTGAACACGCCATTGCCAATAAGGACATCACGCTCCACGCGAAGATCAAGTATCGCTATGAAGGCGTTGACGAGGCGGGCAAGACGTTCACGAAAATCTTCGATACGACCCCAGGCCGTGCCATGCTCGGTCAATTGTTGCCGAAGAATGCCCGTATGACGTTTGACGTCGTCAACAAGCTGATGACGAAAAAGGAAATTTCGAACACGATCGACACCGTCTATCGTCACTGCGGTCAGAAAGAGACCGTGATCTTCTGCGATCGCATGATGCAGTTGGGCTTCGTCAACGCGTTTAAGGCTGGCATTTCGTTCGGTAAGGACGACATGGTTATCCCTGAAACCAAGCCGAAGATCGTTGGCGAGACCCGTGCGCTCGTCAAGGACTACGAGCAGCAGTTCAATGATGGTCTCATCACGCAAGGCGAGAAGTACAACAAGGTCGTTGATGCTTGGGCCAAGTGCTCGGACAAGCTCGCTCAGGAAATGATGGGTCGTATTTCGGCCGTCAAGAAGGACGAGAATGGCCGGACGCTGCCAATCAACTCGATCTATATGATGTCGCACTCCGGCGCGCGTGGTTCGCCAACGCAGATGCGTCAGCTGGCCGCGATGCGTGGTCTGATGGCCAAGCCATCGGGCGAGATCATTGAAACGCCGATCATCTCGAACTTTAAAGAAGGTCTCGACGTTCTCGAATACTTCAACTCGACCCATGGCGCCCGTAAGGGTCTTGCCGATACCGCGTTGAAGACCGCTAACTCGGGCTACCTCACGCGTCGTCTCGTCGACGTGGCGCAGGATTCGATCATCACGGTCCGCGATTGCGGCTCGGAAAACGGCATCAAGATGCGCGCCATTATTGACGCGGGTCAGATCGTCGCTTCCTTGGCCATTCGTATCTTGGGCCGCACGACCGCCGAAGACCTTCTCGATCTTGAAGGCAAGGTGATTGTGGCCAAGGGCCAGATGATTGAGGAAAGCCATATCGACGCGATCAACGCGGCCGGTATCACGGAAGTGAAGATCCGTTCGGTTCTGACGTGCGAAGCGCCAAACGGTGTGTGCGGCACCTGCTATGGTCGCGATCTTGCCCGCGGAACGCCCGTCAATATGGGCGAAGCCGTTGGTGTTATCGCAGCGCAATCGATCGGCGAACCGGGCACGCAGCTCACCATGCGTACCTTCCACGTCGGCGGCGCGGCAACCATTGCCGATACCTCCTTCGTTGAAAGCAATTTCGACGGTAAGGTTGTCGTTCGTAACCGCAACATGGCTAAAAACTCGGATGGCGATCTCATCGCCATGGGCCGTAACATCACGATCGCGATCGTGGGTGCCGACGGAACCGAGCGTGCAGCCCACCGCATCCAATATGGCTCGCGCCTGAAGGTGGATGAGGGCGATACGGTCAAGCGCGGCCAGCGTATTGCGGATTGGGATCCCTACACCCGTCCGATCGTCACGGAAGTCGACGGTATCATTCAATACGAAGATCTCGTTGAAAACGCGTCGGTTGTTGAAACGGCCGACGAGTCGACCGGTATCACGAAGCGCGTCGTTATCGATTACCGCGCCAATATGCGCTCGGCCGATTTGAAGCCAGCCATTTTGATCACGGATGCGAAGGGTAAGATCCTGAAGCTGCCGCGTGGTGGTGAAGCCCGTTACCTGCTTCCGGTGGAAGCGGTTATCTCGGTCGATCCGGGCCACAAGATCAAGGCGGGCGATATTTTGGCCCGTATCCCGCTCGAAAGCGCCAAGACGCGCGACATCACCGGCGGTCTGCCGCGTGTTGCCGAGTTGTTCGAAGCGCGTCGTCCGAAGGAAGCTGCAATCATCGCAGAAACCTCCGGCACGATCCAATTCGGTCGCGATTACAAGAACAAGCGCCGCATCTCGCTCGTGCCAAACGACGGTTCGGATCCTGTTGAATACCTCGTTCCAAAGGGCAAGCACGTCTATCTTCAGGCGGGCGACGTCGTGGAAAAGGGCGATTACATTGTCGACGGCAACCCAGCGCCGCATGACATTCTGGCCATTAAGGGTGTCGAGGAGCTTGCCGCTTACCTCGTCAACGAAATCCAGGAAGTTTACCGTCTGCAGGGCGTGTCGATTAACGACAAGCACATCGAAGTGATCGTGCGCCAGATGCTGCAAAAGGTCGAAATCGACGAAATCGGCGATAGCGAGTTCCTGCACAATGAGCAGGTCGACAAGGTCGAAATGGACGAAGTCAACGCCAAGCTGCTTGCCGATGGCAAACGGCCAGCGAAGGGGCATCCGGTGCTCTTGGGTATCACCAAGGCGTCGCTCCAGACCCGTTCGTTCATCTCGGCAGCGTCGTTCCAAGAAACCACCCGCGTGCTCACGGAAGCAGCCGTCAATGGCAAGTCCGACGATCTCGCAGGCCTCAAGGAAAACGTCATCGTGGGCCGTCTGATTCCGGCCGGTACGGGCGCCACAATGTCCCGCATCCGCTCGATCGCGACTCGCCGCGACGAAATGATCGTGGCGCAGAACACTTCGCAGGCGCCAAGCTCGGCGCCGCAGCTGGAAGGCCCGGCAGCGGCCGAATAAGGCAGCGAGTCGGAGCTACAGTCTCCCAACGGGGCCGCCAAAAGCGGCCCCGTTGCCATTTTTCTCCCAAATTGGCTCTAGCTTGGCCGGGAAGGGGAAAAAATAAACCCCCAGCGTCACGAGATTGTTGCTTTTGGGGTTGACGACACATCGGGCCGCGTTTAGACAACGCGAACTTCGACGGTTGTCGATGTCATTAGGTCTTTCGCCGCCAAGGCAATCGACCCGGGAACATCGAAACGCCGCCGTACCTCCACACTGCCTTCGCGCGAGCGAAGTCGACAATTTGGGGCCATGATCACGGGTAACTGTGGTCCTCTGGGAAGTTTCGCGCTCAAAGGGCCTACGGTCCATTGGCGCGGATTTGTTTTGCGTTGGTGTGACGCGAAATTGGTTATGTTTTTCAACGGGATCCGGCTATTCGGATCCGATCTTGGGACTGGAACGAGCAAACGATGCCGACGATTAGCCAGCTCATCCGCAAGCCGCGGAGCCC
>CANGLU010000079.1 GCA_947455025.1 Hyphomicrobiales bacterium
ATATTCCGGCCTTACGGCTAGCGATACTTTCTGTGTTTGTGTCGATAGTGGCTCTCGGTTTTTCCGAATTTTTGGCCAAATATACAAAGAAACATTAATTCTAATCATATTCCTCACTATTTATAGGCTTTCGTATCTCCATCGATTTAAAATAATGCAAGAATAAATAACTATTACAATTCAATAATTGGTCTTTCGCCGAACAGTTAATGTCGTCCTTTGAGTGATAAATTTGGGCATAAGATCGATAATCCGGTAGGTTTAGCCGGAGATAATTAGGGGTTGCTGGATGGAAATCACATTTGACTATGTCATCGTCGGGGCAGGATCCGCAGGTTGCGTGCTTGCGAACCGCTTGAGTGAATCCGGCAAATTCACGGTTTTACTCATTGAGGCCGGTGGTAGCGATGCTCGGTTTTGGATCAAAACGCCCATTGGTTACGGCATTACATTCTTTGATAAAAAGGTAAATTGGCGCTTCAATTCTATTCCCGATAAAGGCTTGCTCGATCGAACGCTTTATGTGCCCCGTGGGAAGGTAATAGGAGGCTCTAGCTCGATTAATGCCATGGTCTATGCCAGGGGCGCTAAAAGCGATTTTGAGGACTGGCAAGCCGCAGGAAACCCTGGTTGGGGCTGGGATCACGTAAAGCCTGCGTTTGAAGCGATTGAGCAGAGAATAACGAAGGACGGAGCCGTTATTGGGACAGGCCCCCTCACCGTATCGGATCGGCAAAAGGATTATCATCCCTTAAAGCGATTTTTTACGAAGGCTGTAAAGCAACTCCAACTGACGTATGCCGAGGACGGCGTTGCCCAAGGTGAAGAAGGCCTAGGGCCTTATTTAATTAATACCCGCAACGGGTTACGGTGCTCATCCGCCGATGCATTTCTTCAACCGGCGTTGAAACGCCGCAATTTACGCGTTGAAAAACATGCGCAGGTTACGAAAATATTGTTTGATGGTGATCGAGCGACTGGCGTTAAATACAGTAAAAACAACACAATACATACAGTGAAGGTCAATAAAGAAGTCATTCTTTCGGCCGGTGCCATTCAGTCGCCGCAATTATTGCAAGTCTCCGGGATTGGCCCGAAAGACCTATTGAAACAACACGGCATCAGTATTGTTAAAGCCAATGAACATGTTGGTGCCAATCTGCAAGATCATTTAGGTATTAACTACTATTACCGTGCAACTGAACCGACCTTAAATGCACAACTCGGCACTCGCGTGGGACAATTGATTGCAGGCATTAAATTTTTATTCACGCGAACAGGTCCTCTAACCTTGAGCGTTAATCAAATGGGCGGCATTATTCGCTCATCGGAAGAATTAAAACGTCCCGATCTTCAGATATATTTTAACCCGCTTAGCTATTCAACCGAAGTGGCAGGAAAACGTAGATTAACCAAGCCGGATCCGTGGCCTGGATTTATTTTAAGCTTCAACTCGTGCCGACCAACAAGTACAGGCTCGGTCAAGATCAATTCATCCGATCCTTTTGCTATGCCCGATATTGATTTTAACTATCTCTCTACCAATCAGGACCGAGAAGATGTAATTGCCGGCGCACGGTTTATTGGTAAGCTTCAGAACAGTCCGGCGATGCAAGAATTAATTCAGTCGGAGCCAATATTTGACCCCTCGACGGCGAGCGATGAGGCGATTATTTCTGATTTCCGGAAACGGGCGGGATCGGTCTATCACACGTCTTGTACCTGCCGAATGGCGCCTGAAGCCGATGGTGGCGTGCTTGATCCTGAATTAAAAGTGCATGGCATCAAAGGGTTGCGCGTTGTCGACGCTTCGTCATTTCCGAATGTTACCTCTGCAAACACGAATGCCCCAACCATGATGTTGGCTTGGCGGGCAGCAGAGATGATCTTGAAGGCTGGAGAAATCGACAATGGATAAGATTAAAAAGCTTGAAACCTTCACGAATGAATATGTTGGCTTTGTAAAAGTAACATCCGAGTCAGGTTTGACAGGTTGGGGACAAGTATCCACCTATAATTCCGACATCACCTGCACGGTTTTCCATCGTCAAATTGCACCTCACGCCTTAGGGACGGATGCGTTAGACTTTGACGATACGCTTAATCTGATTGGCGAGAAAGAACATAAATACCCTGGATCGTATTTGCGGCGTGCCATGACAGGTTTGGATACTGCATTGTGGGATCTGAAAGGTAAACGCGAAGAAAAACCGGTAGTATCGCTGATCGGCGGGAAGCCTGGGAAATTGCGGGCCTACGCCTCTTCCATGAAGCGGGACATTACCCCCGAGGATGAGGCTAAGCGCTTCCTAAGGCTCAGAGATGATTACGGTTTTGACGCTTTTAAATGGCGTGTGGGACGCGAATGCGGGCGCGATCAGGACGAATGGCCGGGACGTACGGATGCGGTGGTGCCGGTTGTCAGTAAAGCATTGGGCGATGGTGTGGCTAAATTGGTCGACGGCAATTCTTGCTATTCGCCGAAAAAGGCCATCGAAATTGGAAAACTACTGATCGATCATGGTATTAGCCATTTCGAAGAGCCCTGCCCTTACTGGGAATATGAGCAGACGCGCGAAGTGACCGAGGCACTCTCGATCGATGTCACAGGGGGTGAGCAAGACTGCGAGTATTCAACCTTCAAGCTCATGATGGATATGCATGCGGTTGATATTGTGCAGCCCGATATCATGTATATCGGCGGTTTAACGCGGACGCTCAAGATTTGCGATATGGCCGATAAAGCAGGCTACAAGATTACACCGCATGCGGCAAACCTATCTCTAGTGACGATGTGCACGATGCACTTATTGGGTGCTATTCCGAACGCTGGAAAATACCTCGAATTTTCGATTGAGGGTCTCGATTACTACCCTTGGCAAGACAAACTCTTTTTAGGAAATCCCTACAAAATCGAAAATGGTATGGCCACCATCCCTGATGCACCGGGATGGGGTGTTGAGATCAACCCTGAATGGCTTGAAAAGGCCAGCTATGCCGTATCAAGTATAGATTAAGTATAGCTGACCTCATTTGAGGTGAATAAGTCCAGTGGTTGGAGTGAATAAGGCCAGTGCCTTCGATACTCAAAACGGCACTTTCGATAATCTTAGCCTAATACATATTGCCGCGTGGCCTCCGGGTCGTCTTTCGTGACATCAAGAAGGGCCAATTCTTGCCACACGGCATCCGGAATTAAAGTATTCGCCCACTCGATTGTTTCACGCACCCGCTCAGGCTTCGACACGCCGCAAATGGTTGCCGAGATCCGCGGCTCGCGCATTGAATATTGAAGCGCAACGGGTCCTGTTGCGACACCGTGCTTGGCACAAATCTCTTCGACTTTGCGAACAGGGTCGAGCATCGCGTCATTGGCGATTTGATAGGCATAGCGTTGATAGTTTGCCGTGCCTTTGGCGAAGACCCCGCCTGCATAAGGCGCGGCGTTCAACACGGCAATGCCCTTTGAATGGGCATAGTCCAACATGGCGGAGGCGTTGTGATTGACCGGCGTAAACCGATTATGGGTGATGAGCGCGTCAAACGGATAGTCCTTCAAGATCGGCAACATCACTTCGACATTACCCGCAGCAAGACCCACCGCCTTTGCAAGACCTTGCTCTTTCATCTTGAACAATTCATCAATCGATCCGCCTTTTGCGGTAATTTCAGAAAGCGAATTGGCGTGCTCGGGATCATGCAAATGTAAGAGCTGAATGTGATCGACACCAAGCGCCGTCAAACTCTCCTCAAGCGAGCGACGCGCACGCGAGGCATCAAAGCCATTTGTTTTGAAATCGCGGTCCAGCTTCGTGGAGATTACAAAATCCTTGGGCAAACCACCGCGCTCGCGGATCACATGACCGATGCGTTCTTCGCTTCGACCCGTGCCGTAATTCCGCGATGAATCAAGAAAATTTACCGGGCTATCAAAGATAGCGCGCACGGTATCATAAGCGCGTTCTTCACTCACCGAATAGCCATAGGTCTCAGGCATATCGCCAATGCCGGACGTGCCGAAACAAATCGGCGAAACGGACAATCCGGTTTTGCCGAGAGAGATGCGCTTATCAGGTGAAAAGGCCATGATGGAAACTCCCTAAATTTTGTCTTCGATAATGTTGCTATTTAAAAAAGGGCGGGATTGCTCCCGCCCTTCTAAACCCTAGCCTTCGGCGATATTAGCCGCCGATGCAGGTGTCGGCTGTCTTAGGTGTGCAGACGTCGAGACCCGTGTAGGTTGGATCCTTAGGCATACCCTTGCCGTCCTTGATGTCCTTCAGGATGTACATGGCCTTGTAGCCCATTTCGAATGGACGCTGACCAACCTGACCTGCCGACAGACCAGCCTTCATGAGGTCGATCTGAACAGGGAGCGTATCGGCAACGACGAGAGCGAGCGAGCCATCGGCGATCTTAGCCTTATACTTCTCGGCAACCTTCGTGTACGCATCTGGGAGGAACTGTGGGAAGCCGCCCGTTGGCGTGAAAGCGTCGAGGTTTGGCATCTTGCCGAGGATGTCTTCCATCTGCTGGTTTGCACGAGCGAAATCATCATCGGTGTAGAGTGGGCAACCTTCAGCTTCCTTCCAGCCATTCTGGCCGGCCAAACGCTCGCCAGGAGCCGCTGCGCTTGCCTTGCCAGCAAGCGTGTCGCGGATACCCTGCATACGCTCATTGTGGTTCGAAGCAGCTGCGCCACCGGACTGGATGCAGATCGTGCCGCCCTTTGGCTTGATTTCCATAACGCGCTTAGCAATGTTCACGCCGATTTCGTAGTTGTGCGTGCCAACGTAAGCTGCGCGGAGGCCCTTATCCTTTTCAAGAATGTCGGCATCCCATGTGATGACTGGAATGTTCTTGGCCTTTGCGCCC
>CANGLU010000080.1 GCA_947455025.1 Hyphomicrobiales bacterium
AGAAGAAGCGTGAATGATTATGACAAAAAAGCCAAAAACAATTGCTGATAAATTGCGGCAGCGCAAAAGTACTCCGAAAGCTAAGAACACAAAAAGTGCTGACTGGTATTCAAAAGCGCATGCTCGCTTGGCTATTTCAAAGAATTCCAGCGTTTATAAGCCAGAAAATCTGGATTAGTTCGGCTACGCCGTCGGATCTCGAAGATCGACCAAGAGTTTTGATAGTAACATAAAGCTACAAACACATAATGCGTTCAGATCGTGCTATGAGCAACCAGATTTCTGCCAATTATTCGGTTGCTCTTGCGGTCAATTGGCCTTCCGGAAACGGTAATAATTTTCGCGTAATGGCGGGACACTTGGCTATGCTCGCAGGCACCTCGCATTCCATGACGCCGAATTGATTAGTCCTGTCATATAGTGGCAATATTCGACGGAAGGCGTCATCCTGCTCGCCAAGTAAACTTTTCACAGCTGCCCACCCCGTCAAAAATCTATTCGAATTCCAATCGGCCGATGGGTCAGATTCTATCCTTTTAAGCTCAAATTTAAGTCGATCGCGAAATCGCGGTTCACGGGTAACATCGTTCAGTTGCCCATCTTTGAATTCCTCTATTTTTATGGGCGGCCGCGAACACGCATAACAATCGAACGTATAGTTGAAGCTTTCGTCAACACCAATGACGAGATAATTGCCTGTCCCAGTAACATTTTCGAAACTCAGCTGGTCGCCGTCTCGATAGCCAAAATCCGCGAATTGCCAATTTCCAGATTTAGAAGCAAACAGAATTTCTGTCATTGCGCAACAAGGGGCTCCTCCCGTTATCAGCGCTACTTTATGGACGGGTGAAGAAGAGCCGTCCGTCATTATCGCCTCAACCGCAAGACACTCAATTTTGCAACGCTCATATCATCTTGCATGG
This sequence comes from Hyphomicrobiales bacterium, assembly GCA_947455025.1. Classification (GTDB taxonomy): domain Bacteria; phylum Pseudomonadota; class Alphaproteobacteria; order Rhizobiales; family Beijerinckiaceae; genus CAIUPE01. The sequence goes on from CANGLU010000080.1 coordinate 924, forward strand.
CTATAGCATAAACGATTTCCGCCCGTTCACTGAGCAACCCGCGTTCGTATATGCGATGCATTAAATAATATGCATCGCGTTCCTAGGCGCGCGCCATGATCCGCGCTGAACATCTACCAACTTAATGCTGACGAGGATCGCGATGCATCTTTCCATCTTTCATGATCATCGAGAAACGGGATGGCCCAACAAGGACAGACTGATCTTTAAGAGGATCCCCGTTCACCAATAATAAATCGGCCAATGCACCTTGCTTGATGACGCCTAACTCGCCTTTATGACCCATCAAATCGCCCCCAACGGCGGTTGCGCATTTTAAAGCCTCGGCGGGGGTGTAGCCGAAGAATTTCACGAAATGGCCGATATCGCGGGCATTTTGTCCCATCGGCGTGATGGTGAAACCATAGTCTCCGCCGACGACAACGCGCATGCCGCGTTTGCGCATTTCTTTGTATGTCGCAATCGTATGTTCGATCTTGCGCGGAAGTCCCATGCGTTCGGCGACCTCCTTCGTCAAACCGACGACATCGCCCTCAAACACGGAATTATGCACCAAACCAAACGCCGGCCCGACAATAACCCGATCCTTGGCGGCCTCTAACATATCGAGCGCTTCTTCATCGGCAAAATCACAGTGGTAAATGCAATCAACGCCCGCTCGGACCGCACGCTTGACCGATTCAGCCGCGCGGCTGTGACATGCAACGCGTTTGCCAAAATCATGCGCCACCTCGACACCAACTCTCAGCTCTTCTTCACGCATGGAAATAATTTCGGCGCGGGCATGACTGACAAATTCATCCCCCGATACGTTGAATTTAATATTATCAACATTTTCACGACAGCAGAGCCGAACGGCTCGGACAATTTCGTCAACGCCATCGGCAATCATGCCGAAACTTTCGGCATGCATATGGGGTTTGCGTTCGTCGCCCAAGCCGCCTGTTGTTGTAATTTCCGGACCTGCCGCTTTGTAGCGTGGTCCTGCCAAATAGCCATTTTCGATTTCCGCCCTGACCACAACATCCAAGCGCAGCTTTGCGGAGGCGGCGGAATAGGCGCTCGTGAACCCATGATCAAGCAGGAAGGTCGCGGCGCGACAGGTTTGCAACAAATGTTCTTCAGGCGGAATTTCGCCAAGATCCTGATTGCGAGATGGGCTGACGAAAGAGAGGTGACAATGGCCTTCAACCATGCCCGGCATCAAAAATTGGCCGTGACCGTCGATCATCTCCGCAGTCCTCTCGCGAGAGATCTGACCGGGCGCGCACGCTACTTCAGTGATCCGATTGCCTTCGATCAGAACTTCACCGGGATAGGAAGCATCATTAATGGCATCCCACACCATCACATTGGTCAATAATACTGCCGTCACGGTTTCCCCCTCAAAACGGGTCCCGCTGGCTTCTTATACGGAGCGGCCGCCTTTTAGCGGCCGCTTATCGGCCATGTCAGGACGTTGCCTTCTCTCCCCGCCCATAGACGAGAAGCATTGAGATAATCACCAAGCCATAAATGATCTGACGTCCGGCTTCCGGCATTTCCATGATCGAAAGAACGCTGTTCAAAAGAACGATCAAAATAACGCCAACAACCGTGCCCAGATAACGCCCACGACCGCCAAGAATATTGGTGCCACCAATCACAACCGCGGCGATGGCCGGTAACACATAAGCATCACCCATTCCTTGATAGGCCTTGGTTGAATAGCCGGCCAATAAAACGCCCGCCAAGCTTGCTAAAACCGAGCATAGAATGAACGCAATGATCGTTACACGCTTTGTCGGCACGCCCGAGAGATAGGCCGCCGCTTCTTTGTTGCCGATGGCATAGATGGATCGGCCGAAGGACGTGCGGCGGAGCATAATAACGAGCAGGATAGAAACCGCTAACCACACGAAAATCGCATGGGGAATGCCAAGGGTCCGCTCTGCAGCTATATAGCGCATGAGATCGGTTGCCTTTGTCTGCGGCGCAAAGCCGCCCGTCTGGGCCACCATCAAGCCGCGCATCACTGCATTCACGCCAAGCGTAAAGATCATCGACGGAATGCGTAAGTAAGCAACACCAAGCCCGTTTACGGTGCCAACCAACAGGCCGACAACAAGGGCCGCAGGCAAAGCCCATTCGCCACCAACCGCCGTTGCCGTCATGGCACCCGCAGCCAATGTCCATGGCACCGATAGATCGATTTGCGAAATCAAAATCACCAGCATCATGCCGGCGGCAACGATCCCCAAGAACGAACCAATCTGAAGCTGTTGAACAAGATAAGTGGGCGAGAACAACGGCGCCGAACCAAAGCGATCCAACGTATAGATGGTTCCCGCAATCAAGATGACGAGAATAAAGGTTGCCGCGATCGCAATCGGCTTATCGTCGCGCGATAGACGTGAAAAGGAGAATTTTTTGATCATATCAATCACCGGAACAACTCCAGCTGGTTCTTAACGCGGAGGATGCTCAGGGCACCAAGGCTAACAGCGGCCAAAAGAACGAGGCCTTCAAAAAGCGGTTGGAGCAGCGGGGCAATATCGAAGACACGGAAATTGAACGAAATGACCTTCAAAATCAGCGTACCAAAAATCGATCCGATCGCTCCTCCCGTACCGCCCAAGAGCGAAGTACCACCAATCACGACGGACGCAATCGACGAGAGCGTGTAAGCACCCGCCATCGGAATATCGGCATTGCCCGACGATGTCTGGATCGCCATAAAAATACCGCCAATGCCCGCAAACAGGCCGGCCAAGGTGAAAGCCGCAAGCTTGCCACCGGCAATGTTCAAACCGGACATAAAGGCGGCTCCCTCGGCCGAGCCAATGGCATATACCGTACGACCCGTTACTGACCGACGGAATGGTACCCACGTCACAAGCGCGACAATGATCAATAGAACGAGCGCTGTCGGCACGCCTGCGATGGGCTGGAACCAAGCCGCTTTGCCATCCTCAAAGATACCAACCGTCTCGGCAAAATCACCGAGTGCATTCGTCATCGCCCAATTGATGTCTTCGTTGATTTTGCCCCCGGGAATAGGACGCAAGAACAAGGCTAGCCCCATATAAACGGCACCCGTTGCCAAAGTGGCGATGATCGGTTGAATGCGGCCAAACACGACCACGCAGCCATTCACAAATCCCGCAAGGGCACCCGCGAACAGACAGGCGATAATGCCGAAGCCAACACTCGGTCCCGCTCCCTCCAGCAAATGGCTCGCCAGACAATCAACCAAGGTCATGACAGCACCAACCGAGAGATCGAGGCCGCCTAACAACACAGGCACGGTTTGAGCCATGGCCAACATCGCAAGCGAGAATACTTCGTTCGAATTTTGAACGAGCACTTGCGAGGAGAAGCCCTTTGGATGGGCGAGATGATAGAGAAAATACACGATCACAAACAGCAAAACGGCGATCGAAAAGCCCATATTTTGCCGGATCCGGAGACCCAGATCGGATTGCTTAGTGGCCGACATGCGCGCCTCCTTCGGATTTCGGGCCCGCAATATTCAGGGATGCGGCAACGATATTTTTCTCGTTAATTGCATCACCCTGAAGTTCGGAAATGATTCGACCATCATATAAAATGGCAACCCGATCGCATGAACCAATCAGCTCATCATAATCGGTTGAATAGAATAGGATCGCCGCACCCTCATCGGCCAATTCACGCAG
>CANGLU010000081.1 GCA_947455025.1 Hyphomicrobiales bacterium
GATCTTCTCCTCGGACGAATGCAACTTGCGCGTCGCACGCCGGATATCTTTCACGACCTTCTCGGCAGGCGCCTTCGTCGTCATAGGTTTTTTCATCATCTTCAACTCCAACTGGGGTAAAGATGAGGCCCAAACACTCCACTATTCAATCATGATAAACTATCCCATGGGCACTGACGTCAGACAAGCACACCATCCAAAGCCGGCGCTTGACCCATCAGCGTCAAGCAGCATAACTTAAACCCGATGAGCCAATGACCTCCGATCCAAAATTAGCGCGGCTGTTCCAAATCATTCGACGACGGACAGAAGTTGCATTTCGAATTTTAATCTGGGTTACTTTAAAATTCTTTCGCGCGTGATAAAAGTCCAAAAAGGTTTTGACCCATGATATTCTGAAAGGCGTCCTCATCGAGGCTTGGCGGAACAGGGAAATCAATAGTTTGCTCGAAACTTATAAATTCCAGTGCAGGACTAAAATCGGATCCCCAAACACAACGTTGATTGCCGAAACCTTTCAAAACTACTTCAATAAATGGGTTTGCGGCCGGTTGCGGCCAAGCGTTATGAGGCTCGGAAACGGCGTACAATCCTGAAATCTTTACCCAAGCGTTAGAACATTGGGCCAACGCCAAAAGATTTGCTAATTTTTCCTCAACAATCTTAGTTGGCGGAGCGATCGAATGCTTTCCAGGTAAGCCGAGATGCGAAAAGAGAAATGTCACATTTTGTGCAGTATCGAGAACGGATCGTAAGAGAGGCATCGCAACGGACTTCGCATTGATGGAAACAATTGCCCCGCGCCGGTCTAGTTTGTTCCAAATATCCTTCGGCCACTCGGCGATTTTTTTTGCCGCGTCTTGGTCCAAAACATAGAGTGCCAATCCGAGGTGTCCCTCGTCAAACCGCTCGGCTAACCAAGGGAGAGTTGGCGGGAAAGCAGCCGGATGAAAGGCTAAACTATGGATCCAAGGCCGGTCGATAGCTAATTCACGAATATAGTTATTATTGGTTGGATCAATATTTTCAGCCTCATAGCCGATGACGAGTGCTGCAGAAATGTTATGAGTATTAAGAAATTGCTCGTAGGTCTGGACCTCTGAACATCGATCCTTCATATTTTTACGAGTGGCTTTGTTGTACCCGTTTCGGAAGAGATGAATATGGGCATCGGCTCGCCTTATCCGCATGTAGGTTCATCTTTTTGAGCCAGCGAACGCATGATAAGCCCGGCGGCTTTTAGGCCTTGTATCGCATCAGTAAGTCCTACTTCGATAGGCGGAACGCCGTCTTTAACCGCGCTCAGAAAAGCATTTACTTCAAGCGTCAGGGGATCCTCTTCATCTATTGATATAACGCGTATCTGATTTGAATAAACTGAAATTGAGCGGCCAACATCCAGTTCAATCGCGCCGTAACTTCCCAGAATCTCAACGCGATCAGATGATGTAATATTACCAGGAAATGTCCATGCTGTCGCTAACTGCCACACGCCGCCCTTATTGTCTTTTAAGGTCGCGAAGGTTGCTGAGCGATTAAGTTCAGGAGGCCTTCGGAGCGCATAAGCTGAAATGGCTTCGCCGCCCGAAAACCAAAGTGCCAAATCAATATCGTGAATCATCGTCATCAAAATAGGGTCTAATTCAGCGTAATGGTGTGCATGGTCGTCATTTCGGTAACGCCGCGAGTGAACAGAAAGGACTTTACCGATGTCTCCGGCTCTAATGATGGAGGACACGGCCTGATGTGATTTCGAGAACCGTAATACATGTCCAGGCAAAACAAAGGCGCGACTAGTCGCCTCAGTCTGCTGTAGAATCAGGGCTTCTGCAGCGGTGGTGGCGACAGGCTTTTCCAAAAGGACCGGAATGTTTCTTAGCAAACACGCCTGCGCCAAAGCTACATGGGATGCTGTTGAGGTAGCAATGATGCATCCGTCAGGCATATATTTATCCATGAGAATAATCGGGTCTTGTCCCCACGCTGCCGCATTAAAATCATGAGCGGCCATCCGTGCAACGTCAGTCGCTATATCGCTCACAATCAGCTCAATTCCTTCTTTGGTTAATCGGCTTAAATGTTCCCGCCCAAATCGACCCGCACCGACAACAAGTATTTTCAACGCCCAGTCCCTTCAAGACCTGCTCCGCAAACAAGTAAACAAATTCGTTGAGATCCTTTAAACGCCCCTTGGCCACTCCGTAACGCTGCCGTTGAGGCTGCGCCTGCCAAATCTGCGGCGATGCCAAATTCACGCCAGAGCCAACGAGAGGCATCCAACATGTCATCGTCGCGTACCAAGATGATGTCATCAAGTACTTCTTGCGCAGTTTCAAAAATCTGTTGGTCGGTTTGACGACATGACATGGTGGGTACCTTGCTCGATAGTGTGTCGAGCGAAACCAAACGGCCGCTATCAAGGCAAGCCTTCAACGTGGGCGAGCCTTCTGGTTCAACACCAATGATACGGACAGAAGGCTTTAAGGCACGAATAACGGTTCCTAAGCCGACAACTAGACCACCCCCGCCAATCGCTATCAATATTGTGTCAAATTCCGAAATTTGCTCAATCAGTTCGAGCCCTATGGTACCCTGGCCGGCAACAGTCATGGGATCGGCGAAAGGATGAAAGTAGGTTGCGCCAGTTTTTGAAGCGTCGTTTCGAGCGGCGGCATCCGCAGCGGCGAATTCGTCTCCGACAATCGTTACTTTTGCCCCCCATCCCTCCATGGAAATAACCTTTTCGGGAGAAACTCCTGACGGAACATAAATACGGGCCTGCTGACCCCCTAAAAAGCAAGTCCGTGCGACCGCCATACCGTGGTTACCGCCGGACGCTGCGACAATCCCGCGAGCTACTTCACTTTGCGACATTGTCGTGAAGCGGCTCATTGCACCACGAGCCTTAAAAGAGCCCGTAACTTGATGAAGTTCGAGTTTGGCGATTATATCAGCCGAAATCGGCAAGGGCTCGCGTGCTTCGGATAATTTCATGATGGGAGTTAGTCGAATATGGGGGGTAATACGGGTGCGTGCCGCTTGGACATCAGCCAACGTAATCATGATGAAGAGCCTAGAACAGGAGATGCAACAACGAGGCAGCAATTCCCTGACATTACGCGGCCTGGATGACGACGAGCATACAATATACCATCAATGCTGTAATTTATTGTAACGGGTTCGAAGCCTAGATCCCAGGGCCGATGTATACGTCCTGCAGGATGCCCGGCAATAACGGGCATTCCCAATTCATGGAGCGGTTCAAAGACGCCATCTTGCGTGGCATAAAGATGAGCATTCGATCCTGATAACTCCAAGATTTTCGGATTAGGGGCGGACTTAACCGGATCTTGACCTAACGGTGTCGAAATAACACCCAGATGCGCCAGCACATTAAAAACGCCTTGTCGGCATATTTTAAGAGCCTCAAGCGATACCGTTCCACCGCCCCGCATTTCTGTCCCAACGGTTGTCAGGCCATGGCGGCATGCTGTTGCAGTTGCCGTACGTGGGTCTCCGAAATTGCCTATAATGACGGTATGTGGCGCACCAAAAGCCAGAGCAGCAGCCGTGTTCCTTGCCCGATGTTCTGGGTCATTAACGGGTTCAATAATTGCACTCGGCAAAATATCGAGTGACGAGCCTCCAGAATGTAGGTCAATAAAGGCATCGCCCATCGGAAATATATATTCCGTAAGATAGGCTGCTATTTGCTGGGTTATCGTTCCGTAAACATCACCCGGAAAGACGCGGTTGAAATTTAAGCCGTCAATTGGAGATGTCCGTTGGGCAGCAACAAAGGCGTGAACATTATTAGTAGGCATCAAAATAATGCGACCGGAAATGTCGGCGAGCTTCAGTTCACGAACCAACTCGGAAATGACAATTGGGCCTTCATACTCATCGCCGTGGTTTCCGCCTTCGATAATAACAGTAGGGCCGGTTCCATTTGCGATAACAGCTACAGGTACTCTGGTTACTCCCCAGGCGTCGTTATGCGGGGAGTGGGGAAACATGACAAAGCCTACTTGGATGCCGTATTGGTCGAAATTGACTGTGGCAAAGGCATTACCTTTGTATGCGCTGGTTCGAGCCATCAATGTTTATCCGTTCAATTTTCAATCAGAATCGAATTTCTGATCAAATTTGGTTATGTGGGCTATCCTAGGTTCAATTGTATAATTTTTAGGGGCTGACATAGATAGCTGAAAAAGGCTATTTATGTCAGATGGTTATCGAAAGGCGAAAAAGTCGACTCCTCCCAAGTATTCAAGTAGAGCTGATTAAGCAATTTGTAGCGGGCGCAACGGCTCGAACGTCGGCCGAATTGGTCGGTGTAAACCGGCATACGGCAACGCTCTATTTTCATAAACTTCGAGAAATGATCGCCGAGCAAATGGCTGCCGAGGCCCCGTTCCTTGCTGGGGAGATTGAGGTTGATGAGAGCTA
>CANGLU010000082.1 GCA_947455025.1 Hyphomicrobiales bacterium
CACAATAGCCGTGGAACGATCGATCCCAGGTGCCTACATATGTAGGTGGGCGCCGTGTGCCCCGGTCCACGGACCAAGGCAGGGACAGCTCCCTAGGGGTCGTTAAGGCCCCGGGAATTCAGTTGTTCTCACGCACTCCGCAGCCCCGCCCGCCTAAGGTAAGCGTTTGCACGCCAATATACCAGAGCTATCAACGCCGATTGCGTTAGAAAAGCTGAGGAACACTATCCCAAAGCAATTTCGCACCGACGAAAAACGTCAGCGCGTAAATCAGCGTGTAAAAGCGCGCCGCCGGAATACGCCGCACCATCCACACGCCCATTAAGGTTGCAGCCAGCGCCAAGGGAAACAGCGCGAAAGAGGTCCCAAGATTTTCCGACGAGAATTGGCCGAGGAGAAAATAGGGCAACACTTTGGCTAAATTCGTGATGGTGAAAAACCACGTTGAGGTGCCGACATAGGTCTGCGGCGGCAGGCGTTGCGGCATCACATGGACTTGAAAAGGCGGGCCACCCGCATGGGCCACAAAGCTCGTAAACCCCGCAATAATGCCCCAAAATACACCGGCAAATGTTTTGCCCGGTACAGGATCGCCCACCACGTTTCGCCGCCGCCAATAGACGATGACAAAGGCAATCGAAATGACGCCAACGCCAAGCTTCACCATGTCATCGGAAACATGGGCGGCCATCAGCCAGCCGAGAAAAATACCAATCACCGACCCCGGCAGCATGATCGCCAAATTGCGAAAATCGAAATCGCGGCGATAGGCCCATGTGCTGACCATGTCCTGCAAAATCAAAATCGGCAGCATCAAGGCCGCCGCTTTGACGGGGGAGACCACCAAGGCCAGAAGCGGAATGGCAATCAAACCCAATCCGGCAAAGCCACCTTTGGCCAACCCCATCAGAAAAACAGCGGGAATGGCCGCCAAATAAAACAGCGGGTCGGAGATTACAGCGGGCATGGTCACTCGGCAGGTTGATCAATGAAGCTGCAATTGGCGGCAAGTCGCGTCATTTGGCAAGCTTTGAAAATGCACCATCTGCCTTGCATCGAAAGTCGTGCCTGACGCGGGCGTCATCCGATGCTAAAGGCAATCCATAAAAGGGAAACGCCATCAAAGGGGCACGCCATGAGCCATGCCGCGCGCTATCGCGACGTCTATAACCGCTCGATCAGTGATCCATCGGGTTTCTGGGCCGATGAGGCGCGGTCCATTGATTGGATCGTGCCGCCGCAAACCGTTTTTGACCCATCCATTGGCGTCTATGGCCGCTGGTTCCCCGATGGCATGGTCAATACCTGCTACAACGCGGTCGATCGTCACGCCGAAGCCCATCCCGACCGTACGGCGATTATCCATGATAGCCCGATCACGGGCACAAAACGCAACGTCTCCTATGCCGAGTTTCGTGATGAAGTCGCCACACTCGCCGCCGTGTTGCAGGATTTCGGCGTGCAAAAAGGCGACCGCGTGATCGTCTATATGCCGATGATCCCCGAGGCACTGTTTGCCATGTTGGCTTGCGCGCGCATTGGTGCCGTTCACTCGGTGGTCTTTGGCGGCTTTGCGGCGCGTGAACTTGCAACCCGTCTGGATGATTGCGAACCCAAACTCATCCTCGCCGCTTCCTGCGGCATCGAGCCGGGACGGGTGGTGCATTATAAGCCGCTGATCGACGAGGCAATTGAGATCGCGCAGCATAAACCCGAAGCCGTGATTGTTTTTCAGCGTCCGCAAGAAAAGGCTGAGTTAAAGGCCGGACGCGATCACGAGTGGCAGACAGTGGTAGGCGAGGCCAAGGCTCAAAACCGTCAAGCCGCTTGCGTCCCTGTGGCCTCAACCGACCCGCTTTATATTCTCTACACGTCTGGCACGACCGGAAAGCCGAAAGGGGTGGTGCGCGACAATGGCGGGCATCTGGTGGCGATGTCATGGACCATGAAAGGCATTTACGGCATTGGCCCCGGCGAAGTGTTTTGGTCCGCCTCCGATATTGGCTGGGTCGTCGGTCATTCCTACATCGTCTACGCGCCGCTCATCGTTGGTGCGACGACGATTGTCTATGAGGGCAAGCCCGTCGGCACACCCGATGCAGGCGCATTCTGGCGCGTGATTTCCGAGCATGGCGCGAAGGCATTGTTCACCGCACCCACCGCCTTTCGCGCCATCCGCAAAGAGGATCCCGACGCGGTTGAACTTCAAAAATACAATCTTAACGGCTTCCGCGCTCTGTTCTTGGCGGGCGAACGCGCCGATCCTGATACGGTGAAATGGGCCGAAGAAAAGCTCGGCACGCCGGTTATCGACCATTGGTGGCAGACCGAAACCGGATGGGCCATTGCCGGTAATCCGTTCGGCATGGGGATGCTGCCTGTCAAACACGGCTCGCCCACGGTCGCGATGCCGGGCTATGATGTGCGCATTCTGGACGAAGGCGGCCATCCGGTGCCCGCGGGCAAGATGGGCTCGATTGTCGTCAAACTCCCCATGCCACCCAGCTGCCTGCCAACGCTGTGGAATGCGGAAGGCCGTTTCCGCGAAAGCTATCTCACGACCTATCCGGGGTATTATTCCACCTCCGATGCAGGCTATATCGACGAGGACGGTTATCTCTACATTATGGGCCGCACCGATGACATCATCAATGTCGCGGGCCACAGGCTGTCAACGGGCGCAATGGAAGAGGTTTTGTCGGGTCATCCCGCGGTTGCAGAATGCGCTGTCATCGGTGCCAAAGACGCGTTGAAAGGCGAGCAGCCTTGCGGCTTTGTGGTGCTGAAATCCGGCATCACAACATCGCCCGAACAGGTTGAGAAAGAACTCGTCGCCCGCGTCCGCGATCAAATCGGCCCCGTTGCGGCGTTCAAATTGGCAATGGTGGTGAAGCGTCTTCCAAAAACCCGCTCGGGTAAAATTCTGCGCGGCACGATGAAGAAAATAGCCGACAGCGACAGCTTCACTATGCCAGCTACGATTGATGATCCGGCCGTGTTGGACGAGATCAAAGTGGCGCTACAGGGCAAGGGGTTGGCGAAGTAAATTATTTCGTCATTGCGAGCGAGAGCGAAGCAATCCAGATGATGATTCAAAAAGGAGCACAACCGATCCGCTGCGCCTTTATAATGGACACCAACTGGTTTGCTTCGCATTCGCTCGCAATGACGGCGTTATTTTTTAAGAAGATCCGGCCTTCTCGCCTTTGTCAGTCTCTCCGCCTGCTCGCGCCGCCATTTGGCGATTTTACCGTGATCGCCGGAGAGGAGTATTTCCGGAATTTCCCGGCCTTCCCACTCGCGTGGTTTGGTATAATGCGGGTATTCCAAAAGCCCGTTTTCAAAGCTTTCATCCTCGCCCGATTCCGTCTTGCCCATCACGCCGGGCAAGAGACGCACACAGGCATCGAGCACAACAAGGGCGGCGGGTTCGCCACCCGATAAAATATAATCGCCGATTGAGACTTCGATGAGATGGCGCCCTTCAATGACGCGTTCATCGACACCTTCAAACCGTCCGCAGACAATCACAACCCCTTCGCCCGATGCCCATTCGCGCACCATGGTTTGGGTTAAGGGTTTGCCGCGTGGGCTCATCAATAAAACCGGGCGCGGATCATTGGGCTTAACAACGGCATCAATCGCATTCGCCAACACATCGGCGCGCAACACCATGCCCGCGCCACCACCCGCTGGCGTATCATCGACAGCGCGGTGCTTGCCCAAACCATGCGTTCGAATGTCATGCGCATGAAGCGACCAGCGGCCCGATTTTAAAGCCTCGCCTGCGAGCGATAATCCAAGCGAGCCGGGAAACATCTCGGGAAACAAGGTCAGCACATCGGCGCGAAAACCGCTCATGCGCCGGGGCGCTCCTCGCCCTCAATCTCATCAGGCAAAATAACGGTGAGCGTTTGGGCAGCCAGATCAACCACAGGCACATTGGCCTTAGTGAACGGCACCAGCAAAGACGGCCCTTCTAGTGAAGGCGCAATATCCAAAATATCGCCTGCGCCAAAATCATGCACGGCGGTGACGGTGCCGATGACCGCTCCATCGGGCGCTTTGGCAACAAGGCCGATCAAATCGGCATGATAGAATTCTTCTTCATCGGGCTCGGGCAATTGATCGCGCGGAATAAACAGCGCGAGATTGGTGAGCGCCTCGGCGGCGGTACGGTCGGCAATGCCTTCCAAGGAAACGACCAACATATCGTCCTTAATCAACCGCGCACTGCGAATAACAAAACGCCGCTGTCCGGTTTTATCCGTCAGCGGCTGATAGTCTTGAATGCCCAAAGGGTCGGCGGTGAAGGATTTGAGACGCATCTCGCCCTTCACGCCATGGGGCGCACCCAACACGCCAACCTCGACAA
>CANGLU010000083.1 GCA_947455025.1 Hyphomicrobiales bacterium
GCCTCTATATCAACATGGATGAGTTCAAGGAGTGGCTTGTGAAGCGAAGCGAGAGTGACGTTGTCAGCAACGTCGTAACAATGGCTTTATAATCATGCCGTCATCAATCGGGCTGAAGCGAATTTACAGCAATTTTCGGACTTGACCAACTCTTCAAAAACGTGAACCCGTTAAACGTTCATCATTGGCATATAATTTGCTATTTTAAACTTATCTTGGAGATGGCGGCGGATGTACCCGTCCTCCATGACTGCTAGCGTTCGTCAAACCCTTGACGACGCTGGCAGAATTGCTTTTTCTTAGTTCATGCTTCGATTTGACAAGCCATCATTAGGCGTCGGGGTTCAGAAATGGCGACAGAACTATTAATGGGACAATTGTCCCTTTTAACCGAAGAGCAAAAGCTTGGACTCCTCGACAATATTGAGGTTAAGCTTACGGTTGAAGCCGGCTCTTCGAATATTACTATTCGCGATCTTCTCAAATTGAACGTGGGTTCTGTTATTGAGCTAGAGACGCTCGCCGGTGAACATCTGAAAGTGAAAGCGAACGGCACGCTGATCCTGAAAGGCGAGGTCGTTTCAATTTCCGACATGTTGGGTATTCGCGTCACCAGTATCGCGGGTCCCGAAGAGCGGGCGGGTGAACGCGGTTGAGGGGTCGGTGAGCAGGATTTGACCGACGTCGATCTTTCAAGACGGGGATCGTTTGACTGCACAATGAAAGGCTAACCGTCCGTCTTCGCTCTTTGAGCTACGCCGGACAGTTCCTTTTCTAAATTCGCTTTGCTCATTAAGAGAAGTAACTGGTGGAGCCAGGCGGAATCGAACCGCCGACCTCTTGAATGCCATTCAAGCGCTCTCCCAACTGAGCTATGACCCCACTGCTGTCACGAAACCGGGCTTGGGAACCCGATGCCTTGCTGCGCCATTAGCGCTTGCGACCGGGGGTCTATAGCCCCCCACGTCGCCCAACTCAAGCCCTTTGCCTTAAATAAGGCGCGGGCTGACCCGAAGATTAGACTTCTTCGTCGTCCTCAATGTCGCCATCGATCAGATCGGCCACATCGTCATCGCCTTCTTCCTCTTCTTCGAGGAAGGTTTCATCGGCGATATCATCGTCTTCGATTTCAACATCGACGTCGCCAATCGGAATGTCCTTGCCGGACTCTTCCGCCTCAACATCGTCCAAGGAAACGAGTTCTGGACCGTCTGTGAGCGAGCCGGAGTCGGCTTCATCCTCGTCAACCGCTTTGGCAACGATTTCTGCCCGCGCCATCAAAATGGCCGGTTGAAACACGGTACCGCATTTCGGGCAGAGGATCGGGTCCTTCTGCAAATCGTAAAATTTAGAGCCGCAGCTCTGGCATTGACGCTTGGTTCCAAGTTCGGTTTTGGCCAAGGGAAGACCTCATTTTAACGTCTGGTTCGGCAGATGCCGAACGGAAAAAGTTTATCCGGTTGTTCCATCCATCCGTATTTTTAAAACAAATCAGGGACAGGATGACGGAACGATCCGACTGTGATAGTGCGCGGTATTCATCTCAGTCTGATCGCGGCGTCAAGCCCCTTCTTGGCCTAAGCCCGATTATTAAGGATCATCCTATGTCGAGTTCCCATTCGGGTTTGCCCCAACCCCTCAGCGCGCGGCGGGGAAAACCGCTGAACGGACACGTCAAATTACCGGGCGATAAATCAATTTCGCACCGCGCGATGATCTTTGGCCTCCTCTCGGTGGGAGAGACGATGGTTGAGGGGCTGCTTGAAGGCGATGATGTGTTGCGCACCGCTGCCGCCTGCCGGGCGCTGGGGGCGAATATTGAGCGCCTTGGCGAGGGCCATTGGCGCGTTCGCGGCGTGGGCATTGGCGGTTTGCGCTCACCCGAGGCGGTTTTGGATTTCGGCAATGCCGGAACCGGCTCGCGTTTGATGATGGGTGTGGTCGGTGGCCACGACATTACCGCCACCTTTGACGGCGATGCCTCGCTGCGCAAACGCCCGATGCGGCGTATTCTCGATCCCTTAGTCGAGATGGGCGTGCAAGTTTTATCCCAAGCCGAAGGCGGGCGTTGCCCGATTACGATCAAAGGTGCGGCTGATCCGTTGCCTATTACCTATTCAACGCCTGTTGCCTCGGCCCAGATCAAATCGGCGATTTTGCTCGCAGGGCTAAATTCACCCGGCCGGACGACCGTGATTGAAACAGAAGCCACGCGCGACCATACCGAAAAAATGCTGACCTATTTTGGCGCGACCGTCAAAGTCGTGCCGGAAGGCCATGATGGTCGCCGCATCGAGCTGGAAGGTCGGCCCGAATTAAAGCCGCGTCCGATCATGGTGCCGCGCGATCCGTCCTCCGCCGCCTTCCCGATGGTGGCGGCTTTGATCGTTCCGGGCTCCGATATTCTGATCGAAGGCGTGATGATGAACCCGTTGCGGACCGGACTTTTAACGACTTTGCTCGAAATGGGCGCCTCCATCGAGATTGTGAACCCGCGTTACGAGGGCGGTGAGGATGTCGCCGATCTTCGCGTTCGCGCCTCCAATTTGAAGGGTGTGGATGTGCCTGCGCCACGTGCACCTTCGATGATTGATGAATATCCAGTGCTGGCTGTTGCGGCGTCGTTTGCTTCAGGCGAAACACGGATGCGGGGCTTGAACGAATTGCGCGTGAAAGAGAGTGATCGCTTGCAAGCGGTCGCGGACGGATTGGCGGAAGCGGGCGTGACCTATGCGATTGAAGGCGATGATTTGATCGTGCAGGGCATGAATGGCGCGGTACCGGGCGGCGGCGGTGTGGTAGCAACCCATCTCGACCATCGGATCGCGATGAGCTTCCTCGTGATGGGCATGGCCACCGATAAGCCGATGACGGTGGATGATGAGCGCATGATTGCCACGAGCTTTCCGAGTTTTGTGACGTTGATGCGCGGCCTTGGCGCCGATTATTACGCATGATTATTGCCGTTGATGGGCCTGCAGCGTCCGGTAAAGGCACGCTCGGCAAGCGGATTGCCGCGCATTACGGCTTAAACCATCTCGATACGGGACTTTTATACCGTGCGGTGGCGCGCGCTCTTCTCGATCAGGGCAAAACGCTTACGGATGAAGCCGCGGCGGTAACCGTCGCCCGTGGGCTCGATTTTCATAACCTTGATGAAACCCGACTGAGAGGGGCTGAAGCGGGTGAAGCGGCTTCCGTTATCTCGGTTTATCCGGGCGTGCGCGAAGCCTTGCTGCAGGGTCAGCGCGAATTTGCGGCACAAGCGCCAGGTGCGGTGCTGGACGGCCGCGATATCGGTACCGTGATCTGCCCGGATGCCGATGCCAAATTGTTTGTCACGGCAAGCCCCGAGGAGCGCGCCAAACGCCGCTGGCTTGAACTGCAAAAGACCGATCCGGCCCTTGCCTACGACACGGTTTTGGCCGATGTGCGCAAGCGCGACGAGCGCGATACGGGACGCGCGGCCGCGTCTTTAAAAATGGCGGATAATGCGCGCTTGCTCGATACGACTAAACTCGGTATAGAAGCCGCTTTCCAGGCGGCGCTTGGCCTCATTGAAGCTGAGCTTGCGGGAAAAGACTTAAGATAGATCATACGTCGTTCGACATCGGTTCAGCGCCGACCCGCCTAAAGGCGGTGGTTTTGCAGCAAGACTGCCAAACATCGATGAAGAAGGGCGCCCTTTTAACACTAACCCGTCGGCGCTTCGCCCCTAGCCGGGGCTCTCAGGAGAAAATATGGCATCCGTTAACTCTTACACTCCATCGCGCGATGATTTCGCTGCGTTGCTCGACGAGTCGTTCAGCAAGAATGACTCGCTAGAAGGTTCCGTCATCAAGGGCATCATCATTGCCATTGAAAAGGACATGGCCGTTGTTGACTTGGGTCTCAAGACCGAAGGTCGCGTGGCCTTACGTGAATTTACAGGCCCAGGCCGCGAAGGCGCACCGGGTGTTGGCGATGAAGTCGAAGTCTATCTCGACAGAATCGAAAACGCGCTCGGCGAAGCCGTTATCTCGCGCGACAAAGCGCGCCGCGAAGAGAGCTGGGTCAAGCTTGAACAGGCGTTCGAGAAGCAAGAGAAGGTCAACGGCGTTATCTTCAACATCGTCAAGGGCGGCTATACGGTCGATCTTGATGGCGCCACTGCCTTCTTGCCACGCAGCCAGGTTGATATCCGTCCGATCCGTGACGTCGGCCCGCTGATGAGCATTGTGCAGCCTTTCCTGATCCTGAAAATGGATCGTCGTCGCGGCAATATCGTTGTTTCGCGTCGTAGCGTGCTCGAAGAGACGCGCGCAGAGGCCCGTACCGAACTCGTTGCCAATCTCGAGGAAGGTCAGACCGTTGAC
>CANGLU010000084.1 GCA_947455025.1 Hyphomicrobiales bacterium
GCCCAATATTTGTGTCTCAGTAAATCTGCTGGTCTTCATCACGAATCTCCTCGTTCGTCTTGCCGAGAAAATTCTACTTTTGAAACCTACTAAAAAACGGGGGGATTACCATAGGTCACAAGCCAACCGCCATCGATGGCGATAAGATTTTCACCGAGGATCAGATCGGCCAGATTGCGGCGACGAACCGGAATGAGCGCCAGGAAGGCGATGGTTAATCCATCACGAAAACGGATGGCCACTTCAAGACCTTCAAAGGCACTTGCCTGCGTCATCAACTTCAGGCCCAGAGCCAGAAGCTCATCCGAGAGCTTGATATCCTTTTTGTTGCGAACCGGCTTGTGGCGTGCGCGCACGCGTGACGCGCGTTCATTGATGAAGGACCAATCCTTGTCGGGATCCATGACCTTGGCGACTTCCTGTAGCTCCTGAAGTCTGGACAAAAGGGTTTGTGTCGAATTACCGATCCCTTGCAAATGACCGATATAGGCTTTAACGCGCTCAGGAGTGATGCGGTCTTCAGGCAACAGTTTCAGCGCTTCGCGGTCGTCATGATGCAGATAGGTCAAAAAGCGGCCATAGCCTTTGACGGCCTTCTCGTTTGATGTGTGCGAATATTTGGCCCGCGCGCCTTTGCTGTCATCAAAGTAGTCTTCCGGTTCAAGAGCCAGTTCCCAACGCCGGCGGTCCTCTGAAGGCCAGAAGGGGAGTTTCAGACATTCGCGCTCGGGCGCTTTGCCACGCCCATAAGGTCCACCACTCATGACTTTCCTCCTTTGTCGGCAGTCCAATGAAGGGGACCTTTGGGCGGCGTCTTCGTCGTCTCCTTAGTTGCAACTTCGTCCTTTATCGCCGCCATGCTGCGCGCGTTTTTCTTGCCCCGTTTGGTCTTGAGTTCGGCTTCGATATCAATCCGGCGGTCATTGATGACTTTCGCAAACAACTGCCCGGCAGACCGAGTTTCCGCACCTGTGTAGATGCTTGTGGTGGTAGCAAGCGACTTATGGCCGAGAACGCGTCTTACAACCTCATATTGGCCAGGCTTGGCATCGAGAAAAATCTTGCCGCCGGCATGGCGGAACAGATGCATGTTGAATTTGATCCCGAGATAGCGCTTGACAGTGTCAGTCACCTGAATGGCAAGCGTTGACGGATTTTTGGGTTTGCCATTCTCGCCCGGGAACAAAGCATCATTTGGTTCTGACAACAGAACCGGCCGCCATTCACGGACGAACCAGGCGAGGATTTCAACGGTCGCTTCAGGCAGCTCAAACTCGATATTGGTCTCATTCTTCGTTTCGTCTTCGCAGTAGACGAGATAAAGCCTGTTGCCGCGCTGGATCAGATTGTTGGTCAGCGAAAGGGCTGCGAGGTTCTTGCGCCGGATGGGTGCCACCTGTTCGATCGCAATGGCAACTGCCGTTCCGGCAAGAACTGCACGCGAGCGATCACTGGCCTTGCTTTTTTCAACATCCCGACGGATCTCGTCAGGCAATCCTAGGTAGCGTTGTACAGTTTCGGGATCATCAAAAGCGGAAAGGCGATCACGGTTCTTCCTGGTCATACCCTGACGCGGGATCGCAAGCTTTGATGCAATCCGTCTGATCTTTTCCAGATCTTTTTGGTCAACCTTCACCCAATGCTTGGCAAGGTCACGCAAGAACCCCGCAAGCTGTGCCACCTGTGGTGAGCTTTTTCCCTCATGACGTTCAAGGAAAAAGCGGATGATTTTCTCATGCGATTCCAATTCGACCAGATCGGCGATAGAAGTTATGGTTGATGCCTCGCGGCCACTTAACGCCAGGGCTGAAGCCGCAACTCGCAATTGGTATCGCCGGGTCTCAATTGTTGCTGGCCGCGCAGCACGAAGCGGGCCCTCGTCCGATGATAAATCCACATTGGCAAGACGATCCAGATAGGCTTCACACTCTCTCCGGTATGCCGGATCAAAGGCCTCCCAAGGCAAAATGTAACTTTCCTTGCGCGAGATCCGCTCAATCAGGACTTGCGGCCAGGACGGGTATTCCCTGACGCAGGCATTCCATGACCAGGTGATTGTGTTCCAGGTCCCCTCCGGATTCGAGCGCAAGCGATCAGAGACAAGGGCTTCATGATAGGCCTCGAGATCGGCCAAAGTGACTGCGACAGGCAGAATGCCTTTACTGCCCATGAACCGCGCAACCGGCTTCAGATGCCAACGACGATTATCGGGGATCAAAGCCAATGCCTCGTCCCATTCCGGCAAGACCGGCGTCTTGCTGCTGGAGGGGAGCATCTCGACAGCCAATCCAAGGGCCTTGCCAAACAAGGACCGGATATTGTTCCAACGCCCTTTGGTGAGACCAAAGGCCTCTGGCGATAACCCTTCAAGCCGCCGGCGCAGGGCCGGCACATCCACTTCGATATCGGCCATATCGGCACCGATGAAACGGGCCACGGTGCGAACGGATGATTTGGCATCCCTCTTGACCAGGTAGGGCCAATCGGTTGCATCGATCAGCGCCAACAGGGTCTCGAGAGTGGCTCGTGAAGGTTTTGAAGCGGTCATGGGTGGCCTCGTTATGACATGAGTGGACAATAACCTAAAATAGTGATTACTACAACCTCATAAACAATGTCGACTAATACACATAATATTAACGATATAAATTTTATCACAACAATATCAACATGATAGATTCTTATAAACGTATCATCTCCAACTGCCCAAGATATCCAGCCATTCAAGGCAAAATCTTCCCGCTTCTTGTCTGGAGTAATACGCACTCGTGAGAAAAATTCCCGCAACCGTGATCCGGAGATATTCATCGCGATCTCCCGTCGATGAGTGCCTCAAGGATGTCGGGTTTGATACGGATGTTCCGGCCAATCCGGACAATTTGTAATTCGCCACGCGAGATCAGGCGCCGGACAGTCTTGACCGATACATTCAAGACAGCGGCGACCGATTCGACCGTCAAAAGACCGGTCGAGAGCGATAATGGACCATCATGATCCTGCGATGAATGGGTTGCCTGCTGACCGTGCCCACCAAGCTGTGGCCGATCATTTGCCCGCGCCCAAGCCGGCACAGTGTCTACCAGCGCAGCATTGCGCACGGTCCTCGACGAACCCCTCGGGGGTTTGTGATTCTGATCACCATCCATACCGCCGAAATAGCGGCTACGATCACAAAAGCCGATCCAGAAACCTCAGCAAAAACGGCAAAGGTTTCGGGAATGTACACTCAGAATAGCAAAGCCATTCACATTCCGGCTTTACGCAATGAAACTTGCTGCTGTGACAGCATTGGATTGGTAATTTTGCAACTTCACCACCGTATCGGATGCTGCAACAAAGCCAGCGGTCGCATTGGCATGATTGGCAACGACAACATAGGTGCCGGCATCGCTCGCAGTACCGCTGATGCTGACAAGTGCTGCGCAATTCTGAATGAAGTTTTTCGTCTGGCCTGCCAGTGCCGTGCCAAGATCCGTTGCGAGATTGCCGGTTCCCGTCACCGTTGCCGATTTGAAATTGCTGGCCTGAACTGTATGACCGATTTTGAAGTGGTCGGTGCTTTTGATATCGAGGATCATATCGAGTGCCGTCGCCAAACTGTCGCTAACTGTCATGTAGAAATAGGTGTTGACCCCGGCATTGCCTTTGAGTGTGTCGGCTCCTAAACCGCCGGTAATCGTGTCATTACCGCTTCCGCCCGTGATTGCGTCTGCCGACGCCGATCCGACCAGCGTCAAAGCAGTGGAACCATTTGTAGCATCAAGAGCGGTTGTGCCGACCGTCACGCCTGATGACGCAACCGACACATTGCCCGCAGCATCTGCAGCTTTCACCGTCAACACATGCGAAGCCTGCGACAGGGCACTGGCCTGGGTGAAGCTCCAGCTGCCACTTGCCCCTCTTGTGGCTGTTCCAAGGCTGGTTGTGCCGTCATATATCGTGACAAGGCTGTTTGCTTCGGCTGTTCCGGACAGAACTGGCTTGAGCGTGCCCGAAATAGCCGAAACTGAATTGATCACCGGGGCATTGGGTGCCGTTGTATCGATCTTGCCTGTCACAATATTGGAGGCGAGCGACGCATTCCCCGCAACGTCTGTCACCGTCGCTGTCAGACTGAAGGTCTCGGATCCCGTAAAGGCGCCGGCATTGGCCGTATAGGTTCCGTTCGCTCCCGCCGTGAACTTCGAGGTCACATCCGTGGTGCCGTTCAAGATCTTGACTGTTCCGCCCGCCTCGACGCC
>CANGLU010000085.1 GCA_947455025.1 Hyphomicrobiales bacterium
ACCGTCCTGTCGTTCGGCGATCTTCACGTCGCTCGTTCCTGATCCAGTTTCGCAAAAAGGTTTTATCCCATGAGCAAGACCGTCGATCCAATTACCTTGCAAGTTGTTGCAGGAGCCCTTCACGCCATCGCCGAACAGATGGGCAATGTTCTTTATCGGATGTCCTATTCCTCGATCATTCGCGAAAGCCAGGATCTTGGCGCCGGACTATTTGATAGAGATTTCAATACACTTTGCGAGTCAGATTCAACACCGATGCATATTGGATCGTTACCTGGCTATCTTCGTGGCATAGAAAAAACGATCCCGCTTGATGCCTGGAAGCCTGGCGATTGTGTCATTCATAACCACCCTTATTATGGAGCAAGCCATTCGCCCGATATCGCCATTGTCATGCCCGTATTCTTTGAGGGCGAGCTCGTTGGCTTTTCGGGTAACACGGCGCACCATGTTGACATTGGCGCTGCTACACCGGGCCTTATCATCGACGTGCCTGATATGTATGCCGAAGGCATGCTGTTGAATGGCTTGAAGCTTTATAATGAAGGGGTACGCAACGAGTCATTATGGCGTTATATTCGTGATAATACACGCGTGCCAAGCCTTGTGATGGGTGACCTTGAAGCACAAATCGCTTCAGCAGAACTCGGTGTAAGACGGTTCCAAGAATTGCTCGCCACCTATAGCAAAGACGTTGTTATTCAGTCTTGCCATCAATTAATGGATTATTCTGAAGCGATGCTACGACGGGCGATTGCCGAGATACCGGATGGTGATTACACAGCAGAGGGTTTCCTTGACGATGACGGGCGCAACCGTGGCGTCACTTTGCCAATTAAAGTGACCGTCAAGGTACGCGGCGATGGCGTCGAAGTAGACTTAACCGGCTCGTCAGCGCAAGTCCCTACCGCCTTCAACGTTCCATTTGAAGGCTCCACAAAAGTGGCTTGTTACTTTGCCTTCCGCGCTTTGCTGCTAGACACTTATACGCTCGCGGATCCAATCCCGGCCAATGAAGGGTCGTTCCGTCCGGTCAAGGTAACTGCACCACTCGGCTCGATCTTCAATCCTATCGCGCCCGCAGCAGCTGAAGCACGCTTCTGCCAAATCCAGCGGGTTGTCGACTTGATCATCAAAGCGTTGGCACCTGTTGTGCCAGACAAGGCAACAGCAGGAAATTCGGCAACGCTATCGTTTGCTGCCTATTCTGGTGTTCGCAAGAATGGCGACTATTGGGTGTTCTTGGAAGTCAACGAGGCCGCTATGGGTGCCCGCTCAACATCCGATGGTCCCGACACGATCGAAGAGTTGATGCGTAATACGCGAAATAATCCGCTTGAAGATCTTGGTATGCATTTGCCTTTGATCTGCGATCGGTATGAAATTCGTGACGACGTGTTTCCAGGTGCCGGTAAATTTCGCGGCGGTGCAGGTGTTGTTAAATCACAACGCTTCTTAACACCGGGCTTTGTTACCCATGAGTCGGACCGCCACGAAGATGCGCCATGGGGTATATTCGGAGGGCACAAAGGCGCCGTCGGAAAAATGCAGGTCGACAACACAATCGACCCGTCGAAAAACCGCTCTGCCTACGCTAAGTTTTCTGGCTTGCGCGTAGAAGAAGGCGACGTCGTTTCTTACTTCTCTCCATCAGGCGGCGGCTATGGCAGTCCATTAGAGCGCGATCCCCACAAGGTTCTCGACGATGTTCTTGATGATTTTATCACCGTCGACCACGCGTTCGAAGTTTATGGCGTGGTGTTTGACGAAGTCGATGATGGATATGGCTATGCCGTTAATCCAGCAAAGACCCAGTCTAGGCGTGCTGAGCTCGCAAGAGCCTAATTAATCGTCAAAGGCTCCGATCAGTCGCGGTCATTCATCGACCGCCACTGATCGATGGCGTCAATAGCACGATCAGAATCAATAATATCCGCATAGCGCCTTCCGACATCGGCTAGATTCTGCTCGTGAGCAACGATATCATGATCCCCACAACAATCCTTTGCTACTTGAACCCTAAAGCCAAGCGAGAAAGCGTCAACAACGGTTGCTCTTATGCAGCCAGACGTGATGCAGCCTGTCACGATGACCGTATCAACGCGTTCGCGTGTCAAAATTGCTGCGGCTGGAGTTCCGAAAAATAGGGATGGCGCAGTCTTACTGAGAACCACATCAGGCCCCTCGGCAGCAATGCGAGGATCAAGCTGGGTTTCCTCCGTCCCTACCTGAAGATCAAGCACAGGGCCTATTTTCCATAAAGGCGCACTTTTTCGACCATCAAATGAAATGACACAGGCAATAATGGGAATACCTGCCGATTTTGCCGCGCGCATAACGCGAACAGTCGACAAAACGGCCTGATCAACCATTGGTGCGCCGCCCATCGGAAACTGGGAGTCCGTGAAGCCGCGCTGAAAATCGACCACGACAAGGGCCGGTTTCGACCCGAAGCCGGTGAGCGCGTCGCTATAGCCACGGTTTGCGTAAACATCCGACATCGCAGTCAACTCCTTATAAATCTTCAATTGTTCAACAACTAAAACATCATAAGCTAGCCCATGAATAATTTCCAACAGCTATTCAAAAGAAAGGCACGTAATGCAAGGCGGCTATGCCGCTACGATTTATTCCTAAAATGAATCAACTTTTCTTTTCAAGCGATCACATTAGAGTGAGTTAGCTCAAGGCAACAGACACAAGGAAAATTGAATTATGGCGATATTGATCACGGGCGCTAATCGCGGCGTTGGGTTGGCATTAGCAGAGCGAGCAGCGGCCCATAAAAATACTGTGATCGGAACCTTTCGTGGAAAGACCGCGCCAACACTTTCTGGCATTCAGTGGGAACAACTCAATGTTGAAGCGCCTGAATCCCATCAAGAGTTAGCCAAGCGGCTTACGGGCGTCCAAATTGATCTTCTGGTGTGTAACGCCGGTGTTTATTTAGACAGAGGGGCCGCATTAAGTGGCGGCTATGCCAAACCGCTTTGGGACGAAACATTTGCCGTCAACGTAACTGGCGTCTTTTTTACCATCCAGGCTCTGCTACCAAATGTTCAGGCAGCCCAAGGAAAGATCGCAATCATCTCCTCGCAAATGGCTTCCGACACAACTGCCCCTGGCGGCAGTTATATCTACCGTGCGTCAAAAGCGGCCGCACTAAATTTAGGACGTAATTTGGCTACCGACCTTAAGAGGCAAGCTATTCCGGTAGGCATCTATCATCCAGGATGGGTACAAACCGATATGGGGGGATCAGGAGCCGACATAACGGTTGAACAATCGGCGATAGGGCTTCTTGAGCGCTTCGATGCACTCAACATGGCAACATCCGGTTGTTTTGAAACATGGGACGGACGTAACCATCCCTATTAATCCTCGCCCGTCACCTACCTTTCCCATAATCCAAAGTAAAATTATTATTTGACGTTTTTCTCGTAAGTTATTGGTTTTTAATAGGGCATTTTGAATGAAAATTGTCAAACACATCTAATAAAATCAGTGACTTAGGACATAAAAAGTGCGACTGAAAATCGCAGTGTCGGTGGTTCGATCCCGCCCCCGGGCACCA
>CANGLU010000086.1 GCA_947455025.1 Hyphomicrobiales bacterium
AATGACAGCTTCACGGGTGACAGCAACGGCAATTATCTCGGCGGCGGCATAGGCGATGATACGCTTATCGGCGGCGGCGGTGCCGATACGCTTTTAGGCGGCGCCGGCAATGATACCCTCAAACTCGATTGGTCGAGCCTTAACCTTTCAAACCTCGATGGCGGCGCGGGCAAGGATACCGTCGTGTTGTCGGGCACCGGCAGCGTGTCGCTCAACTTTACCGCGGCAAGCTTCACGGGTGTGTTGAGCAATGCCGAATATCTCGATTTCTCGAATGCGACCTCAAGCAACAATGTTTCGGTCAATCTCGATGGCGCAGGTATCCAGAAAATCCTCACCGGCACAACCTCTAGCAGCTATGCCGGCGTGCTGGATCTCAAACTCGATGCCGGGCATTTCGATGCGCTCGTTCTGGCAACAAATGCGAATTACACCTATTCCTACACAGGCTCCACGGCCGACTTAAGCCGCCTGTCCGGTACAATCAACCTATCGAACCTCACAACATCCGGCGCAGATATCTACGTATTCGACTCAACCCACACCACCCTGCTCGCCGACCTGCATTACCACGTGTGATTTATCTTCCTTCTCCCGGACGGGAGAAGGAGAAATGTGAGCCTCATGCCGCCCAACCGGTTTGCCCGTTACCTTCGGAAAAACCAAACCGTTGCCGAGCAAACCCTTTGGTGCGAATTGCGCCACCGAAAACTCGATGGTTGGAAGTTTCGCCGCCAAGCACCGATTGCCAATTACATCGTCGATTTTCTCTGCGTTGACGCCAAACTAACGATTGAGCTTGATGGCATCGTTCACGAAGGTCGTGCTGCAGAAGATGATGCCCGCCGGATTGATTTGGAAAAAGCCGGCTATTTCGAAATTCGCTTTTCCAACGACGATGTTGCGGAGCGCTTACACTGGGTTATTCATGAAATTCGTCGTGTACTTGAGATTGCGAAAAATAGGCCTGTACCAGAGCCAATGTTTCAAATGGAAATAAAGAAGCGCAAATAATTTTCCTTCTCCTTGAAGGAGAAGGTCCCTGCGGAGCAGGGGGATGAGGTTCTCATGGCCATCGTTAGACCCTCATCCGTCGCCTCCGGCGCCACCTTCTCCCGGACGGGAGAAGGAAGATGAAAGCGTCAACACCTTGCGAAACAAAGTCGGCAGCGCCTCACCCTCCGGCCCATTCGGCGATGACCAGCGATAGGGCGCAGGCGCTCTAACCTCCATCGCTACCTCCGCCGCATACACCTCCAGCTGCAACGGGAAATGCGTGAACACATGGTCAACCGTTCCGCACTTCCGCCACTCGGCACGCAAAGGCGGCACGAGCTCGGTCACCGCCTCCACCGTCCATTCCGAATTTGGCACTTCCACCATCCCGCCGAGCATGCCCTTCTCAGGCCTCGTGCCAATCAGCACCGCACCATCCGCGCGCTGCACCACAAAGGCCGCGCCATAGCGCATCCGCTTGGCCTTCTTCGCGAGTTTCTTCGGATAATCGAGCATCGTGCCCGCCTTGCGCGCGCCACACGCCGCTACCCACGGACACAGAGCACAGGCCGGATTTTTCGGCGTGCACAGCGTCGCCCCCAAATCCATCAGCGCTTGCGCAAAATCGCCCGCGCGTTCCGGCACCAAATCCTCGGCCAATCGCGTGATCAAAGGCCGCGCTTTCGGCAACGCTTCCTCGACCTCGTAAACGCGCGACAAGACCCGCTCGACATTGCCATCCACCGCCACAACCCGTCGACCAAACGCAATCGACGCAATCGCCCCTGCGGTATAGGCCCCGATGCCGGGCAGTTTCAGCAAACCCTCGACGGTGTCCGGAAACCGCCCGCCATGCTGCTCCACCACCTCAACCGCGCAAGCGTGAAGATTGCGGGCGCGGGAATAATAGCCAAGCCCTGCCCAAAGCCGGAGCACCTCGTCGCGCTCGGCCTGCGCCATCGCCTCAACTGTCGGGAAGCGTGTGGTGAAGGCCTCGAAATACGGGATGACGGTTTTCACCCCCGTTTGCTGCAGCATGATCTCGGAGAGCCAGACGCGGTACGGGTCCGCCTGTTCACCGGGTTGAGCACGCCAAGGCAGCACGCGCCGGTTGTGGTCGTACCAATCGAGCAGTTTTTTATTGAGGGACAGGGGTAATCGCCTTTCATTTACCACAAACGGTGTGTTCGTTATACATAGACTAAGAGTCCTTCTCCTTGAAGGAGAAGGTGGTCGCGGAGCGACCGGATGAGGTTCTAACGCCAGCCGCTAAACCCTCATCCGCCGCCTTTGGCGACACCTTCTCCCGTCCGGGAGAAGGACGCAATGTTGAACGATTGAGCCCTTATGAAACAACCCTCGCTCCGCCCCCTCTCCGATCTCATCGACGAAGCCCTAGGCCCCGTGCTCGCGGCCCAAGGCTTTGCCGCGTCCGACATCGTCACAGGCTGGCCGGAAATCGTCGGGGAGACGCTCGCAAGCCATTGTGAACCCATCAAAATTTCATGGCCTAGGCGCATTGGCGATGCCCCGCCCGAGCCCGCCACCCTCATTTTGCGGGTCGAAGGCGCGTTTGCGCTCGAAATTCAGCACCAAGCGCCCGTGCTCATGGAGCGGGTCAATACCCGCTATGGCTGGCGGTGCATCGGAAAAATCGTTATAAAACAAGGACCTGTCCGCAAAGACCCACCGCGAAAACCCCGCCCTGCCCCAAGCGCCGAAGCCATCGCCGAGGCCGAGCGCACGGTCGGAACGATGGCCGATGAAGGCTTGCGCGAAGCCTTGGTCCGCTTGGGTTCCGGCATTTTGTCGGATCGACCAACCCAATCCTGAAACGCTTGCCAGAGCCCGCTCGGCCCTGCTAATCAACCGACCCTAGCAACAAAGGAAAGCCCTATGCCAAGCCGCCGCAAAATCCTCGAAGCTCTTGGAATCATTGGTATTTCGGCGGCATTGCCGGCGTCCTTCGCGCACGCCCAAGCCACCAAAGACGAAGAGTTGAAGATCCCCGGCCCCTTGGGCGATGTGTATTTGGGCAAAGACGACGCCAAGGTCACGATCATCGAATACGCCTCGATGACCTGCCCCCATTGCGCCCGTTTCCACACGGCAACTTTCCCTGTTTTGAAGCAAAAATACATTGATACGGGCAAAGTTCGCTTCGTTTTGCGCGAATTTCCGTTTGATCCCTTAGCAACCGCCGCCTTCATGCTGGCGCGCTGCAATGGCAATGACAAATATTACGCCATGGTCGATTTGCTGTTCACGCAGCAAAAATCATGGTCAGGCACCGCCAATCCGTCAGAATCTCTGTTGGCAACGGTCAAACAGGCCGGTTTCACACAGGAATCTTTCGAAGCCTGCTTGAAAAACCAATCCATCTATGACGCCGTGAACGCCGTTCGAGATCGGGCCGAAAAAGTCTTCGGCGTTGACTCAACCCCT
>CANGLU010000087.1 GCA_947455025.1 Hyphomicrobiales bacterium
CTCACGGAAGTGTTTATTCCGGGCCGTTGGCGCGATGAGCATCACATTGTCCAGATCCAGGATGGCAATGTCGTGATTTCCATCGAATGGGATGGCCGCCTATTGCCTTTGACCAAAAAGGGCGATCAGGAACTTGTTTTAGGCGTTGCGCCAAAAGATTTGATTGAGCAGGTCTTGGCGGAAATTAAACATTCGATCAAAATCGGCCGGATGGATGAATATCTGGTCTATGACCGTATGGAGATTCTTAGTCCTCCGTCATCCATTTCCTGAGCTGGCCGACGGCTGCTTTTTTGATCTGCGAAATGCGTCCGACCGATACCGATAGGGTTTCGGCGATTTCTTCCAAATTGAGTTCTTCAACATAATAAAGCTGAAGCACCATCGCATCGCGCTCGGGCAATTTTTTGAGATTGGCCACGAGGCGGTGCCGCATTTCCATGGTCAGAAGCGCGTTTTCCGGTGTCGGACTTTCATCGGCAAACCATACCGAATGGTCATCATAGATTTCATCAAGTGATTTATCGGCAACGCGGCTGATTTGATCGTTCCAGCCTTGCAGTTCGGCGATGCTAATTCCCAATTTAAGCGCGACCAAAGTGAGGTCATCGCTGTTGCCGCCTTCGGAAGCGACTGCGCGACGGGCTGCGGCAATCTGATCGCGCCGCGCTACTGCGGTGCGCGTCAAAGTCAGATTGTTGCGGACATGGTCGACCAAAGCGCCGCGCACGCGGATAGAAGCATAAGAGCCAAAAGTGGCTTCGCCCGTGTCTTGGAAACGCTGCGCTGCTTCAATCAGCGCCGTCATGCCAATCTGGATCATATCGTCAATATCGAGCAAATCCCGCACGCGGCCATGAATTTGCCACGCAATCTTGCGTGCCAACGGCATATGCGTTCGCACCAGAGAATTAATGGCATCGCTGTTATTGGCGGTGAGGGGATAGGCTCGGAGTCCCATTGGATCAGGCTCCCTTTGCCGCGGCCCGGACATAATCCGGCATAGGACGGAAAAACCCGATTGCTCCTTCGTCCACCATCGGTGGTTCGGTGGAGCGAATGCGCTCTGCGATTTTCAGAATGGCTTTGGCCGAAGGCGAGTCGGGGAAACTGGAAATGACCGGCTCGCATTTGCCAACGGCGCGGCCCAATTTTTCGTCATCCGGCACGGTGCCCAAATGATTGAGCGATACTTTGAGGAATTTATCGGTGATCGCTCTGAAGCGCGAAAAAATCTGGTCGCCATGGGCAAGGCTCGGCGCACGGTTCACGATAATATCAAACCGCTCGCGTCCGGTTTCTTGATGCAACACTTTGATCGACGCATAAGCATCCACAAAAGCGGTAGGCTCGCCAATCACAACGACAATCACGCGGTCGCATGCGGCCACAAAATCGATCACATTGGATTCAACACCCGCTGCCGTATCGACAATCAGATGATCAAGCTCGCCGGATAATTCGCTGAAGCCGCGAATAATCTTTTGCCGCGTTTCGTCGGATAATCCCATCACCTCGGCCAGGCCGCTACCACCGGCAATCATCTTCACCCCATGTTGGGATTCGACGATGGTTTCCGCCATGGTGCATGATCCCGACAACGTGTCGGCAATCGTCCGGTTCGGACGGCAACCAAGCACGAGATGGGCGTTAGCGAGCGCCAGATCGGCGTCGAAAACACCCACCTTTTGTCCGGCGCGGTGAAGGGCGAGGGCCAGGTTGACGGAAAGATTTGTCTTTCCGACCCCGCCTTTACCGCTCGTGATGGCTGTAGCCTGCGGACGTTTCATACCCAATTCCGTTAGTTGAGCTGCTCGGCTTCACTGCCGACCAAGCTTGCGTGAATGACGCTTTCTAGCATTTCCGAATCGACAGCCATTAAGCCTTTCACAAGATGCGAAGTCGAAGCAAGATAAGCAATTCCCGGGCCACGCAGACTCAAAAGGCTGAATGTCGAGAGATTGAGCGGTGCTTCGTCCAGTTTCGTCAAAGCGAGAGCGTCGAGGTTGGGGTAGCGTGTCAAGATTCTGTCGATCGCATCGGTCGAAAGATTGGATGCAATGGCACCAACGCTGGTCATGTTCGGCAATTCTTCGCGGTGCCGTTCAAGAATATCCAGCAACGCGCTGTTTTCATGCGGCTGGCTTGGCATATCGATAAAGAGCGACAGGCGCTGCCCCGAATTTTTTGTCAGCTTTGCCAATTCGGAAGGATGTTCGACATCGATCACCGGTACATCGAGAATGCGTCCATAGGCGCGCAATTGCTCGGCGGCACCAAAGCGCGAAGCGTCGGCATTCACAAAGGTCAACTTCTCGTCGGGCGATTCCATGCGCGCACGGGCCGCCATCTGGGCGAGGAGCGTCGTTTTGCCCGAGCCGCTTGGTCCCAAGGTTAGAACAACACGCGGGCCGCCGGTTAGTTGTGGCGGTGCTTTATGCACCATCCGGTCGGCCAGGAATTTGGCGAAACGACGGTCCGGATCAACAGAAGCAAGCGCGCCGGATTGGGCCAAGAACACGGAGATCAGTGCGGGCGATGCGCCGGCTGTTTTCAATCCGCTCAGCATCATTTCAGAGCCGAGCATAGCGCGCATTTCACGAACCGAACGCTCGATCGCATCAAGGCGGGATGAGTCAACCGTTTCGGATTTTGGCTTTTCAGCCGCCTTTGGCTCGGGCGTCTCTTCCTTTGGTGCAGGCTTGAACTGAAAAGCAGAGGGGCGGAGCAAATCAGCCGCGCGGCCGCTTTCCGCGAGCACTTGCTGGAATGTCTTGCCGGCATGCGATGCCGATGGAGCAGGTATGCTGCGCTCAACGATTTCCGTTTCCTCGTTCTCTTCCTCGTCGTCCAAGCCGAAGCTGCGCTCAAGGCCAAGGGACGCGAACATGGATTTTTTCGGTTCGTGACCGGCAATGATTTCAATGCCGCCTGGGACCTTGCGGGTTGAAAGAATGACAGCGTCTTCGCCGCATTGCTTCATCACGCGGGCCATGGCCTCACGGCTATCTTCAGCGACGATTTTTGTACGTTGCATCATGGCTTAGTTCTCCTTATGCGCCGCC